>JADKAQ010000004.1:0-300000 GCA_016719105.1 Gemmatimonadota bacterium | reverse complement strand
GGGACATGGTGCAGCGCGCGTGCGGGTGCAGGGTGCCGCGAGCGCGGTGGGACATCGTGCCGACGGCGCGGGTGGCGCTGGAAGCGTACACCCGAGGACACAATCTGGCACGAGACGCAACGTGCGTGCACTCCCTCACCCATCGCCGCGGTCGCGAGGCATCGCCCGCCGCCTCCGCCGGCAACGTCACACGAGGGACGTTGGCGCCGTCGTGCGCTCCCCGTAGCTTGTCCGATCAGGCCAGTCCCCCAACATCCGGAGCGTCCTCACGTGCGGATCGGTCGTGTCGCCCCCTCGCGCTCGCTTTCGATGATAGACGCTCGCGCTCGCTCGCGATGATCGGCGCTCGCGCGCGCACGCGAGCGCAGAGCGGCGTCCCCGCGCGCCTGCTGTTCTGCGCCCTGGCACTCGCCGCGGCGATCGCACGCCCTGCGGCGGCGCAGGCACCGCGCTTCCCCGACGACTGGCTCGGCGACTGGTCAGGAACGCTCACGACCGTCAGCGCCCCCGACAGCGTGCGCAATCGCATCCCGCTCACCCTCCGCATCGCCCGCGAGGACACCGGGAGCGCGCTCACATGGCGCACGGTCTTCAACGCCGACACGGTCCGCGGACTGCGCGACTACCGACTGATCGTGCGCGACGCCGCGCGCGGCCGGTATGCCACCGACGAACGCAACGCCATCCTGCTCGACGAGACCCTCATCGCCGGGTCGCTCATCAGCGTCTTCCAGGTCGGGGAGCGCATGCTGGAGAGCCGGTACACGCTGCGCGGTGACACGCTGACGCATGACGTCACCTGGTGGAGCACGACCCCCACCTCGGTGCATCGCGGCGCCGGGGCCAACGCCGAGGAAGGGGCGGAGATCCGGACGTTCCGGGTGGAGGGGCGCCAGCAGGCGGTGATGACGCGCGTGCGCGGAACCCGAGCGCCCTAACGATCGCGCGCGCTGCGCGGGCTCCCTAACGATCGCGCACGCCCGTCACGTCGACCTCACGGGACGCAGGCCAGCGCCTCGCTATTGAAGAAGTTGGTGACCGCCCGGAGTTGCGCATCGGTCGTGGCCAGGCGGCGCGCGCTGCGCAGCGGCGCACACGCGCGATGCGGATCGCCGGAGAGCCCATAGGCGCTCACCAGGGCGAGGTACGCCCACGTGCTGTCCGAGGCGCTCCCCAAGTCGCGCAGCAAGCGCTGCAGATGCGGAATGGCGGCCTTCGCCTCGCCCTCGCCCGAGTTGTCGTCCTCCAGCACCCGCCGAACGCTATCGACCCCGCGACGCGCCGCGACGGCGGCGGCGGCGCTCGCCGGCGCAGCCGCACCGCCGATGGGCACCCCCTTGCCCGCGAGCACCGGAGGCGCAGCCGTGGGAGGCACGACACTGTCGGCGCGCGGCCTACCACTGGCGATGTCGTTAGGCGTCGTGGGAGCGGCCGGCCCCCCACCCTTCGCGGCGGCATCGTCGCGCGCCGGTGCGGCACTCGCCTCCCGTGCCGCGGCGGGCGGCGCAGGAACCGGCGGCGCCACACCCTCTGGCGACGCGGTCGGCGACGCGGCCGGCTGCGCCGGCGATGCGCCATCGCCCCGGCCGAACGCCGCCCACGCAGCGGCCGCCACCAGCGCGACCCCTCCAATGAGCAGCGGCAGCCGGGACGGACGCGACGCTGCAGCTGCCGGGACGCTGGCAGCGCGCTCGACGGCGGGCGCCGCCGTGGTCGCCGCGTTGGCCGCCGCCGTGATCGATGCGCCCGTCCCCGCCCCGACCGGCGGGCGCGGCGGCTCCGCGATCGCGACCGCACCCGTCGGTGGCGTCGCCGACACCGCCGCCGTGCTCATCGGCGTGCGCCCGCGGAGCACCGGCGCTCCCAGCCACCCCTCGACGGCAGCCACCAACGCATCCGCGAAGTCGAGCGCCGACGCCGTGCGAGTCGCCACCTCGCGATCCAGCGCCCGTGTCAGCACCGCCTGTACCGCCTCGGGCCAGTTCACGTCGGGAGCGGCGGCGGCCAGCGTCTGCGGATCTTCCATCAGACGCGACATCAACGCGCGCTCCGGCGTCGCCCCGGTAAACGGCAACACCCCCGCCAGCATCTGGAACGCCACGAGCGCCAGCGCGTACACGTCGCTGCGCGCATCCAGCGGCTCTCCCACCACCTGCTCGGGACTCATGAACTCGGGAGTCCCGACGATCATCCCCGTGCGCGTCAGCTGCGTCCCCGTGGTGTCGGCCGCCTTGGCGATCCCGAAGTCCACCACCTTGCACCGGTCCACTCCCTGGTCGTCCGTGACGATCAGGATGTTGTCGGGCTTGAGGTCGCGATGCACGATCCCGATGCGATGCGCCGCATCCAGCCCCTCGGCCACCTGGTAGGCGATCCCCGCCGCCCGCGTCGGCGAGAGCCGCTTCTCGTCCTCGAGCAACGAGCGCAGGGTACGCCCCGGGACGTACTCCATCGCCAGATAGACCATTCCTTCGGCCGTCTCACCGAAGTCGAAGACGCGCGCGACGCGCTCGTGCTCGATGCGCGCCGCATTCGCCGCCTCGCGATTGAAGCGCGCCACGGCGTCCTGGTCTTTCGCCATCCCCGCGTGCATGACCTTGATCGCCGCCTGCTGCGGGAGCCGCACGTGGCGCGCCAGGTACACGCGCCCCATCCCCCCCTCGCCCAGCAGGGCGCTCACGAGGTAACGATTGGCGATCACGCTCCCGACTAGGTCACCGGAGGCGCTATCGGACAGGAGCGTCGTCCCATCCGTGGGACAGAAGGCGTTGCTATCGGCGTAACTGCCGCCGCACACGGGACAGGTCTTGGCCATGACGTCGGAACGAATGCGCTATTGACGAGGCTGATGACGAGCGGCGACGTTAGGAGCGTGTTGTCAGGTGATCACTTTCGCAAAGAGAGCCGCATGCTCGCATTGCCTTTACGCAGGCGCAGAACCGTTAGTCTCTCGTGCGCCGCGATGCTCGCCACAAGTCTCACCGCGTTGCTTCCGGCCCCCGTCTCGGCACAGGCATCCGACAGTCGTCCCACCCTCGCCGTCCTGTACATGACCAACGGCGCGATGGTCGATCACGCGTCGTACGCCCCGCTCAGCAAGGGGATGGCCGAGATGCTCATCACCGAGCTGGCCCAGAACGGCGCCGTCCGCGTGGTCGAACGCGACCGACTGCAGACCCTTCTGGAGGAGCAGAATCTGCAGGGGAGCGAACGGGTGGACAAGGAGACCGCGGTGAAGCTCGGGAAGATCCTCGGTGCACGCCACATGCTCATGGGAAGCTTCGTCGTCGATCCCAAGCAGAACATGCGCATCGACGTCCGCGCCGTGAACACCGAAACGTCGACCATCGACTACGTACAGACGGTGAGCGGCAAGTCCGAGAAGCTCCTGGAACTGGTGATGGAGCTGGGGACGAAGCTCAATGCAGGGCTCAAGCTCCCCGCCGTGCGCACGGCGAGCACCAACGCCCCCGCCGCCAAGAACCCCAACCAGTTCAAGGCGCTCCTGGCGATGAGCCGCGCACTCGAAGCGGAAGACGGGAAGGACTACGAACAGGCCAAGACGCTCTATCGCAGCGCCATCGCCCTCAACCCGGACTTCGAGCACGCACGCGTGAGACTCGCGTCGGTCGAACGCGGACGCTGACACCGGCACCATTCCAGGCGTCCGAGGCACGCACGACGAACGGCGCACGCAACCCGCGTGCGCCGTTCTCTTTCGCGTTCACCGGCGGCGTGCGCGCACCGGTCGCACCGAGCGACGAGGACGACTCCCGCCGCCGACGCTAGGGGATCTTCGAGAACGCCACGCCCAGTGTGACGTCCTTGCTCAGCGTCAGCGTGCAGCTCGTGCCCACGGCCTGCGCGCACGCGCCGGTCCACGCTTCGATGCGCGACTGGGGACCCAGCGTCGCCGTGAAGGTGACCGTCGCCCCCACCACGAAGTTGGCCGAGCAGGTGCCAGAGGTCACCCCACCACTTCGCACGCAGTCGATCCCCGCGCTCGAGGAGCGCACGCTCCCAGACTGCTTGCCAGACAAGGTGACGTTCACGGCCACTGGAATCGACTGGACCGCCACATCGAAGCGCGCCGACACCTGCCGCGCGTCGGACATGACGGTCATGCAGGGAGCGGCACCGTTGCAATCACCGGCAAATCCCGCGAATCGTCCTCCCTGTGCGGCGACGGCGCGCAGCTGCACGGTCGTCCCCACGTCGAACGACACAGTGCACGTCACGGA
The DNA here is from genome assembly GCA_016719105.1 of Gemmatimonadota bacterium. Classification (NCBI taxonomy): domain Bacteria; kingdom Pseudomonadati; phylum Gemmatimonadota; species Gemmatimonadota bacterium. Next base: position 295,759 of record JADKAQ010000004.1, on the reverse strand, counting down.
CGATTGCCCCGCGCGCAACGAGCACGCCGGCACGCCGTTGACCTCGATCGTGCCAGCACTCGCCCCGGAGATCGTGAGCTTCAGCGGCTCGCGGCGCAACGAGAAGGTGGCCGAGACCGTCTGCGCTCGCGTGGCGGTCGTCGTGCACGTGGTCCCCGCCGTCGACTCACATGCACCGCTCCACCCGACGAACGTCGAGGTGGGACCGGCGGTCGCCGTCAGCGTGACGAGTGCACCGAACGCCGCAGGGCGATCGCACACGCCGGTGGTCGCCCCGCTCGCACGCAGGCAGGCGATGCCGGCGCTCGTGGCGCTCACGCGCCCCGCACCGTTCCCCCCGAGTTCCACCCGCACGCGCGGCTGGTCGACGAAGCGCACCACCACGTCGCGCGAGGCGCCGTCGATGGTGAGCGTACACGACGGCGTCGACGCCGACACGCAGTCGCCGCCCCAACCCGCAAAAAACTGCGTCGTGGCCGCCGCCGCGTCAGGCGTCGCCACCAACGCGTAGCGCGCGCTGTCCGTCACGTCGACCGCACAGACGCCGCTCGTGACCGCATTCACCACGAGACAATCGAGCCCACCCGGCCCCGTCACGCGCCCGCGGCCGTCGCCAGCTGCAGCGCGCACCGACACACGACGCATCGCCGTGAAGGTCGCCTGCACCGTCCGCGCCTGCGACATCGTCACCGCACAGCGCACCGACGTCTCCGCCGTGCACGCCCCGCTCCAGCCAGCGAAGACCGAGCCCTCGTTGGGCACAGCGGTCAGCGACACCACGGTGCCATGCTTCAGATCGCGGTCGCAGCTCCCCAACGAGCGGCCGTTGGCACGAACGCACGACCGCCCGTCCGTCGCCACCACCTCGCCAGCGCCGGTCCCGCCGACGGCAACGCTCAAGCGACGAGCCGCGCGAAAGCGCACACCGACGTCGCGCGCATTGCCGCGAACGATCAGCGTACACGCCGCTCCCGTCGTCGCGGCGCACTCGCCTCCCCACCCCTCGAAGCTCTGCGGGGCGTCGATCTCCTCGGCGACGGCCGTGAGCGCGACGGTCGCCCCATCGGGCACGTCGACCGCGCATGTCCCCGTCGCCGCCGTCCCGTCCACCAGACAGTCGACCCCAAACGATCCGCTGACGCGCCCGCGCCCATCACCATCCTGGCCCCGCACGGTGACGCGGCGCAGCGCGGTATAGCTCAGGCGCGCCGTCCTCGGTTTGTCCATGGTGAGTTGGCACGTCACGGTGTCGCTCCCCACGGCGCCTCCCGCACAATCGTCGCCCCACGTCGGCGGGGTGCTCCCGGCATCGGCGGTCGCGGTCAGCACGACCCGCGCATCGCCGGCGAAGTCGCTGCGGCACGCGCCCGTCGTCGTGGTCCCGTCGATGCGGCAATCGATCCCCGCAGGGGTGGAGCGCACGCGCCCACTCCCGCTGCCATCACCCGCCGTAACAGACAACGCCGCCGGCGGGCGCACCACGCGCAGCGACAGCGATTGCGAGTGCGTCCCGATGTTCGCCGTGATCTGGCTCGTCCCCAACGCGATCGCGGTCACCGTTCCAGTGTTGGACGCGATGCTGGCGATGGTTGGGGTCGCGCTGCTCCACTCAACCGCGCGGTCGGTGACCTCGCCTCCGTCCCGGTCGAGCACCTTCGCCCGGAAGGGGACGGTCCCGCCCAACGCCACCACCACCGTATCGCCGGCAAGGCGCGTGGCGCCGGGACCGACCTCGAGTTGGATCCGGCTGATCTCGAACAGCGACACCGGCTGTGCGACGTTGGTCGTTCCGCCAGGCGCAAGGCGCAGCGGCCCGATCACCTGCCGGTCGAGCACCCCGCCGTTGACCACGAGCGAGAGCGTCAGCACGACCGGGCAGACGCGCTCCGTGGGCGTGGCAGCATCACGTTCGCTGTCGGCGAGGCAGCCACCGAGATCGATCGGGATCGGCACGGCCTGCGTCGCCCGCGTCGAGAGCGGGATGGAAGACGCCCCCATGCGCTGGCGCGAACCGTCACGCCGCACGTACTGGCTCACGACCTCTAGGGCGACGATGTCGGCGGCGCTCGTCGACGCGTGCACCGCCGCTTTGAGCGCCACCTGCGCCGGCAGCGTCTCGGCACGATCACCCGGGGTGACCCAGTCGGCGATGCCGCTGCATCCGGCCAGGGCGATCACAGGCACCGTCCGGCGCGCGACACGGCACCAGCGCGCCACCCGCGTGTGGGACCCGATAGGAGAGATCATGGAGAAGAGTCGCATCAGAAGCGCGAGACGAGGACGAGACCACCCGCGAGGCCCACGAACGACGGACGGACGTCGTCGCCGCTCCCGCGCTGGTGCAGTTGTCCGGCCTGTGCCCGAACGTACGGCTGCAACGACAGGAGACCGCGCCGGCCGTCGATGCCCAGCGTCAGGCTCGCGCTTCGCACGCCCGCCGTCGGCATCCCCTCATCCACCCCAAGTCCCGAATGCCACCGCCCCTCTCCTGCCATGATCACGTCACTCGTCATCGTCAAGGGCAGCGCTGCTCGCACGCCGCCCGCCAGGTACTGCCCGCTCGAGCCAGCCGCCGTGCGCCCATCCCGCGCATACGCGGCACGCCACAAGTACGAGGAGTACAGAATCAGGTCGCGAAACCGACGTGCCGCAAGGTGGAGTTGGGCGTCGCCGGAAAAGACCGGCCCCAGTCGCACCGTCGCGAGCGTGGGCAGGACTTCCCCGCTTTCCGCCTCTTGCGCCGACCCTCGGAGCTTGTCGTCCGAGAAGACGTCCGCCGCGGCCACGAGTCGCAGGCGATGCGCCCCGACCAAGCGATCAGCACCAATCGACGTTCGCACGACCGCACCAGGACGGAAATCCGCCGACGGCGCCCCCGCAATGAGCGCGGCCACCGGCTGGTACCGCCCGCGGTACTCGTACGACGCCCCCATGGCCAGCGACCACGGACCGGCCTCCCGCCCATACACCGCCCCGAACGTCCCGCTGAATCCCGCCCCGACCGGGGAGCTCCCCATCGCCAGCCCGGGGGCCGCCAACACACGCAGCGTCGACAGCTCCGTCGACGAGAGCGACGAGGTGCCGGTGGGGAGGTTGGCCCCCACGGTCAGCGTGATCGATTCGCGCAGGACGTGTCCCGACGCGCGAAGCCGCACGTCGCTCACCCCGCTCAGCGTTCCCGTGCGCTCCGCTCCCCCGCGATCGCCCTCTGCGTATGTCACCGTCCCACGCGCGTGAAACGCCGTGACGTCCAGTCGCCACCCGCCGCCAAGCGGGGTGGCCACGGTCACGGGGAGCAGCAACTGCGTGGCCCGTCGCACCCGCACCGTATCCATCCCGGCAAAGGCAACCTGCCGCACGCCGTCGCCACCGAAAACCACCGATTCGAAGTAGGCGCCGCCACCGATGGCGTGCGTCCCCAACAGCTTCTCCTGCGCCAGCGACGCCTCGCTCACCCCAACGAGCGAAAACAGGCACACCGTCGCCGCGACGATCGGCGTGACTCGCCCCTCGTGCCCCGACCGCCGACACATGCTCACGGCCGGCGCACGACGATGACCACGGTCACCATCGTCGTCGGGAACGACGGGTCGCCCGGCCCCGGAATCGGGCGCGACTGAAGCGTGATGAGGTCCAGCGGGCGGTTCAGCCGGTCGACCACCCCTGCCACCGGCGCGTCCAACCCGCGAATGCCGGGAATGAGCGTCGCCGACGCGGTCGTCGCGCGCCGCTGCACGTCGGCCGCACGCTCACCCGCCATCCGGAACGTCGGATCGAGGCGCAGGGCGCGCTGGAACTCCGTGCTCGCCCGCGGCGCATCGCCCGACAGCTCCGCCTGTACCCCGCGCCCGTACGCCGACACCGCCTCCACGCTCGCCGAGGGGCGCTTCTCGACCTGCGCACGCTCCGCAGGCGTCAGCGTCACCCCTAGCGCGTCAAACAGCCGAAAGGCGATCGCCTTCTCCGCCGCGAGGATGTCGGCCAGCGGCGCACGGGCGTCCAGCGCCTGCTCCACCCGCCCGCTCTGCACGTCGGCAATACGCACCGACAGGCGGAGTTGACCGTCTCCCATCGGGTCGAGCGCCCCCAGGACGAGCTGCTGCGCCTGCACGAGCCGTCCGACGCGCGGCGCCGTCGCCGAATCCACTCGGCCGGCGCTGGCGAGATCGAGTTCGCGCAGGAGTTCGCCGAGACGTGCGCGCTCGACCAGCCGGAGCCTGGCGCTGCGCGAGAGGTCCGTGGCCAGGAAGTCGGCGATCGCGTACGCCAGCGGCGCGAGCGTCGAGTCCGCGTCCCCCTGCCGAAACGGGGGGACGGCCAGTGTGCGACCACTCCCCGCCGCCATGCCGCGTTCGGCCCCGATCACCGACGCCGTCAGGGAGTCGGGGGTCGTCGCCGGAGCGATTCGCCCCCCACCCCCCGCTGAGGCACACGCCGCCGTCACCAGCAGGTGCCCCACACCGAGACGTCGGACGAACAGGGGGAGTGCCACGCGTCGCTGGCTACGGAAGGGGGGGTCGGAGCGCGTGACAGCCTGGTCAGGACCTCGGGCCACGCGATTCCTCGGCGTGGCCGACCAGGGTGCAAAAGCTGCGCATCAGCTCGGGCTAAACTGGCGAGCGGAACAGCGAGCGTCAACCGGAACCGGATGCCGTCTCCACCGCGCGCCTGCTCGTCCAACGCGCGGGGGCTAGGGGAGTTCCACCAGTTCGATGGCGAGGCCGTCAGGGTCCTCGATCATGAACGCCCGCGTGTCCCCGAACGGATGGATCGGCTCGATGATCCGCACCCCCGCGCGGCGCAATCGGTCGTGCATCGCCTGCAGGTCGCGAACGCCGAAGGCGACATGGTCGAGCACCTGCCCGCGCGAGGGTATCAGGGGCTGCGGAGCGCCACAGCGATCGCCGAGGCATTGGCGCGGATACCAGGCCATGCTCCCGTTCGCGTAGCGCACCCCACCCGAGGGCTGGCGAATCGTCCCCACCCGTTCGAGCGACGGCCACCCCGCCTCCCCGTGTGAGACCTCGCACGGGGAATACAGGGGGCGCGGCTGCTCGCCTCCCGCGCTGTCACGCACCGGCGGCAAGCCCATCCCCAGGTGCATCACGTACCAGTTGGCCGCGCACAGCGGCTGCTCATGGAAGAAGTGGAGGTGCGCGAACGCGTCGCGCGTCCCGGCTCCGCCCGTGAACTCGAACAGGGCTCCGTCAGGCGCAACAACGTAGGCGAAGCCCCCCTCGCGCGGCGGTTCCGCCGGGGCGGCGGGCGGCGCTGCCGCCAGCTGCATCGCGGTGCGCGTCCCGGCGTACGGCGCAAGCCCCGAGCGCCACACGCCGATCGTGTCGGTGGGCGATGTCCAGAGCGGGAGCGGCGAGACCCCGGTCCCCTCCAGTCGCGCGGGAAGGGTCGACGTGTTGGTGAACGCCCCGATGTGCCAGAACGGTGACTGCGCCTCGGGACGACGGAGGTCGTCGCGCCACGCGCCCGCCGGCGGCGCCCCCACCCGCTGGAAGAGCAGGAGCATCTCGGCCTGCACCCCAGGCTGTCCCGCCACCTCGGTTCGCGTGGCCGTCGGCCACAGGCGCAAGTACCAGGCGATCGCCCGCTCCGGATCGACCGAGTTGAGCCCCACGTGGTGCAACGTCGGGAGGACGACGGGCTGCGCCGCCGCCACACGCGGCGACAGCACCACTCCCGCCAACACGACGACGACGCGCCAGATGGTGGTGCCCAACATTTCCTTTCTCCGTTAGGGACCGTGCGGATCGCTGTCGCCGGGCCATGTGGCCCACAGGAACGGCTTCACGTGATGCCGGCAGCACGGCGGCACCAGGTCGCGCAGGATGCCCAACGCCTGCGCCGCCTTGGTCAGGAAGTCAGGCGTGGCATCCACGAAGAACCGCCGCGGGTGCGTCGACCATGACTCGGCGATGCGCGCGTCGATCGCCGCCGCCTCGTCGAGCGACTCGATGCGCAGCGGGTTCTCATGGCCGTACGCATCGGGCGACGTGGGCGTGCGCAGGTGGATCACCGCGTGGTAGCGCGCGATCTCCGCGTCCAGCGTCGTCCCGACCGCGCTCCAGAGCGTCCCCGGCCCCTGCCAGTAGGCGGCACCATCGATCGTCCCGCGGTCGCACAAGACGACCGCCGCGTGGTCCACATCGCCGGTCAACTCCAGCGAACGTTGCACGTGGTAAATGGCCTGCTGCGCCGCCTGGCGAAGCTCCCAGTGCTGGTTCCGCGGAAAGCCACCGCCAAAGACGATCCCCGCCGATTCTCGCAGCGTCTTCACGTGGACGCAGAAGAACAGGCGAATCAACTCCAGCACCGCCGTCTTCCCCGCCCCAGGCCCACCCGTCAGCACGACGCGTCGCGGCTCATGCCGCGCGTCGCAGTCGCAAGGCTTCATCGTTCCACGATCGGGTCGTCGGTCCGCGCCGGGACCGGCGACGTGGTGGTCGGCTTCACCATCGGCGCAACGCGAACGATGCATCGCCGCGCGCACGTTGCCTACTCCCGCGCGACGGGCACTCGGCTACGCCGTCAGGGCGCCGAGATCGAAGCGGGCGTCAATGCTCGTCGCGATCGCCGCGACGTCGCCCCCTCTCGTGCCCCTCGCCCCCCTCCTCGTCGCCGCCGCGATGGCACCGTACGCAGTCGTCGAGATTGCGCGTCGAGACCTCGCCGCGGTGCTGGGCCTGCACGCGGGCCGGCGAGTGCTCGTGGCAGTTGTAGCAGGTGTACGCCTTGTAGTCCTTCGGGTTCTCGTGGCACGTCTTGCAGGCGATGCGCCCTTCCTCGCCGTGGTCGAGCGGGAAGTCGTTGTGCTCCATCGTCGCCCCTTCCCACGATGCAGTGGTGTGACAGGCGGCGCAGTCGTCCCCGAACTCGCCCCGGTGATCGTCGTCGGCACGGTGGCAGCCCACGCACGTCGTCGGCCCTCCGCGGAAGCCCTCTAGCGTGCGCGTCTCGGTATGGCACGACACGCACGCGGTCGAGACGTGACCGCCATCGAGCACGAAGCCGGTGGTGTCGTGCGCGAAGGCGCCACCGGTGAATCGGTCAGCCCCATCGTGACACGACTGGCAGTCGCTCCCCCACTCCCGCACATGGCGGGCAATGAAGGCCTCCTGATAGTCGCGATGGCACGACTCGCAGCGCGTCGTCTCGAACGTGAACGACTCCGACCCGTGGCAATCGCTGCAGCCGAACGGCGTCCCGCCCGACGTCGTGCGATGCGCGGCCAGCGAGAAGCCGAACTCTCCATGCGCGCTGCCGAACCCCTCCACTCTCGTCAGCCCGGCGGTCGCCCCCCGATGCTCCGTGTGACAGGAGATGCAGGCCGAGGCGTCGGCCAGGTGCCCGTGGAGCGTCGACGTGTCGGACAGCGCGCGTCGTACGTCGCGGTGACAGTCGAGGCACTGCGCGTCCATGCGCGTCCCCGACCACGGGGCGGCGTGGCAGGCGCCGCACTGCCGAGAGAGTCCCGCGTGCGACGTCACCCCCTGCAGCATCGACGGCGTGCTGTCTCCGGCATGCAGGGCACCCGGGGAGAAGATCCCTCCCCCCGTCACCGTCGCCGCTGTCACGACGCCGACGACGGCCACCAGTGCCAGCGCCACGCCAAGCCGAGAGAGCGGGGTCCCGTCCAGGTGGGTCATGGAGATCGCCTAACGAGAGAGCGTGGCGTAGTACAGCGCCCCACCGGCGTGCGCGAGCGCCAGCACCCACAGCGCCATGCTCACAGGGACGTGCAGGAACCACCAGACGCTGAGCACCCGGCGCCAGCGCGCCGATGCACCGCGCACCCGCCACTCCCCGCGCAGGTGCTCCTGTTCGTGCCGCACGGAGACCAGTTCCGCGCGTAACGCATCGCGCTGCGCGTCGGGGGACGCCGGCATCGCGGCACCACCCTCCTCGCCCGCCCCCGCGCCCGCCCCCGCGCGCGCCTGCGCGCGCGACAGGTCGGCCATCGCCGCCTCGAGCCGCGCCTCCTCCGCCTCGAGCAGCGCCGCACGCACCGGGTCGGCCAGCCCGATCTGCCGCGGCACCGCCGTGAACACGGCGCGCCCCATGACGCCGCTCGCCACGACGAGGACCATGAGCAGCGTGAGGACCCCGGCCACGCCGTGAAAGGCAAAGCCGGAGTGCAGGATGACGAGGTACGGCCCCACCAGGCCGGCGATGATGTGGCCCTGCATCGCACCGCCCATCGACGAGTCGCCAGGCGCAACCCGCCGCTTGCGCCACGTATACGCGAACCCGGCCCACACCATCAATGCCATCCCGATGATCCCCAATGCATGGCCCGGGAGCGCGCTCGCCCAACGCGCACTCCCGCCACGCCAGGCGACGTAGGCCACGGTCGACAGCACCGCGGCGACGCCTCCTCCCACCAGCTCACCAGTGGCGCGCGGCGCGGTCGCTGACATGGGCGTGACAGAAGTCGAGCAGCAGGTCCATCGCATCCTCCGGCGACTGTTCCAGCGCCGGCCGCAGTGCCGAGATGTCCACCTCCTCACCGATGAGGTGCGCCAGGGGACGCGACAGCTCCTGGTCACCCATCACGAGCGCCCCCACGATCGCCCGACCGCTCACCACCACGCGCAGGCGGTCGCCGCGCCGCGCCCCACCCACGCTCCACGACTCCGGATCGGCGGCCCATCGCTCGCTTTGTCCCCGCGTGAGCGTCAGCAGGTCGGGATCGTCGGCGCCCCCCACCGCGCCGATGATCGTGGCCGTGATCCCTCCGACACGGGTCACGTTCATCGGCGGTCGCGTACGGTAGGCGACGTGCATCCCCGCCATGTTCATCCCCGCCACGCTCCCTTGCCGGCGCGCGCTTGCCCACAGCGTGTCGAGGTGCGCCTGACGAGTGACCGGGTCATGGACCTGCGCCACGTCTCCCGCAGCGAACACGTCGGGGGCACTCGATTCCAGGAACTCGTTCACCAGCACGCCACGCGCGGTCTCCACGCCTCCCGACGTCGCCAGCTCGAGCCGCGGGCGCACGCCGGTCGCCACCGCCAGGATGTCGCACTCGATGCGTCGCCCGGTGGTCGTCAGGATCGCGGTCAGTCGTCCGTCCTCACCCACCGCCGCCTCCACGCCGCAGCCGCGATGCAGCTGAATGCCATCCGCGAGCAGGCGCGACTCCACGATGGCCGACTCCACGCGGTCGAACACCTTGGACCAGTAGCGTTCGCCTCGCAGCAGGTAGTGCGTCGCCACGCCGCGCGCGTGCAGTCCTTCCACCAGTTCGAGCGCGGTGCTCCCGCCCCCCACCACGATCGCCGCCCTCGCGTCACGGCAGCGCGCGACCAGCGACCGCGCCTCCGACAGCGCATCGAGCTGCACGACGCCATCGAGGTCTCCCCCGGGAAAGGTCGGGCGAATCGACGACGCCCCCGTGGCGATGAGCAGCCGGTCGTATTCGAGCCGCTCGCCATCGTCGAGGATCACGCAGTGGCGATCGGAGAGGAGCACCGTCGCGGTGCGCGGGCGATGAATCAGCTGCAACGCCCGCACCTCCGCTGGCGTGCGGATCGCGAGGCGCGACTCCGGCACCTCGTCCGTCAGGAGGTAGGCCAGCCCGGGCCGCGAGTAGAACGGGAGCGGCTCGGGGCTGACCATCGTGATACGCGCCTGCGCATCAGCGTGACGGATCGACTCGGCGGCACTGAGGGCGGCAATCCCGGAGCCGACGATCACATGGTGGCGGCTCACGGGGCGTCCTCCAACAGTTCGAAGCGCAACGTCCCGCGGGGACAACGCGCGACGCAACTGCCGCACAGCATGCAGCGCCGATCGGTGATCGCGCCGCCGGCGCGCGCCACCGCGCGGACATCAATCCCATTGGGGCAGTTGTGGGAGCAAATCCCGCATTGCACGCAACGATCGCCTTCGGCGACCACCACACCGCGCGCAAGCAGCACGACGCGGTCCATGTCATCCGGGAGCCACCCGGTAGTGAGGCTCCGGGGGCGGGGCGTGCGGGTGTGCAGTGACATGAGTCCCTCCATGACCTGCACACAACATGATCACGGGGGGTGAACCGGCGATGAAGCGCCTGGTTCGGACGCGTATCGGCGTCCCGTCGCGGCGCGCGATCGGAGGATCCCCGACCGCGCTGTCAGCGTCTTACCCGCGGTACGACGTGCGCAAGCCGCGATCGCGCGTGGCGTTGCACACCATGCTCCACTTGAGCCAGGCCTGCGTCAGGGAATCGGGGCCGCGCAGCAGACTGTACGCACCACCTCGACGCTCCTTCTCGCTCAACTCCGCCTTGGAGAACGTCCCGTGCAATTCACGCTCGGCTTCCTGCAACTCGTCGTTTGACAGCGTCGAGATCCAGCGAGCGGTCACGCGATCGGGAATCGTCATGCAGCACTCCTCACTTGTGGCGGAACGTGATACGCCCGCGCGTCAGGTCGTACGGAGACACTTCAACGGTCACCCGGTCACCAGCGAGGATCCGGATGCGGAACTTCCGCATCTTGCCTGCAGTGGTGGCCAACAACTGGTGCCCGTTTTCCAGGTCGACGCGAAACATCGCGCTCGGCAGGACCTCCGACACCGACCCTTCAAACTCGATCATCTCTTCCTTCGCCATTCAATACTCCTCGCTATCTGGTCAACGCACACGCGCCCACGCGGAACGGGGATGGGGCAAGGAATCCTGCGCCATCCCGCGTCACCGCATGGGCCGATCGCCTTAGCGACCGCTGCGCGTCACGTTCTCCGCCGCCGGTCCCTTCTGCCCCTGCACGATGTCGAACTCCACCGTCTCGCCTTCGCTCAGCGTCTTGAAGCCGCTGCCCTGAATGGCCGAGTGATGAACGAAGCAGTCCTTCTCGCCGTTCGCCGGGGTCACGAAACCGAAGCCCTTGGCGTCATTGAACCACTTCACGGTGCCAGTCGTACGCATGGTAGTGCTCCTTCTCTGCTATGCTGTAGTCGGAGCACGCGCCCGCGAACAGGCCGAACAACAACCGACAACAACGTTTGCGTGAACGTCCCTCACGCGAGGTGCCGCCGGTTGGCGGCTCGACAGAACACAAAAGGGCCTGCTCGCATTGGCAGGCCCCTGGTCTGTCGGAACTTGTCCGCGCGCCGAGGCGCACGAATCGCTAAAGGAATAGTACTCCATTCGGAGAGATTTGGCAATCGACTCGCGCCCTCCCGGCGCCCGACTTGCGGTAAGTCCCCCCGCCCCCCCCCCCGCATACGTCGCCTCCGCAACCCACCGATCCAAGCAGGCGATTCGCGTCCGATTCGTCTCCGACTCCCCGCGGTGCAGGATCAAGGACCGCCGCATCCTCCCTCACGACGTCGCCTTCCGGCCCACATCCGTCGCGCCCCCACGACTGGTCACGCAGGTTCGGGGGGTGTTGGACGCGTCGCGCTTCACCTCCAGCGACCGTTCTCCCTGCCGACACCGGGGGTCCTGCCGCGGGACAAATGAAAAGCCCGGCCGCGTGCAAAGACGCGACCGGGCCTTCAAGTTGCCCCTCCAGGGCTCGAACCTGGACTCTCCTGATCCAGAGTCAGGCGTGTTGCCAGTTACACCAAGGGGCAGTTGGACCTTCCGACGAGCGGAAGGCGTACGAGAAAATACCCGGACGCCAATGCGTCGGGCAACCCCTCAACTCCGCATGATGCCCCGCCTTAGCTCCCTCGCGGTTTTGGTCGCACTCCTGCTGGGAGGCTGCCGCGCCGCCGTCCCCCCGTGGGGGAGCTCGCTCGACGTCGCCAAGCGAAACGCCGACAACGCCTTCGCCGCCTTCGCCTTTCGCTTCTACAACGTGCAGCGCGACGCCAAGTTCGGCCTTGCCCGCACGCGCATGGGACGCTTCGCACTCATCCCGTCGCGAATCTACGACGACTCCGCCATCTGGTCGGATGTGGCGCTGGACTCCGTGCGCGCCCTGTACGTGCAGGGAGCGATGACCGACCGCGGGTACCAGTTCGCGGCCCGTTCGACGGCCGCGTACCCCGATCATGTGGGCGACGAACGGCACGTGCTCCAGCTCACTCGACTCGGCGGGGATGACTACGAGTGGATCACGCACGTCGATCACGGCGTCGGTCCGGTTCGCGCCTCGCACGTGGCCGCCGCGTTCGGGACGCTCTTCACCGCCTTCGAGGGGCGCACTGGCGCGGCCGTCCTGGCCGACTCGCGTGGGCATTTCCCGCGAACGGCCCGGCAGATGGGACAGCTGCTCGCCATCGACTCGCTCCGGGCGACGCCACTGGCCGATGGGTCGACGACCCTGGCGTTGCACGTGTCGGTCACCCCGGACACGCTGCGCGGACGGTACCCGGCGTTCGCCGCGTACCTGGACAAGTACGTGATGCCGAGCCGCGCCCGGCTGCAGCTGACGGACCGCGCCGGTGCCCAGTTCCTCGACTTCGTCCTGGGCGATGGGCGGTTCGTGGTGCGACTCCGTTCCCGCGCCGGCCAGCTGGTGTCGTTGGCCGGCCCCCCACGCCCGATGCCCGACTCGTTGCGCATGCGTCTCGACGCCACGGCCCGCTTCATGATCTTCCGGGTCGGCTTTCACGAGTTGGTCGGTGACTTCACCCTCGAGCGCGGGGAACATGAACGCGCGTGGATGATGCGCTTTCGCCGCGAACCGAAATGGGACCTGCCGCTCGCCACCGAGCGCCTCATCCGCAGTCCGCTTCGCCGACCGTTCGAGGGCCGTGGGTCCGAATTGCGGCTGGCGGTGCGGGATGACCTCGGCAACCAGGCGATGAGCGTGCGACAGGTGCGCACCGCGGTGCGCGAGAGCGCCATCATGCGCTGGCTGGGCGGGCTCGGCGCCACCGCGTTCGGCGACTTCACGGGGCGCTCGGAGGCGGAGGAGAACCGATTTCTCTCCGAGCTGTTCGGGGCGCTGCGCCAGGACGTGGCGGCGCTCGGCGGGACACCCTGAAACGAAAAAGGCCGCCGAGTGATCGGCGGCCTACTTCATGTGGCGGTGAATCCCATCAGGGTTGCCAAGCGCGCTGCCATTGGAACTCTCCGTCCTACCGGACAACGGCTGGCCAAATGCCCTGCGCTGGAACTACCGCTTCAGTTTTCGGCGCGTTTGCACGCGCCTTGAGTCTTTCTGCCGACGCACGCATCGGCGTGTATGGAGCTGAGGGGGATCGAACCCCTGACCTCTGCAGTGCGATTGCAGCGCTCTCCCAGCTGAGCTACAGCCCCGGAATGCCAGACGAGCGCCACCTGATAGACGACGGTCGCACTCCGGCGTAACGACTCGGCCCCGCGAGGGCGGGGCCGGCGTTGGACGTAAACCTAGCCCCGTGCCCTTCGATGTCAAGCCAACCTGAGCTAACCGCTGGAACAAGTACAACTTGAGCCCTATTGACCACCACTGCGTGACGGTCCCGCTACGTTCCGGTCACACGTCCATTCGTTCTATTCTATCCCGCCGGGCCGCCGTGAGTTCCCCCCCGCACCTGCTCACCAGTCAGTATGTCCGCGACCAGCTCTCGCTCCGGGGCACGCGCGTCAACGACAAGCGCACGCAGCCGGAAGGGGAGTACGTCCTGTACTGGATGCAGAGTACCCATCGATTCGAGGAGAACTGGGCGCTCCGCTTTGCGGTGATCGAGGCCGACCGTCTGAACAAGCCACTGGTCGTCCATCAGGGGCTCGATCCCACGTACGAGCACGCGAACGACCGGATCCACAGCTTCATCCTCCACAACGCACGGGAACTCGCCGCCCGCGCCGAAGGGCTGGGGCTCCACTACCAGTTCGTCCTTCGCCAGCGCCGCGACGACGACCGCCGAGTGGTCGATCGGCTCGCCGCACGGGCGGCGCTGGTGGTCACCGACCGCTTTCCGACCTGCGGCATCGCCGAACGCACACAACGGTTTGGCGAGCGCGCGAACTGCCGCGTGGTGGCGATCGAGTCGCACGCGGTGGTGCCGTCAGGCGCAATCGAGAAGGAGGAATACGCTGCGCGCACCATCCGCCCCAAGCTGGCGAAGCTCATGGCGCTGGCGCTGGAGCCAGTGGAAGACCGGGGGGCGCGTGTCGCCGTGACGCCGTCGCTCGCGGCGTCGTTGCGCGACACCCTCGCCACGGCCACGCTCGACCTGGCGACGGTCGACCTCGGCTCGGCAATCGCCGCCTGCGAGATCGATCACTCGGTGCCCGCCGTGGCGATGCGGAGCGGGCTCACGGCCGCGCGCGCGCGCCTGCACGCGTTCTGCGACGGCGCCCTCGCGCACTACAGCGAACGCCGGTCCGACCCGACCGATGAGGAGGGATCGAGCCGGCTGTCGCCGTACTTGCACTTCGGCCAGATCGCCGCAGCCGAGGTGGCGCGCGCCGCCCTCGCCTCGCCGCACGCGGCCGAGACAGGGAAGTTCATCGATGAACTGGTCACGTGGCGTGAGCTGTCGCTCAACTTCTGCCTGCGCAACCCGAACTTCGGGACGCTCGCAGCTCTCCCCGAGTGGGTGCACCGGACGATGGCGAAGCATGCCGACGACCCTCGTGAAGCGACCTACTCGCTCGAGCAGCTCGAGCGCGCCGCGACGCACGACGAATTGTGGAATGCCGCCCAGCGCGAGTTGGAACTCACCGGCGTGATGCATAACGTGGTGCGCATGCTCTGGGGCAAGAGCGTTCTGCTCTGGAGCGCGCACTACGCCGATGCGCTGGCGTGGCTCGTACACCTCAACAACAAGTACGGTCTGGACGGCCGCGACCCCAGTAGCTACGGCGGAATCCAGTGGTGCTTCGGAAAGTTCGACCGCCCGTTCTATGATCGCCCCATCCTCGGAGTGATCCGGCCCATGTCACTCAAGCGGGCACGCGACAAGTGGGACACGGTGCGCTACGTGCACCGCTGGCTGCACGGCCCTACCGCCACGCAGCCTGAACTTCCCCTGCGACCCTAACGAGTTGCCTCACCCTGCGTCGGCGTGGCCTGGCTGCGCTCACCCGCCGCCCCGTGCCCCGGCATTCCCTCGCGCGTGATCGACACGATCGACTCGCGGTCGGCAAAGCCCGACTGACGCTGCCTGGCGGTCGAACGCCCACGCGCCTCGCCGCCTTCGCGGCCGATGGCTGCCATGTGCGCCCGATCACGACTCACGACCTCGCCGCCCTTGCGGCCGGCGGTGCGCGCTTCGTCACGTGACCACTCGTGCGCCGTTCCCTTCTGGTGCGCCGCACGGCCGCCCTTGCTGGCGATCTCGCGCTGCCGTTCCGGGTCCATCGACGCGAACCCGCGCTTGCTCTTGCTGCTCATGGTCTCCTCCCTGTCCAACGATACGGCGTTTGCCGCGCAGTCGAACCCGCACCTCGGCGCGGCAGGCGAGCAATCGTGCCCCGCTCCCTGTCCTAACGCACGAGAGCGAAAAAGCACTCCCACAAGTCGCACCGAACCCTCGGCCCAATCAAGCAACCTCGGCCGTAGTGGTGCCCGTCCGGTCATCCCCGGACAACAGGACGCTCGTGGTCGTGCCCGCTCGTTGCGCAGCGCGTGTGCTACGTTGACCCCGATCGCTGCCAACCTCAGCGAGCTACATCACACTTGCGGGGCCTAACGTCGCGCCTGTTCGGACACGCCCAAGCAATGTCCACGCCCGCGCCACAGCAGCCTCAGCCGCTATATTCCCGCCGCCATGCCCCTTTCTCTCCGATTCCTCGGGACCTCCGCCTCCCGCCCGACCGTCGAACGCGGCGTCTCCTCCATTGCCCTCGAACGGGAGGGAGAGACGCTCCTGTTCGACTGCGGCGAGGGGACGCAGCGCCAGATGATGCGATACGGCGTCTCGTTCAACTTCGGCGACGTCTTCTTCTCCCACTTCCATACCGATCACTACCTCGGGATCATCGGGCTCCTGCGCACGATGGCCCTGCAGGGACGAACCGACCTCCTGCGGGTGTGGGGACCGCGGGGCGCCGCACGGACCATGAAGAAGTGCGAGGGGCTGGGCGCCGACCGACTCACCTTTCCGCTCGAAATCGCCGAGCTGGCGCCGGGAGACGTGGTCCGGCGGAAGGACTATCAAGTGGAAGCGATCGGGGCCGAGCACCGCGGTTCGGTCGCCCTCGGATGGGCCATCGTCGAGGACATCCGGCGCGGGCGATTCAACCCTGAACGGGCCCGGGAGCTCGGGATCCCCGAGGGGCCGCTCTGGGGGCGGATCCACAAGGGGGATCCGATCACGCTCGAGGACGGGCGCGTGGTACAGCCCCACGAACTGGTGGGAGCCACCCGCCCCGGACGTCGCATTGTGATCACGGGGGACACCCGTCCCTGCGACGCCACCCGCACCGCCGCCGCCGACGCCGACCTACTCGTCCACGAGTCGACGTTTGGCGACGAAGACGCCGAGCGTGCGGTCGAGACGGGGCACTCCACGGCACGGGAGGCCGCGACGCTGGCCAAAGAGGCTGGGGCGCTTCGGCTCGTGCTCACGCACCTGTCGGCACGCTACACGCGCGACGTCAGCGACCTGGAACGTGAGGCAAGGAGCGTCTTTCCGCGAACGACGATCGCGCGCGATGGCATCGAGATCGATGTCCCCTTCCGCGACGCCGGCGACGACGACGCGGAACGCGCGTGAGGGCTCGCTAGGAAACGACGTACGTCGGACGATCCGCCTGGACGGCGATGGACCGACGGAAGAGGCGCGCGAGCTCGCGATCGTTGAGGCCGGCCAGGACGGCGTCGCCGTCCAGACGCGCGCGCGGGTCGTTGACCTGCGTCCCGTGCGCGTTGTGGATCGCGTAGCGATCGAAGCGGCTGTTGCCCGTCGGGTGCCCGAACAGCACGATGGCGCTCGAGTGACTCGGGAGTTGCACCGACACCGACCAGCCGGTGCCGTCGTTAGAACGGTAGTGCTTCATGAAGATTCGAGTGGCGAGGGGAGCGTAGGGCGGCGACTACGAGCGCGCGCGCTGGTCAACCGTGCGACGCGGTGGACACCTGCAGGAGCGCCTCGACCGGTTGCCGACCATTGAACCCGGCATCGAGCTCGTGCCAGTACGCGACGGACGCCTCGCCGTGCTTCCAGCACCAGCAGATACTGCGTCCCTCGACGTCGGCGGGAAAATCGACCAGTCCGAGTTCGAAGCCCTTGAACTCGAGCCCGAGCCGGGACAGCTCCCCGACGAACCCCTGAATGTCGCGCGCAAGCTCCTGCGCCCTGTGCTGCAGCGCTTCGGCCTCGGGGGTGGGCTTCTCCGAGCGACTCAGCGTCGCGGCGATCTCGAAGGCCTCGACGGTGCGCTGCCACTCGCGATAGTGATCGATGATGTCGCGCACGATGCGCGAGACCAGCGGCAGCATTCGGTTTGCTTCGTCAAGCGAGAACTTCCTGGTCATCACACTCTCCAAAATCACCGGGCCACGGCCGCGGCAGTCGGTGGCGGACACCGCCACGCCGGGCACGAGCACCCTGCCTGCAAGAACGCCTGACAGCGTCGCTGCATCAAGGGGAAGAAGATACCGTCCTTTCGATCACTTCGGTCAACCCGCGGCATTTCGTTCCTCGGCCTGCCGCTCTTCGAGGCGACGCCGGCGCCGGTCCTGCGCCGCCCCGGCACGGCGGGTCTCTTCCTCGCTCTCGGTCACGAGTTGTGCGATCTCCACGGGACGTCCGTTACGGTCGATCGCCACGAAGGTGAGGTAGGCCGAGTTGGTGTGGCGTCGCTGACCGGTGAGCATGTCCTCGGCTTCTACGCGCACCCCGACCTCCATCGAGGTACGCCCGACGAAGTTCACGCTCGCCTTCATCACCACGAGATCGCCCACGTGGATGGGCTCCCGAAAATCGACTCGATCGATGGATGCGGTGACGACCGTGATTCGCGCATGACGGATCGCGCTGACCGCCGCCGTGCGGTCCATCATCGAGAGCACGACCCCGCCGAAGACGTGCCCGAGGTTGTTGGCGTGCTGCGGCATCATGATCTCGGACGTCTCGTGCTGCGATGCACGCACGGGACGCGAGGGGCGAAGCTCCGGGTCTGTCACGGTGAGTCGAGGTGCGAGTGCGATACCCAGATGACGGGCGTGCGCGGGAAGGAGGGAAACGATGCCGTGCGCGTGTCGCCCGAGTAGAGCGCCGACTCGTCGAAGGCGCGACGCAGCCCATGGATCGTCGCCGCGTCGACGCGCGGATCGTCGAGGCGATGCACCCGCCGCACCGGCGTCGGGACGCGCCCCACCGGCCACTCGTTAGGCCCCTTGCGCAGCACCAGCACAGCCGACTCCCCCGCCGAATCGTCACGGGCGATCACGTCGTACCCGGCCCCGCGCCACGTCGCGCCGCCGGCTGGAGCGGTCGGGAGCCCCGCGCGGATCGACGCCCACCACGGCCCCTCGGTGATGCGCAGGGGTGGCAGCGGGAGGGCAAAGCCCCCCGCACGCGGTCCGCGCCCTGGAACGAGGAAGGCCACCGCCGGCGCCCCCTCGTCTTCGACGAGCGCAAACGACAGCGAGTCGAAGACGAAGCCAGTGAGCGCCGTCGCGGCCCGTCGCGCCCGCTCGTCGTTGGCGCGGCGGATGGAGTCCATGGCCATCGCGAGCAGGCGTTGCCCCTGACGGTGAATCTCCGACGCCTGCGCCCGGCCCACGAGGTCGGCCACCGCGACGGCGTGCCCGTCGCGCACGTCGAGCACCCCGCGCCGCGTCACGTGCTGGTCCCGCTCCCCGACGACGTCGAGATCGACGTGCTGCTCGTAGGTGAGGAACGGCCCGGAGACATCGAGCAGCTCCGTCTCCGTCGTCGCGTGCGTGGACGGCTCTTCGGCGACGTCTTCGTCCGGGGCCAGCGGCGACTCGCCGGGATGGCCGCGCGCGTAGTCTGCCGCCAGGCGCGCCAGCGTCGAATCCTCGAGGAGCAGCAGCGAGTCACCGGTGTTGAGGTCCCGCCGGAAGATGCGCTGGCCGAGGATCACCGCGTCGTAGTACGACTGGTCGTCGTCCGTCAGGTACAGCTCGTAGTAGTGCCCGGCATGCTCGGCGAGCAGCATCGGGGAGCGCCGCAGCGTGACGCGGTCGCCGTCGCTGTCGACCCAGAACGTCGAATCGCCGGCCGCCACGAGGAACGACGCCCTCGGCGCGGCCTCGGCCCGACGGGCGTCGCCGCAGGCCGTCGTGGCGAGCGCGAACGCGACGCTGGCCGCGACCAGCGCGAGGACGCTGACGGCGCGACGGCGCCGACGGATGGGGGCGGAACGGGGACTCATGCCCGGAGGAATATAGCCGCCCCCCGCGGGGTCATGCGGTCGTTCAGCGCGCGGCGACCTGCGCGACGCCGGCGACGAGCCGATCGACCTCCTCCTCGCTGGTGTAGCACGCGCACCCGGCCCGTACCACTCCGTCTGCCGACTGGCCGAGCCGTTCGATGACGGTCATGGCGTAGAAGTCACCATTCGACACGTACAGGCCGAGCGGGACGAGCGCCCGCGCCACTTCCGTGGAGCTCTTTCCCGCGATCGTGAAGATCACGGTCGGAGTCCGCGCCCCGCCCGGGGCCACGCCGTAGCGCGTGACCCCCTCGATGGCGGACAGCCCATGCCAGAGCCGTGCAACGAGCGCGTCGCCACGCACGTGGAGGCCGCCGAGGGAGTTCGTTAGGCGTTCGCGCCGCGTGGCACCGGGGGCGAGCGAGGCCAGGAAGTTCACCGCCGCCCCAGCGCCGACGATCCCCTCGTGGTTGAGCGTCCCCGTCTCGAGACGCTCTGGCGACTCGTTGGAGGCCGGCGCGAGGCGGGGGACGTCGAGCCCATCGATGAGCGCCCGCTTCCCGTAGAGAATGCCGACGTGCGGGCCATAGAACTTGTATGCCGAGCAGGCGAGGAAATCGCAGTCCCATGCCTTCACGTCGATGACGCCGTGCGCGGCGTAGTGTACTGCATCGACGAAGCTGAGCGCCCCATGCTCGTGCGCCAGGCGCGTCGCCGCGGCGATGTCGTTGATCGTCCCGAGGGCATTGGAGGCGGCACCGATGGCCAGGAGTCGCGTGCGCGACGAAAAGGCCCGCCGCAGGTCGTCGAGGTCGAGCGTCCCCGAGGCCGGGTCCATGCGCACGGTACGCACCGTGACCCCGCGTTCGCGCGCCATCTCGCGCCACGGGTCCACGTTGGCATGGTGATCGAGTTCGGTGACGATGACCTCATCGCCCGCCCCCCAGCGCCTGCCTAACGCGCGGGAGACGTGAAAGGTCAGCGTCGTCATGTTGTTGCCGAACGCGACCTCGTCGTGCCCGGCGTTGAGCAGGTCCGCGACCGCCGAGCGCGCCTCGGCGAGACACGCGTCGGTCTCCGCGGAGGTGGGATACGACCAGTGGGTGTTGGCGTTGTGATGGTAGAGATAGTCGACCACCGCCTCCACCACGTCGCGCGGCACCTGCGTCCCCCCGGGGCCGTCGAAGTACGCCACCGGGTGCCCTCCCTCCTGGCGCTGGAGGGCCGGGAAACGATCGCGAATCTCGGAGAGGCTGATCAGGGGGGCACCGGCAGGCGAAGCAGGCATAGGGCTCGGAAAGGCGGGATGACGGAAACGCGGGACGGGGAATGCGGGGCGCCGGGCGACGAACGTAGGGTCAGTCGGCGATGATGACGTCGCTCCACTGCTCGATCAGCTTCGCCGCTTCGACGTGATCGGCGTCTTCCCCCAACTCGTGCCGGGCGAGGCGGAAGAGTTCGGCCACCTGCTGGATCACGGTGGAGGGGACCCGCTGTTCCCGTATGAAGTCGGCGGCGATCGCGACGTCCTTCTCCAGCAGCGCGAGCTTGAAGGTGCGCGGGAAGGCGCGCGTCACCACGCGCTGCGGCACCAGGTTCTCTGACGTATTCGACCGCCCGCTCGAGGCGTTGATGACTTCCAGCGCCGCCGACGGCTTCACGCCGGCCTTGGTGAGGGCCGCGAGTCCCTCGGCGGCCGACCAGATGTGGACGGCGAGGAGCGCGTTGTTCACCGCCTTTAGGGCGTGGCCGGCGCCGATCGGACCGACGAGGACGATCTTCTTCCCGAAGGCTTCGAGCACGGGACGCGCACGCGCGAAGGTGGCGTCGTCGCCGCCGCACATGACGGTCAGCGCCCCCGCCTCCGCCCCGGAGACGCCACCGCTCACCGGCGCGTCGAGGAACGCGATCCCTCGCTCGGCCAGGCGTGCGGCGATGCGGCGCGAGGAGGCCGGGTCACCCGATGTGCAGTCGATGAGCAACGTGCCGTCGGCCATCCCGGCGAGCAGGCCGTCGGGGCCGTCGAGCAGCGATTCGACCTCGCGCGACGTCGGCAGGCAGGTGATGACGACCGGTGCCCCCCGCGCCGCCGCGGCGGGAGACGCTGCGAGGGTGGCGCCGAAGGCGGCCGCGAACGACTCGGCCTTGGCTGCGGTACGATTCCAGACCGTCAGTGCGTGGTGGGCGGCGACGTGCCGCGCCATGGGGGTGCCGATGGCTCCCAGCCCGAGAAAGGCGATTTGCATGGGCGAAATGTGGCCTCACCCATTCCCCGGCGGGAGTGGAGGCTATCTTCTCCCCCCATGATGGTCACCACGCTGCACATCACCGGGATGCGCTCCGTTCACTGCGCGCGCGCCGTTCACACCTCGCTCACGCAAGTCGAGGGCATCGTCGGCGCCGATGTGGTCATCGGGAAGGCGAGCCTCGACCACGACATCTCGCTGGACGAGCGCGCCCTCTCGGCGGCGGTCGAGGCGGTGGGCTACACGCTTCACGGGATCGTCACGGAGCGCCGCCTCCTCCCCCTGCTCCCGCTCGCGGGGGAGTCGACGGCGTGACGCGCCGGCGCCTAACGCCGCCGCTCGTTGGCTCGCGGGGGCGCGCGCCCTTCCCGCCCGCCCGCCGCGCGCCCCTGACGGTCACGCCGTCCTACATCGAGAACCAGTAGCTCGCCTTGACGAGAAAGGTGTTCTCGGGGTGCGCGCTGAACAGGTTGCGGTAGTCGCGCCCGAACCGGAACGACCCGGCATCCTCGCCGTCCTGCAGACGCCCTTGCGCCCAGACGAAGAACAGCGTCGATCCCGGGCGATACTCCCAGCGCAGCACCGTGTTGGAGCGGAACTGCTTGAAGTTGAAGCCGCCGGGATCGCCTTCCTGCGTGAACGGACGGAAGCGCTCCACGTAGGCGCGGGCCCGCGGCGCCTGGACCTCGCGCCAGTTGGAGTAGGCCCCACCGGTCACGAAGGGCTGGGCGTAGACCTGTAGCGAGAGCGTTGGCGAGGCCGTCCAGTTGATGCGCGTGGTCACGGCCAGGGTGCGCTGGTCGAGTCGGGCGACGGTGTAGTGCGTGGTGTCGCTCTCCACCTCACCGTAGTTGCCTAACCACTGCCGGTCGTCGACGTTGCGATTGAGGTTGGCACCGAGCGACGCCGAGAACGAACTCGTCAGGCGCCCTTCGAGGCGGGGGCCCACACTGTAGCTGTACGACCGACCGCCGTCGGTGCGACGGAAGAAGGCGTTGAAGCCGGGGATGAGCGGGCGGCGCTGGTCGCCGGTGAAGCCGGCCCATCCCTGCAGCGAGGGGTTCTCCCACAGCGCGGGGCCGCCGCGCAGGCAGGCGCCGCAGAAGCTCCCCGTCTCCCCGCCGATCCCCCAGTTCACGAACCACATGTTCCGGAGCTGGCCGTTCATGTTGATGTTGCCGCCATGCCCGGTGTTCATCCCATCGGGGAACCACGCGTTCCACTGGTTGAAGTTCACCTGCCACCGGCGGTAGAACCACCGGGGCTTCTGGAAGACGAAGGCGAACCAGTTGCTCTGCCCCATGTTGTTGGCGTTGGTCATGAAGCCGACGTCGTTGATCTCGAGGCCCGGCCCCTTGTACCAGACTCCCGTGTAGAAGCGGGTAAGCCCGCCGTTCTTCGAGAGCCCGATCCCCGAGCCCACGCCCGAGAGCGCGGTGCGGGTCGAGTCGTAGCGCAGGTCGTCGTCCGGACGCTGGTAGAAGTGGACCGCCGAGCGCTGCGTGCGGGCGATCGCTTCCTCCGAGCCGCGCACGAGCGAGCCGAAGAGCTGCCCGGTGATCTCGTAGTTGCCGTTGGCGCCGAAGCGGTGGCGGCCGTCGACGCCGGCCGTGTAGGCCTCGCGCCGCAGGTAGTCCTGCGTGTAACCGTCGAGTTCACGGTTGACGGCGGTGAGGATCACCCCCACGCCGCTGGCGCCGCCGCGCAGGTCCTGCTGGGCACGCGCGACGAAGTAGTTGGTCCGGGGTTCGACCGTGAGCGATTCGGCGACGCTCTCCCGCCCGGTGATCGCGTTGAGCACACCTAACGACAGGCCGTTCGACAGGCGACCGGTGACCTTGGCCGCGCCAAGGATGGTCGAGTTGAGCGGGACGGCGTTCTGGTCCTCGACCAGGAAGCCGGCCTGCGGCGAGCGCCCGATGCGACGCGAGTAGAACGGCCCCGTGCACTGCCCGTCGTTGCAGTCGATGTCGTAGCGGAAGATCCCCGTCCCCTCCAGGAAGAAGGGGCGCCGCTCCTCGAAGAACTGCTCGAAGGCCCCGAGGTTGAGGACGGCGGGGTCGGCCTCGACCTGCCCGAAGTCGGGGTTGATCGTCGCGTCGAGCGTGAGGTTGGAGGAGAGCCCGTACTTGAGGTCCGCGCCTAACGCCATCCGTTGCGAACGACCATACCCCTCGGCGCGCAGCCGGGAATCGTTGGCCTGCACCATGTAGGGCATGAGCTCCATGCGGCGGCGCGTGGAGATCCCCGTGAGCCCGCGCACCTCGCCCAGCTGCGAGACGATGCCGAACTGCGACCGACGCAGGAGCGGCCAGGCGACCCGCTCGTTGAGGCGCGCGATGTCGCGGCTCACCCCCATCCCGAAGACGTGCTCGTCACGTTCCGGATAGCGCAGTTGGCTGAGCGGAATGCGGAACTCGGCCGTCCACCCCAGCGAGTCGATGGCCGTCTTCGCATCCCACACCGCGTTCCACGTCACGTCCTCCTGGTTGTCATTGAAGTGGTAGACATCGATCTGCACCCCCGCGGGATTCACCATGAATTGGTAGCCGGTGCGCTTGTCGTGGTACGAATCGATGATGACGCGCAGGTAGTCGGACTGCGTGCGCATGTCGCGGCGCGACAGCAACGACATGATGCTGTCCGGGTGCGGATCGAAGGCGCGCACGAAGACGTACAGGTAGCGATCGTCATACGCGACACGGGCATCGGTTCGCATCGACGGATCACCGTCCTCGACGGGATCGAAGACGCGAAAGCCGTCGATGTGCGGTGCATCCCGCCACGCATCGTCAGAATCCTTCCCATCGATGGCGGGAGGCCTGGCCACACGCACCGCGTTGGTGGCGGCGACCGTCGCGGCCCGACGCGTGGGCGAACCGTTCGCCAACAAGCGCTGCGCCGTTCCCGGCTGCGGGAAGAGGGCGAGTGCAAGGAGGAAGGGGGCGAGGCGCATGATGGATACTCAGGCCAGCGGGGCAGGCGATTGTGCGGGAACGGCCGTTGGACAGCGTCCGGCGCCAGTGGAGCGATCATCGAGGACGAGACGCGCAAGCGCGCGACGAGTCGTGCAGGCACGAGACAGGGCGTTCACGCGTCGTCGATGAGATTGTCGTGACGTGGCCACTCTGTTCGACGCATCCTGTGACAGCGCGCGTCGTGCAAAAGGTTGGACACGACGCCCCACGCGCGCTTGTTCCCCCCATACGACGCCCGTAACTTGCGGCGCCGCGACGGCAGGCTCCGCCGCGTGCGCCTGTCGCATCTCGCCGGACGGCGGCCATGACGCCCTCACAACGCAACCAGGACAGCGAGCTCGCCGCGCTTCTCGCCCCTGACATCCTCGTCATGCTCGAGGAGTCACCGGGTGATGTTGCCGCGGAGACCGAGGAGCTGCATCCGAAGGACCTGGCCGATGTGGCCGAGGCGATGCCGACGGACCGGGTCGCCGAGTTCTTGCGCGCCCTGCCGGCCGCGCGCGCCGCCGACGTGCTGGAGTACCTCGACGAAGAACTGCGTTCGGAGCTGCTCGAGGCGATGAGCACCGAGCAGGCGGTAGCGCTCGTCTCCGAGATGACGCCGGACGATCGTGCCGACATCCTCGAGGAGCTCGAGGAAGAGACGGCCGACGAGATCCTGCAGGACCTGCCCGAAGCCGAGCGTCAGGAAACGGAGCGCCTGCTCCAATACGACGCAGACTCCGCCGGCGGCCTGATGACCACGGAGTTCGTCTCCGTGAGCCAGGACCTCACCTCGGAGCAGGCGCTCGTCCTCGTGCGGGTCGCCGCACGATCGGGACGCAAGGAAGCGATGCACGCCATCTACGTCACCGACGATCGTGGCAGCGTCGTCGGCGTGATGTCATTGCGCGAGCTGGTCGCTGCCGCCGAGGACAGCAAGGTGGCCGACCTCGCGTGGACAGAGGTGGTGAAGGTCCCTGCCACCGCCGACCGTGCCGAAGTCGCGCGCATCACCTCCGAGTACGACCTCGTCGCCGTGCCCGTTGTCGACGCCTTCGACCGGATCATCGGCGTGATCACGGTCGACGACGTCATCGACGCCATCGTCGAGGAACAGACGGAAGACGTCCAGAAGTTGGGCGCGGTGCAGCCGCTCGAGGAGCCGTACTTCTCCGCGGGCTTCTGGAGCGTGGCGCGCAAGCGCGTGGGTTGGCTCGTGGTGCTGTTCATCGGCGAGATGTTCACCGGGACGGTGATGCGTTCCTACGAGGAGACGCTCGCCGAGGCCCTGGCGCTCACCCTGTTCATTCCGCTCATCATCAGCTCCGGCGGCAATTCGGGGGCGCAGTCCTCCGCGCTCATCACGCGGGCGCTGGCGGTGGGCGACGTGAGCATCCGCGACGCCATGCGCGTGCTCTTGCGCGAGTTAGGCCAAGGGGTCGTGCTCGGCACCTGCCTGGGCACCATCGGTCTGCTGCGGGCGCTGATGTGGGGGAACACACCGACGCTGTCGATCGTGGTCGGGCTCACGCTGGTTGCCGTCGTGCTCGTGGGATCGGTGGCCGGTGCCATGCTTCCGCTCGTTTTCAAGCGCCTCGGCTTCGACCCGGCCATCGCGTCGTCGCCGTTCGTAGCCTCGCTGGTCGACGTGACGGGCCTGGTGGTGTACTTCAACATCGCCCGCCAGCTGTTGCACCTGCGATGACCGCTGGCCCCACCGGCGCGGAGCCCCGACTGCTCTCGCCCGGCGTCGCCACGATCGCGGTGCTGCTCGCGGCGCTCGGCTTCTCGAGCATCTCGATCGCCACGGTCATCGGGACGCGCGATGGCACACCGCTCCCGGCGATCGTCACGGGGCGATTCCTCATCTCCGCGCTCCTGCTGTACCCGCTGGCCGGTGGATGGCAGGGGCTTCGGCTGCCGCGGGGACACGTGCGCCGCTTGATCGTCCAGGGCGGGGTGGGGCAAGCGGCGGTGAACCTGCTGAGCCTGTCGGCACTGGCCTACATGCCGGCAGCGACCGTCGTCTTCCTGTTCTACACCTACCCCGCGTGGGTCGCCGTGTCGTCGGCGGTGCGCGGGACCGACCGCGTGGGGCCGCGGCGCCTCTTCGCCTTGCTCCTGTCGCTGGGCGGGATCGTGGTGATCGTGGGCGCGCCGGGGGCCGGTGCTTTCTCGGCGACCGGCGTGGCGTTCGCGTTGTCGGGGGCGCTCGTGTACGGCCTCTACTTCCCCCTCCTGCGCCAGCTGCAAGCCGGCACCACGCCGACGGTGGCGACCTTCTACATCGCGATCGGCGTCTGTCTCACCCTCGGGGTGTACCTCGCGGCGAGCGGACAGCTCACGTGGCGGCCGACCCTCAGCAGCGCCGGCGCGATGATCTGGCTCGCTGTCGTCCCCACCGTGCTCGCCTTCCAGCTCATCCTGCGGGGGATCGCCGCGCTGGGCCCCGTGCGCAGCGCCATCGTCTCCACGGCGGAACCGTTCTGCGCCGCGATTCTCGGTGCCGTCGTCCTCGACCAGCCGGTGACGGCGACGACGATGGCGGGTGGCGCCTTGATCGCCCTCGCCGTGCTCATCCTGCAGCGCCCCGAACGGGAACGCCTCGACGCCTAACGCGCGCCGCTTGAGGCTTGAGGAGCCGGCTGGCGCGGGCGCCGCGCCACCGCCGCGGTCCCGACCAGGGCGATCAGGGCGAAGGCGAACCATTGCACGGCGTAGCTGCGGTGCGACCCCTCGTCGAGCGCCGGCGGGTCGGCACGCATGAGGTGCTGCAGCGTGTCGCGCTGCTCGCTCCCGATGCGCTGCACGACGATGAATGGCGCCACGCGCTCGCCCAGTCGTGCCTCGATCGAGTCTCGCACGAGGCGACGCACCCCACGGGGCTGCGAGGTCGTCGAGACCATCCCCGCCGCGACGACGAACTCCTCGAGGAATCCATCGACGATGGCCGAGTCGCCTTCGTGCCACGCGGCGAGGTCGACGCTCATGCCGTCGGCCGCGTACGCCCATCCGCGATTGACCAGGATCGGCGGAGAACCGGCGACCAGCAACGGAGTGAGGACATGCACCCCAGGGGCGCCACTGCGTCCGCGCGACGTCAGGACGAGTTCGCGCGCGTAGTCGTAGCGTCCCGCCAGCTGCACACGTCGATAGCGCGCCCGTGCCGAATCGCGCACCGCCTCACCCCACGGCACCGCGGGCGCCGTCAGCCGCTCGGCAATGGCGGCGTTGCTGTCCCTCCGCTCGCCGAGGCGCGCCAGCTGCCAGAAGCCCAGACGCACGCACCCCGCCGCCACGATCAGGGCAAAGACGACGAAGGCAAGGGTGCGGCGCGGCATGCGAGCGGGGTGAGTGTCGGGGAAAGATAGTCGCGGGCGCGCCGGCGCCCTGCGCCGACCGGGCGACGTCGACCACACGCGCGATGGCTTCTAGTACGCCCAGCGATCGATCGTCGCGTTGCGCAGCGGGGTGAGCCCCTTGAAGACGTCGAGTGCGCGTGCGATGTGGCAGGCGTGGTACTGGGCGACGTACGGTCCGCTCAACTGGTCGGCGGACACGGCGGCGCCGAGCTTGGCGTTGAGGCCGGTCACGACCGCGCCCTGCACCGTCGCACCTCCCGGCACGAGGAGCGCTCCGCCCGACAGGAGAATGCCATCCCACTGACGCATCGCCGGAAGCGTCAGCGTCCCGGTCACTGCGAGGAGGCCGCGCCCATCGCTCGGGACCGTGTAGTCGCCATTGACCACGATGATCGGCCAGTAGTCGGGATCGGCCCACTGCGCTGGCGAGGGCCAGATCCCTCCCGGCAGCTGCACCGCTGCCGCCGCGATCCCCTGCGACACGATCGTCCCCCAGTCCACGGTCACCGTCTGGATCGCGAGCGGGACGGTTCCCAGGTCGAGCAGGTTCGGCGTCCCCACCGGGAGGAAGGGGCCCGGCGGCTGCGCATACCCCGGCGTCGCGGGGACGGCAACTCCCGCCACCGCAGTCGCGGCCCCGCACGCATCGATCCCGCTCAAGGTGCCGGCATTCCCCAGCTTGTTGATACCCCCGAGGCTCGTGTGCGCCGCCAGTACCTGCATGGCGGCGCGCTGCCAGCGCGCGTACTGGGCGATGGTCCGCTCGGCGAGCGGACGCGGGCGCGCCGAGCGATCGAGCAAGACGCCGCGGGAGCGCACGACGTACATCGCCGGCGAGGCCAGTCCGAGCTCGGCGCGCACCTGCTCCATCACGACATCGGCGTACCCGCCAGGGAGCGCCACGCGCACGCTCTCCACGGGGGCCGGCGGCACGCTGGTGAAGCCGAGCGAATCGCGCGCACTCAGGAAGCGATCCATACCCGAACGCGCGAGCGCGTAGGCGCGTGTCGCCCCGGCTTCGTAACCCACGACACGCCGCTCGGTCCCCACCAGCGTGATGGCTCCGGCCGCCATCACCGAGAGGATGGCGATGAGCATCAGGATGGTCGGGAGCGCGATCCCCCGGCGACGGCGCAATCGGCGCGACATCTCAGGGCTCCGGGCGATTGAGGAAGAAGACCGCGGATCGCTGGCGCGACAGCTCCGGGGTCGTCCGCCCCGGACGCGCGCGCTCGCTGGCCCCGATGAACTCGAGCTCCACCCCGCGCACGGTAGACAGGTCGGCCGGTGGTGCGGCCCGCGAGCTGTCGTCTCCAGCGGAGAAGAACCGGAAGGCCGACGACGAGTCGAACGGGACGGCGACCTCCTCGCGCGGCCCGCCCTGCACGGCGCGCCAGAGCGCCAGCCGCCCGGGGACGAGCACGGACGGGAGGAAGGCGTAGTCGATGCGCTGGAAGGCGAAGAGCGGCGTCCCCACGTGAAACGGCGGCGGAATGGGCGGCGTGAGCTGGAGCAGCGCGCCGCGAGCGAGCGTCGTGATGCCGTTTGCCGTGCACAGGCCCGAGGCCACCATGGGAAGGGCGGCTGCGGCGTCGACGTAGGTGTAGCCCGCACTGCCGAGGCGATAGGCGTACCCTGCAAAGGCCGCCGACGCAAAGAGCGCCGAATCCACCGGGAGGAGGCTCACGACCGTGCGTCCGCCGTCGGTGCCGCACGTCATGCCTAACGCGTACGGCACGCGAACCGAGAGCGAGTGCCGGTCCGCGGCAAGCACTCCGCCGCTGGCCTCGACGTCGCGCAGCTCCTGCAGCATCAGGTTGAGGGAGACGCGCGAGACCGTGCGCGCCGACCGCTGCTTGACCTGCTGGTCGACGAATTGGGATTGGGAGACGAACAGCCGGACCGCCGCCGTCCCGAGGATCCCCAGGATCGCCACCGACACGAGGAGTTCGACCAGCGTGACCCCACGGCGCGGGCGCACGGTCCGGGCGGCGCGCCCGTCCGTGCGCAGCCGCTCGCGCAGGCGACGGCGCGACGGTCGAGCGATCACTGCAGAGGACTGTAGGGCCGGGAGCGTGCGCGCTCGACCACGAGGGTATCGGGAACCAGCGTGCGCACCAACGGCGTGACCGTGAGGATCACGCGGCGATCGTTAGGCGACAGTTCCTCGACCCGCACACAGCGGATGTACGCGAATCCGCCGAAGGCGCGCTGCTCGCACCCGCGCGCGGCCGTGAGCTCATCGAAGGGGAGCAGCGCGAGTTGGTCCCCTTCCTCGGCGACCACCCCGGCCCGCTGATTGGCCATGCGCGCCACGCCGCTCCGCGTCCCGACCCAGAACGTCATCGCGGCGAGCCCGGTGGTCGCGACCCCGAAGATCATCACGGCGACCAGCACCTCCACGACCGAGAGCCCGGCCCGCGAGGGAATGGTGCGGCCGGTCGCGACCGGGCGACGCCGACGGCGCCACCTCATGGCACTAACCGCACGTAGCCGGCACGCGTCATCTGCACCTTGCGCGTGTACCCCTGCGTCGTGAGGTCGACCCGCATCGACGAGGACGCCATCCCCGACGGGAAGAACTCGACTTCACGCGGCTCGAATCGCATGGAGCGCACGCCGTACTCCGACGCCGCGCCTAACGTGCGGCGGAAGCGCACCGCCCCCGTCTTGACGTCACGAATGAGGTAGTCGGAGGTCCGCCCCTCGAACAGCATGGGGCGGCGATCGCGTGCGGCGAGCATCGAGGCAATCTCGATGTCAGCGGCCACCACGTGAGCCGCCTGATTGAGGCGCGTCCGGCGCAGCTGCGCCGCCAACGGCGGGTACCCGAAGGCGACGATGATCGAGAAGATCACCAGCACCAGCACCAGTTCCATCGCCGTGAATCCCGAACGCACACGCACCACGAGTCGCCACATCACCCGTTAGGGAAAAACGCAGCGC
Source organism: Gemmatimonadota bacterium (assembly GCA_016719105.1). Lineage (NCBI taxonomy): Bacteria > Pseudomonadati > Gemmatimonadota > Gemmatimonadota bacterium. The sequence goes on along the minus strand of JADKAQ010000004.1, from coordinate 265,014 downwards.
CCCGGGTGCCACACCGCTGCACCCCGGGCGCACGGGAAGCCCCACAACGCTACATCCCAACAGCCGCCAACGGAAGATGACGGGCCATGTCACGCACGGTCGCGGACGCCAGGGCGCACGACGCCGTCCAGGAGCCGTCCACCGTTCGTGCGCGGAGTCTAGAAGAGGTTCATCTGCTCGCCGAGATCCTCGGGAGGAACCGACGGCTGTCCCAGCAGCCGCTGCAGTTCGCGAAGCGACGCGGGGCTGTGCCCGGCAAAGTGGTTGTTGACGTAGCCGTAGACCGTGCGCACGCGCTTGGCCAACGCCGGCAGGACCGCCGCCCAGCTCGACAGTTCGCGCGAACGATCCACCTGGATGCGCGAATAGTCGACGAGATCCCTGTTGGGCCCCATCCATCGCACGTACGCCACGTCCGACGTCGGGCGTTCGGCGAGCGCGAGCATCGACTTGCGCGGGATCCATCGGGCATCGGTGAGCGCGAGCGCCACCCGATGCTCGGCCAGCAGCGCGATGATCCCGTCGTGGATCCACCCACGCTGCCGAAACTCGATCGCGAAGTCGAGGTCGTGCGGTAGCGTCGGGAGAAACGAGGCGAGCGCGGGGAGTTCGACCGGCGCGAAGTCGGGCCCCAGCTGAATCAGGATCGGCCCCAGCTTGTCGCCGAGCAGCCGGGCACGCTCGGCGAAGAGCGCGAGCTGGTCGGCCGAGTTCCGCAGCCGGTTCTCGTGCGTGATCTCCTGCGGGAGCTTGAGGGCAAAGCGAAAGCCAGCCGGCACGCGATCGCGCCACCCCTTGACCGTCTTGGCCGGAGGGATGGCATAGAAGGTCGAGTCGACTTCCACCGTGTCGAAGGCGCGGGCGTACGTCGTGAGGTAGTCGGCGCTCCGCGTCCCGGTGGGATAGAAGGGGCCGACCCAGGCATCGTAGTTCCAGCCCTGGGCTCCAAGGCGAATGGCAGCGCTCATGCGCGCAATGCTCGGGGTTGGACACCGGGTGTCAAGCGGGAGCACCGCCGCGGATCGGTCGGATCTGGCGAGTAGGGCGACCGTCGGCGTCGCGCCCTTCCGCCGGAGGCCTTGCGCGATGCGGTATCATAGTGATATCATCTCGATACCACTTTCTGGAGCCTTCGTTCCATGTTACGCGAGATCAACAAGCCGGGGACCAGCGGATTGCTCATGGTCTTCCTGGGGATCCTGCTCCTCGGCCTCGGAGTCTGGCGCGTCATCGTCGGAGCCGACGGCGGTTCCCCCCTCACGGCGATCTCGGGGGCTATCCTGCTCCTGACCGGGATCCTGACGTTGTCCGGGTTGTTCACCGTGCAGCCGAATGAGGGGAAGGTGCTGACCCTCTTCGGCAAGTACGTGGGGACGGTGCGCGAGTCCGGGCTCTTCTGGGCCAATCCCTTCTTCACCAAGAAGGCCGTCTCGCTGCGCATCCGGAACTTCGAGACCGCCAAGCTCAAGGTGAACGACAACCACTCCAACCCAATCGAGATCGGCGCGGTCGTGGTCTGGAAGGTGGTCGACACGGCCGAGGCGGTGTTCGAGGTCGACGACTACACGCATTTCGTGGTGATGCAGTCCGAGGCGGCGGTGCGGGCGCTGGCGCAGTCGTACCCGTACGACGCGCACGGAGTGGACGAGATCGCGCTGAGCACGCACCCGGCCGACGTCTCGAAGGCGTTGCAGCAGGCGGTGGCCGACCGGCTGCACAAGGCGGGAGTCGAGGTGATCGAGGCGCGCCTGAGCCACCTGGCGTACGCCCCGGAGATCGCCAACGCGATGCTGCGTCGACAGCAGGCCGCGGCCATCATCGCGGCACGCTCGAAGATCGTGGAGGGGGCGGTGGGGATGGTGGAGAATGCGCTGACGCTAATCAGCGATCGCGGGCTGGTGACGCTCGACGATGAACGGAAGGCGTCGATGGTGAGCAACCTGCTGGTGGTGCTGTGCTCCGACCGCGATGCGCAGCCCGTAGTCAACGCGGGGACGCTGTACCAGTGAGGACGATCCGGTGACGGGGGCGCGCCGGGCATCGGCAGGGCTCCTCCCCACCCCGCCAAGGGGTGGGGAGACCCTGCGCAGTCTCCGCACGACGTGAGGCGGCGATGACGGCGCGACGTTCCTTCCTCCTGCGGGTCGACCCCGAGGTCCTCGACGCGGTACAGCGCTGGGCCAACGACGATCTGCGCAGCCTCAACGGGCACATCGAGTTCCTCCTGCGCCGAGCGCTCAAGGATGCCGGACGCCTGCCACGCGGCGGTGCGCCGGATGCGCCACCACCTAACGAAGAGGAGTGATCATCATGCTCACGGCCTTCCTGCGAAAGCGCGGGCACCCGCCCATTCTCGTCGCCTCGTTCATCGGCGGTGCCATGGCGTTGCTCCTCGCCGGCATGTACCTCGCGCTCCGCTGACCGCATCGTCCCGTCACGACCGGAGTCACCTCGATGATCATCGTTCCGCAGCCCCAGCCGCAGCCGACGCCGCGTTCGCGCGCCCTCACGGATCGCGTGCGCGCGACGATCGCCGAGTTTCAGCGGCGGGAGCCCAGGATCACCCCGGAGGAAGTCGCGCAGGCGCTGCGCGACGCCATGCCGAGCGCGTCGACCCGCACCAATCCGAAGCCGGCGCTGATCATCGCCGTCCTCTCCGGCGTCATGACCGCCATCGGCATGGGACTCGTCGCCAGTTCGTCGTCGAACGCCGGTCGGCCGGTCCCGGTGGTGCCGATCGTCGCGCTTGCCGTCGCCGGCCTTGGCGTCGTGGCCGCCCTGATCCTGCGCTCGCGCAACGATCGGTAGGCGCCTAACGGTACGTCTCGAAGAAGCCGGTCCCTTCCCCGGCGACGACCTGTCCATCAATGCGACCCGACAGGCGCGCCACCCCCTTCATCTGCACGAACCACGGTCGCGGGATTTCCCGCGCCAGCCCGCTCTCGCCGCGCTCGACGAGGGCGCCGCGGGTGTCGGTCGCCACGGCATCCTCGATGGTGAGCTCGACACGCAGCGTGTCGGCGCCACGGATGTCGATCATCACCGCGCGCGACGGCACGCGCAGGGTGCCCTCCCGCGTCGCGATCAGCCGACCGTCCTCGTATTGCACCTGCCGGGGCCGGAAGACGGCCCGGAAGCCGACCGAATCGACGAGGTACAGAAAGATCGGGGCGTCGGCGACGAGCGAGTCCGGGGCCTGCACCCGTCCGTACAACAGGGTGTAGCTCCCCGCGCGCGCCGCCCCCCAGTCCCAGCTGACGCCGCGCCACGTCCCCCAGTTGTGGTCATGGTACCCCTGGGCCTCGTCGTAGCGCTCGCACCGTGCCCCCGCGCAGATCGTCCCCGTGGCCGACGCCCGGAGTCCCGCCACGACGTATCCCGAGACGAAGTCACCCGAGCCTAACGAGGTCCCCGGAAAGTACGCGCGTGGGGCGGGGGCGACGACCAGGTCGACCGTCGCCTCGGCGCCCCCTCCCTCCGCCGGGATGCGCGCCTGCACCGCGTAGCGACCATCGGGCAGGACGCGCACGAAGGCATCGTCCAGGGTGAGGTCGGCGTCCGTGGTCGAGTAGCGCACGCGCGACCGGTCGATGCGGCGCGAGTAGCGACGTTCAGGCTTCCCCGCCTCGTGCAGCGAGAGCAGCAGTTGCCCTCCCCACTCGCCGCGCGGGACGTCGCCGGCGAGCATGAAGGTGAGGAAGGCCCAGCGTTGGCGATCGGCGGAGATCACATTGAAGTAGTGCCACTCGGCCCAGCTCCCCGGGTTCCGTACCGTGGCCGGCCGCTCGTGGAACCGGTCGATGTCGTGCCGCAACTGTGCGTCGTTAGGCGCGGTCCAGCGCCGGTCGCCGTCGTCGTCGTGCCACGCACCGGCCACCAGCGTGGGCGCCGCCCCCACCGCCCGGGTCGCCGAGGGGATCTCGCCGCTCGCCCGCACCGCCAGCTCGCCGAGCCGCGCCCCGCGCAGGTACACGAGCTTTCCCTCCATCTGCGGGGCGGCGGCCGTGACGAGGGGGCGCAGGCGCGGCGCGGCCAACAGCTGCAAGAAGACGAAACGCGCGTTGGCGACCGAAAACCAGAGCCCACCCACCCCGCCGGTCTTGAGGACCTCGAGGTCGACGCCATCGGGGAGGACCGTGACCTCGCCGCCGCCCACGAGCCGCTCGTCGCGGGCCTGGATCACCATCGCCTCGCCGATCGAGAGGAGCGTGATCATGACGCCGACCCCCAGGCCGAAGCCGGCCAAGAGGAGGAGGGAACGCCAGGGGCGCAGGACGAGGTTGCGCAGCGCGAGTGTCAGGAGCATCGGGGGAGCGTCAGCGGGGATTCGTTGCCGGGTCGACCGACCGACGTCGGCGACCCGTGGCGAGGACCCGCGGGGTCCGTGGCATCGGGTGTCGTGGGCCGTGCAACGGATCAGCCCCGTGCGCGGCGAAATGGTGACGCATCGTCGTGCGCCGTCGGCGATACTGTCGTTCGGGGGGGGCCCCCCACTTCGGCAGGGGCATTCGGTTCATCCGACACGATCGCCCCATCCACCATGTGCACCACGCGGCGCGCCGCGCGCGCCAGCACCTCGTCGTGGGTCACCACCACGATCGTCATCCCGTCGGCATTCAGTCGCTCGAACAGGCCGATCACCTCGCGCCCCGTGCGCGCATCGAGCTCCCCGGTCGGCTCGTCCGCCAGCAGCAACGCGGGGCGATTGGCGAGTGCGCGGGCAATCGCCACCCGCTGCTGCTCGCCCCCGGAGAGCTGTGCGGGCCGGTGCCCGGCGCGCGCGTCGAGCCCGACGTACGCCAGCAGCTCGCGCGCCCTCGCGCGGCGCGCCGCCTTCGCCACCCCCGCCTCGGCCATCGGCAACTCCACGTTCTCGGCCGCCGTCAGCATCGGCATCAGGTAGAAGCGCTGGAAGACGAAGCCGATGTGGCGCAGGCGGAACTCGGTCGCCTCGCGGTCGCTCATGTAGGACACGTCCCGCCCGCGCAGCCGCACAGCACCGCGCGTCGGGCGATCGATGGCGCCTAACAAGTTGAGGAGCGTCGACTTCCCGCACCCCGACGGCCCGACGATCGCTGCGTACTCCCCCTCGCCCACCTCGAGCGAGACGCCACGCACGGCCTGCACCGGCACCCCGGCCAGCGCATACTCGCGCACCACGTCAACCGCCTGCAGCACGGGCCCAACACCGCTCCCCTTCATCACGTCCGCACTCACGACACCGCCTCCGTCCGCAGGGTGGTGGCGATGGGGAGCGACGCCGCGCGCCACGCCGGGAATGCGCCGGCGAGTACCGCCGTGACGATCAGCAACCCGAAGGACTGCCAGGCGGCGCGCGGCTCGAAGACGAAGAAGTCGATCGCCGCCGGAAGTCCGGGAAAGGTCCGCAGGATCCCGTTGAGATACTCGGCGGTGAGCAGGCCGAGCGCGAGGCCAAGCACCGCCCCCACGACGCTGATGGCCAGCCCTTCGAGCATGACCTGCTGCGCGATGTGCGGGCGCGAGATCCCCAGCGCCCGCATCACGGCCATCTCACCCACGCGTTCTTGCACGCTCACGGTCACCAGGGTGCTCACGAGGAGGAATCCGACGATCAGGCTCACCGTCCCGAGAATGAAGGCGAGCTGGCGGAAGTAGCTCAGTCGCTCCTCCACCGAGCGCACGGCATCGGCGGTGGCGATCGCCGTCACCCGCGGGAGCACGCGCTCGATGCCGGCGCGCAGCCCTTCAACGTCGCGCCCGGGGACGGTCTTGACCATGAAGAGCGACACCTCGTCGACGCCGCCAGGCGCAAGCATGGCCTGGAGCGCCCCGAGCGGGAGGGCGACGGCCGCCTGGTCGGCCGCGAGGTAGAGGAAGCGTCCACGGCCGGCCACGATCACGCGCCGCCGCGCCGTCCACGTGCGCAACTGCGCGTCATAGCCGGCCGCCAGCTCCAGCGTGTCGCCCACCACGGCGCCGGTGCGCGCCAGGAAGGTCGTATTGGCCACGAGTTGGTCGTCGCCCTCGGCGTCGCGCCCCTGCTCGAGTTCGTAGTCTCCCTGCACCGCCGGGCGGATACCTAACGCGAAGCACGCCTCGCTCGCCTCACCGCGCACCACGTGCAGCGTCGTCCCCAGCACGGGCGAGATCTCCCGCACCCCGGGCATGGCGCGCAGCGACGACTCGGCGCTCGCCGCCCGGGCAATGCGCGCTTCCGTGTCGAACGGGAGCGTCCCCTTCGGCGTCAGCCGAATCTCGAAGCCCTGGCGCATGAGCAGGGCGCGAAACGAGACCTGCATCCCGCTCGCCAGCATGACCATGTCCAGGAGCATCGCCGCCGAGACGGCAACGCCTAACACGGCCAGTGCGGTGCGCACCGGATGGCGAAAGAGCGACGACCAGGCGAGCGCGAGGCGCATCAGCGGCCAAAGAGCGAGAGCGGCGGCACGCCGGTGAGGCGGCGCGCGGCGAGCAGGCCCGCCCCGATCCCGAGGGCCAGCGAGAGCGCCACGGAGAAGGCCACCGTGCCGGGCGTCACCAGCGAGAAGGCCAGCGGCGTGCGATAGACGCCGCGATAGTACCAGTTGATGATGGCCGAGCAGACATACCCGAAGGCCACGCCGGCCGCACTCCCCAGCACCGCGATGCACGAGGCCTCGAGGACCACGGCGCCGGTCACCGTGCGCCGGGAGATCCCCAGCAGGCGCAACGCCGCCACGTCGCGTCGACGCTCCTCCACCTTGAGCAGCATGATGCAGAGGAGGAAGATGGCGCTGGCCACGATGGTGATGACCCCGATGGCCCGGTTGAAGCGCGACACGACGGCAAAGGTGCGCGACGTCTCGGCGGCCACCGCGCGCGAGGGGTGGGCGCGGAAGCCGAAGCTGCGCGCATTGATCGCTGCGACCGCCGCGTCGGTCGCGCCCGGTGTGACGGCCACCGCGAACCGGTCGACCTTGTCGCCGCTCCCGGTCAGCGCTTGCAGCTGGTCGAGGTGCAGTCGCACACGGTATTCCGCACGCGCCACCTCGGAGGGATCGGCGGCTCGCCTGACGATGGCCCCGACGAGGACCCGCTCGCCGGCCCCGCCGGGCGTGGCCGCCACCTCGAGCGTGTCGCCCAGCGCGAGCCCCTTGTCGCGCACGAGGCGTTCGTCGATGGCGATCGTGCGCAATGCACGCGGCGAACGGCGGTCGGGCGTCGGTGCCGTGCGCTGAGACTCGTCGGCACGACTAGTCTGCGCATGCCCAGTCCGTGGGAGCAGCGCGAGCGACAGGACGAGCGCGAGTGGGAGCGCGAACGCCAGCGAGCGCGGTGTCGGGCCGAGTATGGGCCGCGTGGTGCGAAGTCGTGGGGGGACGTGCATGGCCGTGGTGGTAAACGACCGCTGCGCACGAGGCGTTCCCCGCACGACTGGGCTCAATCGGGGAGCAGTTCCACCATGACGCGCGACGCCAGCGCCGGCCCCACCTGGCACGACGTCTTGCCGACCTGCAGGGTGAGTGGCCCGTCGAAGGGCGCGCGGTCCGTGAGCATCAGGACGACGCCGGGGCGGATCCCGATCCTGGCGAGGTAGCGCAGGAGCTCGGAGTCTTCGTCGCTCACGCGCTTCACGCGGGAGCGTTGCCCGCGCGCGAGGTCGGACAGCGTCCGGTGCCGCGTTTCGTCGATCACGCCGTCGCGCGTCGGGATCGGATGACCGTGCGGATCGGCCTCCGGCTCGCCGACGGCCGACGCCATCCGGTCGACGAGTTCATCACTCACGGCGTGCTCCAGCCGCTCGGCCTCCTCGTGCACGCGATCCCACGGATAGCCTAACGCCTGCGCCAGATACGTCTCGATCACGCGGTGTCGCCGAATCGTGCGCAGCGCGGCGCGGCGCCCCAGGTCCGTCAGCCGCACGCCGCGATAGCGCTCGTATGACACCAGCCCCTGATCGGCCAGGCGGCGGACCATCCCGCTCACCGACGCGGCGGCGATGGACAGCTTGGCGGCGATGTCGTTCGTCGCGGCGGCCCCCCCGCCCTGCTCGATCCCGTAGATCGCCTTGAGGTAGTCCTCGACCGGGGCGGTGAGCGGCGCGGGCGACTCCACCACGGCCCCCGCCTCGTCCGCGACGCGGGGGCGCGACGGTGGCGCCTTGGACTTGCGGGACGTCACGTGGCGGACGGGCGCTTCCCCTGGCCCGGGGCACGCACGAGGAGGACCGGAATCGACGTGTCGTGGCGCACCGTGTTCGCCACGCTCCCGTGAATCACGTCGCCGATGAACTTGTGGCCGTGCGTCGCCATGGCGATGAGGTCGCACTGCTCACGCGCCGCGGCCGCGCAGATCTCGCGCGCGGGCTCACCGTTGGCGAGCACCGCCTCCGCGCGCAACCCCTCGGCGACGAGGTCGCGGGCCACGCGCTCGATGTACTCGCGGTCTAGTCGCATCTCTTCCGATTCGCGCAGGTTGAGCGCCGCGAGGTTCCGCGCCGCCCATCCGTCGGCCACGTGAAAGAGGACGATCGACGCGCCACAGTGCCGCGCCAGGTCGCGCACGTGCGCCACGATGCAGCTGTCGGTTGGCGAGTGCTCGAGGGGAACGAGGATGCGTCGATACATCAGGCCATCCACCCGCCCACGGTCTGCACGAGGAGCCACACGTTGAGCGTCGCGATCACGGCGGCCACCAGGTAGGCGAGACTCTTGAGCCAGGCGGGGTTGACGAACTCCCCCATCTTGACCTTGTCAGACGTGAACATCACCAGGGGAAAGACGGCGAACGACAGCTGCAGCGACAGCACCACCTGGCTCAAGATGAGCAGGCGCGCCGTCCCACTTTCGCCATACAAGATGGCGGTGATCGCGGCCGGCACAATGGCGATGGCGCGCGTCAGCAGTCGCCGCAGCCACGGGCGCATTCGGATGTTGAGGAAGCCCTCCATCACGATCTGCCCGGCGAGCGTCCCGGTGAGCGTGGAGTTCTGCCCCGAGGCGAGCAGGGCGAGGGCGAAGACCGCACTCGCCGCGCCGACACCCAGCAGCGGCGAGAGCAGCTTGTATGCGTCCTGGATCTCGGCCACCTGCGTGTTGCCCGAGGTGTGAAACGTCGCGGCCGCCACGATGAGGATCGCCGCGTTGATGAACAGGGCGAGCGAGAGCGCGATCGTCGAATCGACGAAGGCGAAGCGCACCGCCTCGCGCCGCCCCTCGGACGACTCCTCGTACTTGCGCGTCTGCACGATCGACGAGTGCAGATACAGGTTGTGCGGCATGACGGTGGCCCCGAGGATGCCGATCGCGATGTACAGCATGTCGCGATTGCGCACGATCTCCGTCGACGGAATGAAGCCCCTGGCGACCGCGGCGAGTTCAGGGCGCGAAATGAAGAGTTCGAACAGGAAGCAGAGCCCCACGACCATCACGAGGGCGATCACCAGCGCTTCGAGCAGCCGGAACCCTTTGTGCTGCAGGAAGAGCACGATGAGGACGTCGAGCGCGGTCAGCGCCACGCCCCAGGGTAGCGGAATGTCGAAGAGCAGGTTGAGGGCGATGGCCGTTCCGATCACCTCCGCCAGGTCGCAGGCGGCGATGGCCAGTTCGCACAGCACCCACAGCATGAGGGCCACCGGCCGCGAGTAGTGATCGCGGCATGCCTGCGCCAAGTCACGCCCGGTGACGATCCCCAACTTCGAGGCGAGCCCCTGCAGCAGGACCGCCATGAGGTTCGAGATCAGGATCACGCTGAGCAGTCGGTATCCGAATTGCGAGCCACCGGCGAGGTCGGTCGCCCAGTTGCCGGGATCCATGTAGCCGACCGCGACCAGATATCCCGGTCCGGCGAAGGCGAGGAGCTTGCGCCACCAGGTCAGCCCGTGCACCGGAATCGTGCGGTGCACCTCGGCGAGCGACGGCGTCTCGCGGGCGCGACGCCACCCCGGATCGGCGCCGGGGGGCGACGACCGCTCGGGCGTGGGAGGCGTAACGGCGGGGGTGGCGCTCATGACGTCAGGGGATACCACACGAGGACGCCCGAATTTGTATCGGGCAACTTGAGATTTAGGTTGCGCTAAACCTAAACCCCTCCGCGGAGATCCCGCAATTCCCCCCACCGCCCCGACGGGGCGGCTACTTCATCCCGGCCTGCGCCTTCACGTACTCCGCCACCGCGCGGTGCGTCGCGAACCAGACCCCGGGCTTCGTCTTGATGTGAGCAATGAGGAGTTCGAGCGCCTTGATGCGCGAGCGATGCCCCGACACGTGCGGGTGCATCGTGTGGAGGAAGAGCGTCCCTTCCTCGTACGCCTTGTCGAACTCGTCGATCCAGACCTGGGCGACCTCGCGCGGCGACGCGTAGTTGTTGCCGCGGGGCGAGAAGAGCGGCGCGTCGTCCATGATCCACTCCACCGGGAGTTCGACGATGCCCGTGGGCTCCCCGTTCTGGTTGAGCTCATACGGACGTTCGTCGGCCATGAGCGACGACTCGTACGTGAAGCCCAGGTCCTTGACGATCGACATCGTGGCGGCGGAGAAGTTCCACGACGGCGCCCGGTAGCCTACCGGTCGGATGCCGGTGAGCGCGGTAAGGGTGTCGAGCGCCTGCTGGACGAGTCGCCGCTCGACGTCGGCGGGGACGGCGGTATTCATCTCGTGGATCCAGCCGTGCACCGCGAACTCGTGGCGCCCCGACTTCTTGATGAGCGCCACCTGGCTGCGATCGATCATCAGGCTCATCGCCGGGATGAAGAACGACGCCGGGATCGCGTGGCGATCGAGGAGCGCGAGGATGCGCGGGAGCCCGACGCGCGCGCCGTACTGCCCCTGTGACAGCTCACCGATCGTCGGCTGGCCGAAGCGCAGGTTGGGTGTCTCGTTGTCGACGTCGAACGAGAGCGCCACCGCGACGCGCGCCCCGTTCGGCCAGCGCTTGGGCTGCAACGAGCGTCCGGCGCGCACCGCGTGCACGACCTTCATCACGGTGTCGGTGGACCATTCCCAGCCCTGCTTCACGCTCGCCTGGGCGCGGAGGGGGAGCGGGGCCAGTGCGGCGACGACCGCGACGGCCGCCAGCAGCGACCGGCCCGGCGATGGACGTGAGCAGGGTGTCATGCGAGCAGGCTCCGAGGTGGGCGACGGGAACACGTGACGACGGGACTGCGGCGATGCCTAACGGCGTTCCGCGGGGACGCGGCCGAACGTCGCGCCACTGGCCCGCAGCTCCGCCACCTGTCCCGTGGCGTCGAGCGAGAAGGCGATGGCGTCGGGCGAGCTCCGACGGTCGTCCCAGCGGGCGAGGAAGGTGTCGTAGTGCCAGTGTTCCAGGGGACCGGTGAACCCCTTCCCCCAGGCGGCGTGCAGTCCCCCGTTGCGCATGCTGATGACGACCGTGCCATTGAGCGAATCGGCGTACGTGCCGACGTAGCGCGCGAGCGGGAGCGACGGGATCGTCCCCGGAACACGTGCGTTGACGAACGCCGCCTGCGCCTTCCGTCCCTGCGCCTCGAGGCCGTCAAAGAGCTCCATCACCTCGCGCGACCAGTCACGCGGCCGGCGCCCGTTGTACAGGTCGAAGGCGCGGTACATGAGCGCGTGGCGCACCTCGGCGTGATCGCGATTGGCCAGGATGTAGACACCCACGCGACGGTCGGGGAGGAGGCCCGCGATGGCGATCATCCCATCGATGCTCCCGGTGTGCATCGCCACATCGTCGCCGCCATAGCTGTGCAGGAACCACCCCAGCCCGTATGACACACGATGGACGGCCGCCAGGCGAGCGGCGGGATAGAAGTCCGAGAGCGGCACCACGACCTGCGGCGAGAGCCAATCGACGAAGCCGCGCTCCGACACCAGGCGCTTCCCCTTCACCCGCCCGGAGTCGAGGACGAAGCGCATCCACGTGGCCATGTCGGTCACGCTCGACCAGACCGATCCGGCAGGCGCAACGGGATCCACGGTGCGGTTGGCGATCACACGCAGCGTGTCGTCGATGACCATGTGCGGCGTCGCCACGTTGGGTTGCCCCTCGGTCGCGGCGACCGTGGGCAGCGTCTCACGCATTCCCAGCGGCTCCCACATGCGCGTGCGCAGCCAGTCGCTCCACCGGATCCCGGTGGCCTGCTGCAGGACCTCGCCCGCCATCGCGTACTGCACGTTCTGGTACGCGTACTGGTTGCGGAAGCTCGCCGTGGGCTTGAGGAATCGCATGCGACGGATGATCTCGCCGATGCTGTAGTCGTTGCCGGCCCACAGCTGGTCCGACCCCGGGAGCCCGGTGTGATGCGTGAGCAGGTCGCGGACGAGCAGTTCGCGCGTCATGACCGGGTCATACAGCTGCATCGTGGGGAGATGGCGCAGCACGGGCTCGTCGAGTCGGAGCTTGCCGTCGTCGGCCGCCTGGAGGAGCGCCAGCGCCGTCATCGCCTTGGTGGTCGAGCCGATGGCAAATCGCGTGTGGGCATCCACGGGCTCGGGGCGCCCGAGCGTGCGGACGCCGTACCCCTTGGCGAAGACCACGGAGTCGTTGGCCACGATCGCGATCGCGAGGCCGGGGACGTTCCACGCCTTCACCGCCTTGGCCACGTAGGCATCAAAGGCGGCGAAGTCGGGGCGTTGGGCCGCAGCGGTGCTGGCGGCAAGGCAGGGGGCGACGGCAGCCGCCAGGATCAATCGACGCATGGGCGCTCGGGGTGTTGGCGCGCCCAATCTACGGCGCGTCACTCGATGCGCGCGAGCAGCTGGCGAAGGATTCGCTCGGTCATCCCCCACACGATGTGCTCGCGCACGACGAAGCTCGGGACTCGCAACGTGCTGCCCCGCACGTGCACCGACGATTCGCGGGTCGTCGTCGGGTCGCGCAGGAGGCCGAGCGGGACCCAGAACGCCTCGGCCACCTCCTCGTTCAGGACGAGCGCGGCGGGCTGGTCGAGGGCGACGACGACGGGCGTGACGATGATGGCCGGGAGCGCGGCCGTGCGCGGCCGCAGCTCGTCGAGCGTCCCAAGAATCGTCCCGCTCGCGGCGAGGTCGATCCCGGTCTCCTCCCACGTTTCGCGCACGGCGGTGTGGAGGAGCGACTCGTCGTTAGGTGACCAGCGCCCACCCGGCAGCGCGATCTGACCGCTCCAAGGATCCCCCGCCCGCTCGGCTCGGCGGATCATGAGCAGTTCGCCCCGCGCGTCGTCTCCCGGACGCAGCGCCAGGGCAACCGCGGCACGTGCGGGCGCGCCGTCCGTCTCGGCGGCAGCGCCGGGGCGTTCGGTCAGCGCGGCGGCCAGCTGCCGGAAGAGCGGGTGGGTGAAGCGGGGATCGCCGGTCACGAGGATGGTCGCGCCGATCAGCCGTCGATGTCGCCCCCGGCATCAACCCAGCCGCGGAATCCACCGCTCATCGAGGCGACGTCGGCATAGCCCATCTGCTGCAGCGTCTCGACGGCGAGCGCCGAGCGGTTTCCGCTGGCGCAGTAGATGATGAGCTTGCGGTCGCGGGGGACGGCGGCCTCGATATTGGACTCGAGGATCCCGCGCGGAATGAACAACGCCCCCGGAACGCGCCCCAGGTTCCATTCGTTAGGTTCGCGACAGTCGAGGACGACCGTGCCGGGATGCTCGTCGCGGATGCGCATCGTCTCCTCGGGCGTGACCTGCGTGATGCGCGCCCTGGCTTCGTTGAACAGATCGGTCGCGGTCTTGTGCGGCATGCGGTGGGGCTCGAAGGGTGAAGGGGGGCGCGCGGGTGGTGGCCCCCGCGCCGTCCCGGTAGTTTGGGCGCGTGTCCCTCACAACGAAAGTCCTCATCGCCCTGGCCCTGGGCATGGGCGTCGGGATCGTGATCTCGACGTCCGCGCACCCGGCGCTCGCCTCCGTCGTCCCCCTCGTCGAGCCGCTGGGGACGTTGTGGATCAACGCGATCCGGATGACGGTCGTCCCACTGGTGGTCGGGAGCATCATCGTGGGCGTGACGTCGGCCCCCGACGCCCGAACGATCGGGCGCATCGGGACGCGGGCACTCGCATTCTTCCTGGTGCTCCTGGTGGCGGGCGGCATCTTCGCGGCGGTCGTGGCCCCGCCCCTCATGGCGCGCATCCCGCTGGATGCCGACGCCGTCTCGGCGCTGCGGGCAAGCGGTGCCACCGCCACGTCGGCGGCCGCGGAGAGCGTGAAGCGGATCCCGACCTTCGCGCAGTGGCTCACCGACCTCGTCCCGATCAACCCGGTCAAGGCAGCGGCTGACGGGGCGATGCTCCCGCTGATCGTCTTCTCGGTCTGCTTCGGGCTCGCGCTCACCCGCCTAACGGGAGAGACGAAGACGTTGATGGTGCGCTTCTTCCGCGGGGTGGCCGACGCGGCGCTGACGCTCGTGCGATGGGTCCTGGCGGCGGCCCCCATCGGGGTCTTCGCCCTCGCCGTGCCGCTGGCGGCCAAGCTCGGACTCTCGGCCGCCGGCGCCCTGCTCGGCTACATCGTCGTCACGGCACTGGTGCTGGTGCTCTTCTCCCTCCTCGTGCTCTATCCGCTGGCCGCCCTGTTCGGGCGCGGCGGGATCGCCGACTTCGCGCGCGGCACCTTTCCGGCGCAGGCGGTCGCCTTCAGCGCCCGTTCGTCGCTGGCGGCGCTGCCGGCCATGATGGAGGCGTCGCGCACGCGCCTGCATCTCCCGGAACAGATCACCACGTTCTTCCTGCCCCTGGCCGCGACGACCTTTCGCATCGGCGGCGCGTTAGGCATCACCACGGGCGTCGTCTTCATCGCGCACCTCTACGGCGTGACGCTCGGCGCCGCGCAGATGGCGACGATCGTACTCACCGTGGTGATGACGACGTTCTCCGTTCCCGGGATCCCGGCCGGCTCCATCATCGTGATGGTCCCGGTCCTCCTCGCCGCCGGGCTCCCCGTCGAGGGGATGGGGATCCTGCTCGGCGTGGACACGATCCCCGACATGTTCCGCACGACCGCCAACGTCACGGGCGACATGGTGGCGGCGTCGGTGCTGAGTCGCGGCGAGCGGGACGAGGCGCCCCCCGGCCCGGCCGCGGCATGACGCTGGGCGGGAGCCTCGCCGGGGTGGCGTGGAGTGCCCCCTGGTGGCTGTCGCTCGTCGTCACCGCGTGGCGCTGGCGCGGCACGCCGTCGTTGGATGACGTGGCACGTGAAGCGCCGCAGCCGGCGCCGCCCCTGACCGTGATCGTGCCGGCACGCAACGAGGCGGCGCACATCGCCAGCTGCGTACGGTCGATCCTGGCAAGCGAGTACCCGTCGCTCCAGGTGATCGTCGTCGACGACCACTCGAGTGACGGCACCGCGGCCCTCGCACGCGAGGCCGCCGCCGGCGATGCACGCCTCACGATCGTCGCCCCGCCACCCTTGCCCACCGGATGGCTCGGCAAGCAGTGGGCGTGTCATCACGGCGCACGGGCCACGCCCGGCGCCTACCTCCTGTTCACCGACGCCGACGTGCGCCACGCCCCCGACCTGCACGCGCGCCTGGTGAACGCGAGTGTCGCCCACGATGCGGACCTCGTCTCGGTCGCCGGCTTTCAGGAGACCCGGACCTTCTGGGAGCGCGTGATCCAGCCGTTCGTCTTCGCGATCCTCGCCCAATGGTACGGCGGCCCGGGGTCGGTGAACCGCTCGCGCTCGCCACGACGCAAGATCGCGAACGGGCAGTGCCTCCTCTTCCGACGGGCGGCCTACGACGCCTTCGGGGGCCACGACACGGTACGCGGCAAGCCCGCCGAGGACCTTGCCTTCGCGCAGCAGATGACCGCGGCGGGCCAGCGAGTCTTCCTCACGTTAGGCCAGTCCCAGATGTCGACCCGCATGTACGCCTCGCTGCGCGACATCGTCGAAGGCTGGGGGAAGAACGTCTACTCGGCCGGACGCGACACGCTCCCTGGCGGGCGCGCGGGGACGTGGCTGGCGCGGGTACTGATCCCGGCGCCGGCATTGCTCGCCCTCGCACCGGTCGTCGCCTGGGCCGCCGGCGTGGCCGGAGGAGCCGGGGCAGGCTGGACGGCGTTTGGGGCATCCGCGACGCTCTCGCAGCTGCTCTGGTTCGGCGCGATCGGGCGCGAGTTCCGCCTCGCGCCATGGTACGCGCTCACCTTTCCCTTGGGGGCGTTGGCCTACCTGTACATTGCCGCTCGGGCCGTGTGGCGCGGCGACCGGGTCCAGTGGAAGGGGCGCGAATACGACGTCTGCGCCTGACGGCGTGGGCGACTCACGAGCGCGCGCCCATCCCGCCCGTGCATCGGGCGATGGCCGCCCCGACGAGTGGAGCGGCCATCGCCGGAGCGAACGACAGGGAAAGCGTTAGGCGCCCGGCTTCTTCAGGCAGCCGTCGATGAAGGCGCGCTTCGCCTCGCCGGCATCGGCCGCCGTCTGGAAGAACGCGGAAAGGAACTCTTCCGCGTCGCGCACCTCGCCCCGGTCGAGCCCGGGGACCTTTGCGGGGAGCGCCATGATCGCCGGGCGCAACGCGGTGAAGCCCGCCACCGTCGGCGCGAGCTCGTCCCAGGTGCGGCAGGGGCCGCGATACAGGCGCTCGCGCACGCTGCGGATCTGCAGCTGGGGTGCCGGCCCAGCGTAGGGCGCATTCACGAGCCCGGAGAAGTCGAAGTCGTACGGAATGGGCAGGACGCCCACCGAGTCGGTCACGACCAACCGCACGTTATGCAGGGCGTAGATGGACCAGTCGGTGTTCCCGATCATGTACTCGAAGATCGCCATGCGGTCGAGCGTCTTGAAATCGACGTCATCGAAGAGGGCCCGGCGAAACTCGCGGACCTTGCCCCCCGCGCGCGCCGCCACGTCGTCCTCGTGCTCGATGAACATCGCGGCGCGTGTCGTCAGCTTCTTGCCGCTGGCGGAGTCGATGTAGCTCCCGCTCGCCAGGCGTGCGCGGAAGGAGCGCGGCGTGACCTCGTTGAGGATCTGGTAGGCGAGGTACTCGCGGCGCAGGAGCTGCTCGTAGCGGTCGTCGTCCTGGCAGTGTCCCCCGAGCTTGAGCGACTCCTGCCCCTCGAACGGCGTTCCGGCCAGCGTCTTCTTCCCCGGAAAGAGGACGAGCAGGTTCACGAAGCGGCAGGTGCTGCGCTTGAGGCGGAAGTGGCCGCGGGTCCGCAACTGCACGGGGATCTTGCGCTCGCTCCCGGCGCTGTCGACCACCACGAGCGTGGCCGGGTGGCGCACCTTGCTGGTGGAGTCGCGGTCCTTCGCGATGTTGCCGAAGTTGGCGATGAGCGTGAACGCGAGCGGCTCGCGCGTGGCGAACAGGGGGCGTGCGAGCGCTTCGAGGCTGTCCTTGGCGATCTTGGCGCGCGACGTCGCGGTCTCGCCCTTGTCGCCCTTGTCGCCATTCTCGCCTTTCTCGCCTTTCTCGCCTTTCGGGGCCTTCTCGCCTTTGGGCCCCTTGTCGCCCTTCTCGCCCTTCTTCCCCTTGGTCGACAGCGTGTCCTGCGCGGCGAGCCGCCCCGCGGTCGTCGCCGGGACGAGCGCCACCGCGCACGACACCGCCAGGAGCAATCCGATCCATCGCGAGCGATTCATCCGTCCTGTCCTCCGGTGGCTCACATCCACTGCTCCGCCGTGGCCTTCGCCACGTACGGGACCCCTTCCACCTGCATTGCCTGCGCGAGTTCGGCCAGCCGCTGTCCCTTCCGGGCGCGCACGGCATAGACGAGCGTCGTCTCACTGTCGGCCATCGAACTGCGGATCAGTTCGAACTTCCGGGCGTGCGTGGTGAGGATCGCCTCGAGCACCGGTCGCGCGTCGTCGGTTCCGGCGACGATGATCGTCAGGCGCCCGTCGAACTTCGGGCGGTCCTCCGCCGGCTCCTCGCCCGACACCGGGACCTCCTCGCGCCGCCGCCGCACGCGCTTCGCCAGCGCGTCGAGCTGCTCGGGGGCGAGCGTCTCCAGGATCTCGCGATCAAGCCGGGCGACAAACTGGCTCGTGCGGTTGGCGATGGCCATGGCCCGCACCATGTGCTGCTCCGCGCGCTTGCCCTCGAGCGCGGGCGGGGTGCGGGCGAAGTCGGTCTGCCAGAGGGCGAGGGCGACGATGATGTACAGCAGCGACAGCACGAGCGCGACCTCGAGCTGCACGCCGCAGGCCAGTCCCAGCGCACTCACCACGAAGACGTAGACGGCATCCTTGGAGTCCTCGAGCGACGTGCGGAAGCGCACCGCCGCGACGATGCCGGCGAGCGAGAAGGCCAGCGCCACGCTGTTGCGCACGAGGACCGCCACGGCTGCTACCACGGCGGGGAGGAGGACGAGCGTGTGCACGACCGACTGCGAGTATCCCTTCTTCTGCCGCGTGAACATGTACGTCCACGCCACGGGGAGGGCGAGGAGCACGGCGGCGATGCAGGCGACGGCCGCGAGCAGGGCGACCAGCCCGGGCGGCAGCGTGGCGAGGCTTCCGCCAGGCGCAATACCGGAGAGCCCCGGGATCCCGGAGGGGACCGGCGTGGCGACGCCCACGCCCAGGATCGGGGCGAGCGCCTCGCGCACCTGGTCGCGTGCGCTCACCGACAGGAGCATCCACGTCCCGCTCAAGGCCGCGGCGAGCCCTGCGTAGTAGATGACGAGGCGCGAGACGACGCCTTGGAACAGCGTGGCGATGCCAGGCCGAGTCGACGACATGACGGAGCGGTGGGAGGGGGGAGCGAGGCCCCCCGATACTACCGCGTCACACGCCGATCAGCGAGAGCGGGCCGGCAGGAGGTCGAGCCACTCGCGCATCGCCGCCACCTCCTCGACGGAGCCCAGGCGCTCCCAGATCGCAATCGCCTCCTCGGCGGCACCGCGTGCGGCCGGAAGGTCCCCCAGCGACGACTCCAACTCGGCGAGGGCCCGCAGGGACTCGGCCTCGACCAACGCCCCCTGATGCTGCCGCGCGAGCTCGAGCGCCTGCGCAATCTCCCGGCGTGCCATGTCGGGGCGACCATCGGCCAGGTGCGCGAGCCCCGACAGGCGCCGCGCATCGCCCTCGCGAATCGGATCGGTGAGCCGAGCGAAGTCCTCGGCGACGCGACGCGCACTCGCCCCGGCCAGCTGCGTGTCGCCGCGCCGGAAGGTGATCTCGGCACGCCCCAGACGGGCCAGGGCGACCAACCGTTCGCTGCCGGCGCCGTGGGCAAACTCGATCGCCCGCTGCTCGTACTCGTCGGCCTGCGCAAAATCGCGCGCGTCGCGATAGGTGATCGCCATGTTGTGATAGCACTGGGCGATCCCCACGGCGTGCCCCAATCGCTGGTACGCGGGGATCGCGAGGTGATACATGCCGAGCGCGTTCTCGCGCCGCCCGCGCAGGTTGGCGAGGGCGCCCAGGTTGTTGGTGGCGTTTGCCAGGAGGAGCGTGTCGCCGTCGGCCTGGGCGAGCAGGATCGCCCGATCCCACGCCGACTCGGCGTCATCGAGTTCGCCGAGCTCCCAGCAGGCGGCGCCCAGCATGTTGACCCCGCGCCGGAGCGCCGCGCGATCGCCGCGCGTCTCGAAGACGGGGATGACCTCCCCGAGCCAGAGGCGCGCGCGCTCCGGCAGCCCGAGGCGCAGCGAAGCTTCCGCCAGCAGCAATGCGGCGTCCGACAGCTCCCGCGCGACCGGCTGGCCGTCGAGCAGTTCGCGCACGCGCGCCCACTCCCCGCCCTGCGCGGCAGCGCGGGCGGTGGTCAGCGTGGGATCGGCGTCAGGCGCGAACATGGCGATGGACCTCAGTACGCGATGGCATAGCTGGTGAAGCCCGTGAGCTTGGCCTCCACCTCGTCGTTGCCGACCACCAGGGTGGTCAGGAGCTTGACCCACGGGAGCCCGAGCGACTCCTGCTTCCAGATGGCCAGGCGCGAGCGCACCGTGTCGTCGCTGGAGTCGCTGCGCCCGTCGTCATTGAGGTCGCCGCCGCGTTCCTTGAACGACAGCTTGAGTTCCGCGGGTTCGTTGGGGTCGAACTGCAGCCCGGCGGGGGAGAACTCCACCACCAGCGCCGCGGGATCGGTGACCCGCAGCGTGATCAGCAACGAATCGTTGGGGCCGAAGCTCGTCCCGTCCGGCCGCCGCAGGAGCGACTTGTTCTTGACGCGGAAGCGCAGGTACTCCGTGGAGTCGTTCCGCCCGGCCCGTGGCCGGTAGTACAGGCGCACCTCGCGATTGTCACCCACCCGCGCCCAGAACGACGTGGTGGTGGTGGCGAGTGCGGGCGTGTTGCGTCCCACCGGGACGAAGTTCAGCTGCGACGCCGGGACCGAGCTTCCCGGCGGCAGGTCGACGGGCGGCGACGTCGCGTCGTCGTCCGCGCAGGCGGCGGCCGCCGTCAGCAGCAAAGCCGCCGCGGTCGCGCGCAGGACACGGTGCAGCGCCGGGCGAATCCTACACGTCCCCATCGTCGTCTCCTCCAGTGTCGGCCGTGCCGTCGAGCAGCCGTTGCAGGCGCGGGCGCGAGATCCCGAGGCGCCGGGCCGCTTCGCTCTTGTTCCCGCCGCACAGCGCGAGCATTTCGCGCGCGGCCGCCTTCTGCAGCTCGGCGATGGTGGCGGGAAACGGGATGCCATCGGTGTGCACGGGTGCGCGCGTCGGCTCGACGAGGTCATCGCGATCGAGGACCCCATCCACGCTCAACAGCGTGCACCGTTCCATCAGGTTGCGCAGCTCGCGCACATTGCCTGCCCAGTCCCGATGCAGCAGCTCGCGCTCGGCCGCCGGCGTGAAGGTCGGGGCCGGGAGGCCGTAGTCGGCGGCGAACTTGGCCAGGAAGTGCCGCGCGAGCGGCAGGATGTCGTCGCGCCGCTGGCGAAGCGCCGGCAGCTCGATCGGCACCACGTTGAGCCGATAGAACAGGTCTTCGCGGAACTCGCCCCGCTTCACCGCGGCCGCGAGCTCGACGTGCGACGCCGCGATCACCCGCAGGTCGACCGCGATGTTCTTCGTCCCGCCCACGCGACGCACCACCCGCTCCTCGAGGGCGCGCAGCAGCTTGCCCTGCAGGCCTAACGGGAGATGGCCGATCTCGTCGAGGAAGAGCGTCCCGCCGTTGGCGAGCTCGAAGAGCCCGGGCTTGGCGGCGCTGGCGTCGGTGAACGCTCCCTTCTCGTGCCCGAACAACTCGCTTTCCAGCAGGTGATCGGGAAGCGCCGCGCAGTTCACGTCGACGAACGGCGCCTCGCGCCGCGGGCCGTTGTAGTGAATGGCGCGCGCGACCAGCTCCTTGCCGGTGCCCGTCTCGCCCGAAATGAGGACCGTCACCGCCGGATGCGGGATGACGCGTGAGGCACGCGCGAGCGCGCCCTTGATGGCCGCGCTCTCCCCCAGGATCCCGGTGAACCGGTACTTCGCCCGCTCGGCCTCGGCGAACTGCGCGCGCCGTTCCTGCTGCTTCGGACGCTCGGCACGTTCGCGCAGCCATGAGGCAAGCAGCGCGACATCGGGGGGGAGGGCGAAGTACTCGGCGGCCCCCGCACGAACGATCGTCGCCGCCGTGCGATGGTTCGGAAGCGAGCCGACCGCGACGACGTCGATGCCGCTCCCTGCCACGCGTCGCACGGCCCCCTCCATTTCCCCTTCCGCCCCACCGCCCGCCAGCAGCACGGCAGCCGCCGAACTCCCCGTCAGCTCGCGTGGATCGCTGAGCGTGACGAGGTCGAACCCGCACTCGGCCGCCAGACGGGGCCAGAGTTCGGAGAACGAATCGGAGAGGGCGAAGAGCGCGAGCGTCGGCACGGGCTGGGTTACGGCGAGTGGGATCGCTCCGACGATGCGCGCTGGGCCCTGTCGCAGCCTAGCGACGGCTGCAGACACGGCGGCATCCGATCGGCGTGGACGAGGCGAAGCGACACAGCACGGCGGGCGATTCCTTTCGGCGAGTGGTAACGGCGGGACTTCTCCTGCACGAGACCACTCTCCATGCATGGACGAGACCGAGAACTACTCGCCATGTAAAGCAACGTAAGTCATTGCTGAATTGTGACTTGCGATGCGGCGCGGCCCGTGCGCCCTCGCCGGCAGCCGATCGTCGCGATGCATCCGTGTATCGGCATGATACAGCACCACCCTCGCCGATGTCACGAAAATCGCCCAAGGTGCAATGATCCGGTACGAGAGGGCGGCCCCACCGCCGGTACGGTGCGAGTGTGCTTACACGACGCCTCGCCACCGACTTGCTGACCCGCTTTGCCGACGGGCAGCCACCGCGCGACCTGCTCGGCCTGCTCGGCTTCGCCGCCGATGCGCTCCCGATCGCGCCCTCCCTCCCACTGCTCGAGGGGCTCCCCATCGACACCGCGCGCGTCGCGGTTGGCGCGGGGGGACGACGCGCGCTGCTCGTGACCGCGACGCGGCACGCGGCGCTGCGCACCGTCGTCGCCTCGCTCGCTCAGCGCCTGCATCGCGACGCCCCGCATCATCTGTGGCTCGTGATCGCCGGCGTGGCGGGGGGGGCGAGCGGGGCTCTCGCGAGTTGGCGGGGCGACGGACCGCGCCCCCGCATCAGCGCGCTGCTCTTCCATCCGGAGCGGGTCCTGGAAAGCGATGCCGAGACGCTGATGGCGCTCGAGGCCGCGGCGAGCGGCGAAGAACTCGCGGTGCACGAGCGCTGGTGCGAGATCCTCGGGCGCGAGGCCCTGTCGCATCGTTTCTACCGCGCGCTCGAGCACCATGTCCTCACGTTAGGCGAGGGGGCGCGGGGGAGTGCTTCGTCGGAGGTGCGGCGCGAGTTCGCCCTGCTCACCACCTCGCGCCTGGTCTTCCTCGCCTTCCTGCAATCGCGGGGGTGGCTCGACGGCGACGCCGACTTCCTCGCGCGTCACCTCGATCGCACGATGGCCAGTGGCGGCGAGGCGCATCGTCGCTTCCTCGATCCGCTCTTCTTCGGGACCCTGAACACGCGGGTCTCGTCGCGGGCCGCGACGGCCCGGGCCTTCGGGCGCGTCCCCTTCCTCAATGGTGGGCTGTTCGCGCGTTCGCCGCTCGAGCGGCGGCACCGCGCGTTGCGCTTTCGCGACGACGACCTCGGGGCGCTCTTCGATGACATCCTCACGCGCTACCGCTTCACGGTGCGCGAGCAGCAGCGCGAGTGGAGCGAGAGCGCCATCGACCCCGAGATCCTCGGGCGGGCCTTCGAGTCGCTGATGGCGTCGCGCGAGCGGCGCGACAGCGGGTCGTACTACACGCCGCATGCGCTCGTGGCCCGGGTCACCGACGCCGCGCTCGCGCACGCGCTCGAGGCGGCGCAGGTCGTCCCCGACGCGCACGAGGCGCTGCGCGCGCCATCCCGGCTGTCCGATGCGGAACGAGACGCCGTCCGGCGCACCCTGCTGTCGTGGCGCCTTCTTGACCCGGCGTGCGGCTCGGGTGCCTTTCTCGTCCACGCGCTCGAGCGCGTCGCACACCTCGCATCGACCCTGGGCGATCCGCGCCCCGCCGCCGAGGTGCGACGCGCGGTGCTCACCCAGTCGATCTTCGGAGTCGACCTCAACCCGATGGCCGTCTGGCTCTGCGAGCTGCGGCTCTGGCTCTCGGTGGTGCTGGACCTCGACGTCTCCGATCCGCTCGAGGTCCCGCCGCTCCCCAACCTCGACCGCAACGTGCGCGTGGGTGACGCGCTCGACGGCGGCGTGGTGGTGATGGGAGACCCGCATCGGCAGGAGGCAGCGCGCGCACATCCGCACCCGGCGCCTAACGGGGCGGCGCTCCGCGAGCGCTACGTGCGCGCCACCGGGCGGCGCAAGGTCACGCTCGCCCGGGTCCTCGACCGCGAGGAGCGGCGCGCGGCGCGTGCCGAACTGGAGCGACAGCTCGAGCGCGCGTCGGTGGCGCGGCGCGCCCT
Source organism: Gemmatimonadota bacterium (assembly GCA_016719105.1). NCBI lineage: Bacteria > Pseudomonadati > Gemmatimonadota > Gemmatimonadota bacterium. The sequence goes on along the minus strand of JADKAQ010000004.1, from coordinate 241,232 downwards.
GGTGCGTGCGGCGCGCGGGCGCGACCTGTTCGGCAACCGACGCGGGGCCGTGGGCGACGAACGGGCCGCCCTGGCCGAGTTGCGCACGCGCACGCGGGGCATCCGTCAGGCACAACGCACGCTCGCCCGCGGCGGCGCCCTCCCCTTCCGCTTCGCCTCGCACTTCGCCGATGTCGCGAGCCGCGGCGGCTTCGACCTCGTGGTCGGCAATCCGCCTTGGGTGCGCCTGCATCGCATCCCCCCCGACCGTCGCGACGCCTTCCGCCGCGAGTTCGTCGTCTTCCGGCAGGCGGCGTGGCAGGCGGGGGCCGCCGCCGCCGGGGCCGGCGCCGGCTTCGCCGCGCAGGTCGACCTCGCCGCGCTCTTTGCCGAACGCGCGCTGGACGTGCTGCGTCCCGGCGGCACGCTCGCCCTTCTCCTCCCGCTCAAGCTCTGGCGTTCACTGGCGGGCGGCGGCGTGCGTCGGCTGCTGGGGACCGCGCATGAGTTGCGCCTGCTGGAGGATTGGTCCGAGGCTCCGGCCGCCTTCGATGCCGCGACGTACCCGTCGCTCGTCGTCGTGCGTCGCCTGGCGCCCGCTGAGGCGCCTGCTATCGCGCTTGCCCAGGCGCCCGCCGAGACGCCCGCCCCGTTCGGGGCCTCCTCGCCGGCGCGCGCCACACCGACCGTGCAGCTGGCGGTGCACCGGCGCGACTTCGCCATCCAGTGGTCCTGCAGCTGGCGAGAACTTGCCTACGACGCGTCACCGGGCGCGCCGTGGCTCGTCCTCCCTCCCCCGGCGCGCGCCGCCTTCGCCCGACTCTCGGCCGCCGGCCCGTCACTCGCCGAGAGCGGACTCGGTCGACCGGCACTCGGCGTCAAGTGCGGGTGCAACGATGCCTTCCTCGTCGACGCGCTCGCCAACGGCGGCGTGCAGGCCGTCATCCGGGGCGCCGGACGCGAGGCGAGCATCGAGGCCACCCTGCTGCGCCCGATCCTGCGTGGCGAGCATGCCAGGGCATGGACGCCGACCGCCAGCGCCGAACGCATCATCTGGACGCACGACGAGGTGGGGCGCCCGCTGGCGACCCTCCCCCCGCTCGCGGCACGCTGGTTCGCGCGTTGGCGGGGCGACCTCTCGCGCCGGACCGACCTGCGCGGCACGCGTGCCTGGTGGTCGTTGCATCGCATCGACGCTGCGGGCAACTCGCGCCCGCGCGTCGTCTGGGCCGACATGAGTCGCGGCCCACGCGCCTGCATCCTCCCGGCGCATTCGCCGGTCATCCCGCTCAATACCTGCTATGTCGCCACGTGCCGCGACGATACGGATGCGGCCGCACTGGCGGCGCTCCTCAACTCGCCGCTTGCCGCCGCCTGGCTCGACGCGCTCGCCGAACCGGCGCGCGGCGGCTTCCGTCGCTACCTCGGCTGGACCGTCGCGCGCCTCCCCATCCCGGCCGACTGGGTCAGGGCCCGGGAACTCCTCGCCCCACTCGGGATGCGCGGCGTCGCCGGCGCATCGATCAGCAGCGACGAACTGCTCGACGCGGCGGTGTCGGCGTATCGCGTGCGCCCAGCCCTGGCGCGCGCGCTCGTGGAATGGACCTGGCGATGATCGACACGCCCGGCGCCTTCTTTCAGCACTGCCTAACGCTTTTGGGAGGCGTTGCCGTCGCCGAGGGCCCGGGGGAACGTGACGCGCGCGCCGGCACCGTCACGCTCCATCCGCACCAAGTCGAGGGGATGCACCGACTCCTGGCGATTCTCGCGCGCCACGGCGGTGCCCTCCTCGCCGACGAGGTCGGCCTCGGCAAGACCTACACCGCGCTTGCCGTCGCGCGCCGCCACTCCTCGGTGCTCGTGGTGGCGCCGGCCGCCGTGCGCGAGCTCTGGCGCGAGGCGGGGCGACGGTGCCAGGCCGAGATCACCGTCGCGTCGTATGAGCAGCTGAGCGCAGGGCGCGCGCCGAGGGCCGCAGGATGGGATCTCGTCATCCTCGACGAGGCCCATCGCGCACGCTCGCCGGCGACGCGGCGCTATCGTGCGCTCACGCACCTCACGCGCGGGGTGCGCGTGCTCCTGCTCACCGCCACCCCGATCCACAACCGGCGCGCCGACCTCGACGCACTGCTCGCGCTCTTTCTCGGTGCCGGCGCCGCCACGCTTGACGACGCCTCCCTGGGCGCGCTCGTCGTCAGGCATCGCGTCGGCGACGTGGGCGTTCGCCTCCCCGCACTCGGCGCGACGGTGCGCCACGACGTGCCCCCCGCCCCTGCCGTGCTGGCGGCGCTGCGCGCGCTCCCGCCGCCGCTCCCGCCCGCCGACGGCGGCGTGGCCGAGTCACTGGTGGTATTGCAGCTGACGAGAGCGTGGTGCTCCAGCGATGCGGCGCTGCTCGCCGCAATCCAGCGTCGCCTCGCCACCGCCACCGCCCTCGAGCACGCCCTCACCTGCGGCCGTCTCCCCGATCGGCGCGACCTCGTCGCGTGGACGGCAGCCGACGACGGGAGCGTACAACTCGCCTTCCCGCAGCTCATGGCGGCACCGGCGCCGGCGCCCGACACCGCACCTCTGCTCGACCTCGTGCGGCGACACGCCGAAGGGCTGCGCGCCGTGCGCACCCTGGTGCGCGGTGCCGCGGCACGGGACGACGCGCGATTCGGCAGGATGCGTGCGGTCCTGGCGTCGTGCGGCGATCGACAGGCGGTGGTCTTCACGCACAGCGCCGAGACGGCCGAGGCGGCGTATCGCGCACTCCGCGCCACGACCCGCGTGGCGCTCCTGACGGGGCGTGGCGCCTGCATCGCCAGCGGGCCGGTGACACGGCAGGAACTGCTCGCGGCGTTTGCCCCTGGCGCTCGAACGTCGCGCGACGACATCGCGCGGGTCGATGTGCTCGTCGCCAGCGACGTCCTGAGCGAGGGTGTCGACCTGCAGGGCGCATCCGTCGTGCTCCATCTCGACCTCCCGTGGACCGTCGCACGCTTCGAGCAGCGACTGGGGCGCCTGCGTCGCATGGGGTCCCCTCACGATGCGGTGGAGTCGCACCTCGTCGCCCCGCCGGTCGACGCCGACGAACTCGCCCTCACGCTGCATCACCTGGCGCGCAAGGCGCGCCTCGTGCTCGACACGGTCGGTCACTCCTCGATCCTGCTCGGTGCCGAGGCGTGGGGAGACGTCTCCGTCAGGAGCAACGCCCGCGCACCGCTCGCGGCGCGGCACCTTCTGCTGGACCTGCTGCGCCGGCTCGCCCGTGCCGTGTGCGAGGGACCGCCGCCGGGGATGGAGGCGGCGCGCGACGCTCGTGCCGCGCGCGGAGCGAAGGCCGCGCTCGACGACCGACGCGACCCGCACGCCGACCACGACACGCCGTTGCTGCGCTGGCACGTGCACGGTCTCTCCGCCCCCCAATCGTTGGCGATCGTCTCGGTCGGCCGAGATCCGCAGCTCGTCTCTGCCAGCGCAGCGGGGGTGACGATCGCCCCGGACGAAGTCGTCCCTCAGCTCGAGGCGCTCCTTCCGATCCTGACCTCGCCCGATCCCCGCCCATCCGCGCCGCCGACAGGCGTCAGCTGCAACTCGCGCGAGCCGTCGACCGCGAGGCTGCTCCCGGTCGAGCGCGCCCTCTTCCACTGGTGCGCACAGCAGGCCGCCCGGCACCAGCTAGCCCCCGACGCCGCACACACCTCGCGGGGACATCGGCGACTCCTGCGAGCCCTCGGGGCGGTGGTTGCCCGCGCGCCGCGGTCCCAGCGCCCGGCGGTGGCCCGTTGTGCAGCTGACGGTCGCCGACTCGTCATGGCCCGATCGGGCGCCGGCATCGAGCAACTCATGGAGGCACTTGCCGCAGAGGCCCCCCCACCGCCGCACGCCCGGGCGCCCGACGACCGCGCCTGGCTGGAGCGCGTCGTCTCCTCCCTGCGCGACGTGGCCCCCCCGGCCCCCCTCTCCCATCCGGTGTCCGCCAACCTCTCCGCTCCGGACCACGTTCGCCTCGAGGCCGTCCTCACCCTCCTTCCCGACGGCGCCGGCGCGTGAGCTATTCTTCGCCCCCATGTCCTCCCCCTCCACGCGGCCCACTCCGGCCACCGCACCCGACGTCTCCCCCCCGCGTCGCCACCCGGTCGTCCTCTTCGACCTCGACGGCACCCTCATCGACTCCCTCGAACTACTAGTCGGGGCCATGCAGCACGCCTTCGACTCACGCGAGGGACCACGCCCGACCGTCGAGCAGTGGGTCGCCACGATCGGACGCCCCCTCATGTGGCAGTTCGGCCAGTACGCGACCGGTGAGGACGACCTGCAGCAGCTGGTGCGCACCTATCGCGCCTTCCAGTACGAACACCACGACCGCCTCACCCGCACCTTCGACGGCATCCCCGCCCTGATCGAGCGCCTCCGCACCGCCGGCCACCCGCTGGGCGTCGTCACGAGCAAGGCGGACCACCTCGCCAACCGCTCGCTCGCCTACGTGGGGCTCGCGCCATCCTTCGATGTTGTCGTGGGCGCCGACCGCACCACGAAGCACAAGCCCGATCCCGACCCGCTCTGGTTCGCCCTCGCGGCGCTGGACGACCGCCCCGATCGCACCGTCTATATCGGTGACTCCCCCTTCGACGTCATGGCCGGCAACGCGGCCGGCACCGTCACGATCGGTGTCACCTGGGGGGCCGCGACGCACCACCAGCTCCTCGAGGCCTCGCCGACGCACGTGGTCTCCTCGGTCGGCGAACTCGACACCCTTCTGGCAAAACTCGGGAGCACCCTCGCCACGTAGGGGGACCAAGAGGGGGGACGCCATCCTCGGTCGTCCCGTCTTCCCCCCATTCAAACCTTCCGGCCGTCGCCGCTATCTCACCCAGTGAGCAAACGACGACCGGTTCGATCGTGACGGTGGCATCCCTGGAACCAACCCCCCTCCCCGTAGCGACCGACGCCTCCGACGTAGCCCTGGCTGCCCAGGCTGCGGCGGGCGACCGTCGGGCGTTCGAGCGGCTGTATCGCTCGCACGTGAACCGCGTCTTTGCCGTCTGCGCGCGCATGGTCCACGACCGCACGCACGCCGAGGAGCTCACGCAGGACGTCTTTGTCCGCGCCTGGGACAAGCTCTCCCTCTTTCGGGGAGACTCGGCCTTCGGCACGTGGCTCCACCGGCTCGCCGTGAACGTGGTCCTGAACGCGCGGAAGTCCGACGGACGGAAGCACGCACGCTTCGAAGACGATGGCGACGCAATCGACCAGCTCCCGCAAGGGAGCTCGGCCTCGACCCCCGGCGCCTCGATCGACCTCGAAGCGGCGATCGCCCTCCTCCCGCCAGGCGCACGAAAGATCTTCGTGCTGCATGATGTGGAGGGCTACAAGCACGAGGAGATTGCGGGGATGCTCGGCATCACCGCTGGTGGCAGCAAGGCGCAGCTGCACCGCGCCCGGCACCTGTTACGAGAGGCCCTGAACCGATGACCAACCGCAACCTGACCTGCGCCGAAGTCGACGAGCGCCTCGGGGACTACCTCGAGGGAGCGCTGGACGACGCGTCGGTCGCCGACCTCGAGTTGCACCTGTCGGGGTGTACCGCCTGCACGGCGCTGGTCCACGACTTCGAGCGCATCACCCGCGACGCCGCCACGCTCCCCGCGCTCACCCCGTCGCACGATCTCTGGCCGGCCATCGCCCAGCGTCTCGACACGCCGGTGGCCGACCTCGGCGCGCACGCCGCCGCGCGCGAGGCCGCACGCCCCGGTCGCCAGGCGCCATCGCGCTGGCATCGTCTCCGGCTCGGCGCCGTCGCCGCCGGCCTGATGGCGATCACCGCCCTCTCGACCTACGTCCTCACCAGCCGTCGTCAGGCGCCGACGCTGGCCGCGAATCCCGCGACCGACAGCGCCCCACGGACGCCCGACCAGACCACGTCGTCGCTCTCCCCGGCCGCGGCCGGCGTAGTGGCAGCCGATCCGGTCCTTGCCGCCACGCCGTCGGCGGCGTCCGCGACCCCGGTCAGCCGGGCCGAACGCCTTCCGGCGCGTGAGACCTACAACGCGGAGATCTCCACCCTCCGCGGCGTGCTGGCGGAGCGTCGGAGCGAACTCGATCCGCGCACCGTCGCCGTCCTCGAATCCTCGATCGCCACCATCGACTCCGCGATCGCCGAGGCCCGGCGCGCGCTCGAAGTCGACCCCGCCTCGCGTTTTCTTTCCACGCAGCTCAACAAGGCGCTGGAGAAGAAGCTCGGCCTGCTCCGCACCGCCGCCCTTCTCCCGTCCCGCACCTGACCACCACGCCCATGCCACGTTCTCCCGTTCTCCTCGCCCTCGCGCTGGCCACCGCCCTTCCGGCGACGCTCCACGCGCAATCGTCCGAGCGTTCCATCGAGCGCATGGCCGAGAACATCGCGGCCGCCGCCGAGCGCATGGCCGCCCGCGTCGAGAAGCACGCGACGCTGATGGCCGAGCGCATCGAGCGTGAGATCGAGCGCAAGCGCAAGTCGGATCCCAACTGGAACGGGGATGACGACACCCGCGACCGCGCGCGCCGCAACGACGACGTGCCGCAAGGTCGCTCGCGCGTCGACACCACGGTCGCCTTCTCTGCCGACGGGACCATCGACCTCTCCAACATCTCGGGTGAGATCGTCGTCACGGGCTGGAGTCGCCGTGAGGCGCAGATCAAGGCCAGCTCCGAACGCGGGCGCCTGGAGCTCGACGTGTCCTCGTCGCGCATCACGCTCGAGGAGGAAGGGCGCGGCTCGATGTGGGGCGGGAGCCGCCGCGGTGACTCGCGCTACGAAGTCTCGGTCCCGCGTGGTGTGCGCGTCATCGCGCGCAGCATCTCCGGCGACGTCATGGTGCGCGGCACCGGCGGCGAGGTGGAGGCCGGCTCCACCAGCGGCGACGTGCAAGTGGAGGATGCGGTGCGCCGTATCGAGCTCACCTCGGTCTCTGGCGACGTGACCGCGCGCCAGCTCAAGGGCACGGTCGAGGCGACCTCGGTGTCCGGCAGCGTCGAGTTGGACGCGGTCGATGGGGACCTGCACGCGAACACCACCAGCGGCGACATCACCCTCTCCGGGATCACCTCGCGCGACGTCGAGACCTCCACGACCAGCGGCGACATCACCTTCGCCGGCGACATGGCGACCGACGGGCGCTACGAGTTCCACTCGCACTCCGGCACCATCGAGTTGAGCATCCCCGGCTCCGCCAACGCCCGCTTCTCGGTGGAGACGTTCAGCGGGGAACTCGAGTCCGACTTCCCGATCACCCTGCAGCCGGGCGACCGTTCGTCGCGCCGCCCGCGCCGCTTCGAATTCTCCGTCGGCAACGGCGGCGCCCGCATCATCGCCGAGACCTTCAGCGGCGACCTCGAAATCCGCAAGCGTTAGGCATAGGAGACGCCCCGTGACCCTCGCCCTCAAGCACGCCCTGCTCGGCACCCTGCTGGCCGCCGCCCCACTCGCCGTCCCCGTCGCATCGCTCGATGCACAAGGGACGCCCGACTTCTCGTGGGAAGGGCGCATCCCGCGCGGGCGCTGGCTGTACGTCCGCAACCTCAACGGCGCCATCCGCGTCGACCGCGCCTCGGGCGACAAGGCCGAGGTGATCGGCGAGAAGCGCGTGCGACGCGGTAGCGGCGACGCCGTCCGTATCGAGGTGAAGAAGCTCGCCAACGACGACATCCTGATCTGCGCCATCTGGAACGAGAACACCACCTGCGACGAAGACGGTTATCGCACCCGCGGCAACGACGGGTGGAATCGCCGGAACGAGGTCTCCGTGGAGTTCACCGTACGACTGCCCGAGGGGGTCAAGCTCGTGAGCAGCTCGGTCAACGGCTCGCTCCGCATCGAAGGCGCCACGTCCGAGGTCGAGGCGAGCACGGTGAACGGTGGCATCCTCGCCTACACCTCCGGCGGTCCGGTGCGCGCCAGCACCGTCAACGGCGGCATCGAAGTCCGGATGCGTGAGACGGGGACCGAGGATCTCGACTTCGAGACCGTCAACGGCTCCGTCGAGATCGAGCTCCCGGCGGGGCTCAACGCCGACCTCGACATGCGCACCGTCAACGGACGCGTCTCCTCCGACTTCCCGCTCACCCTCACGGGGCGTATCAACCCGCGGCACATCCGCGCGACCATCGGGAAGGGCGGACAGCGCCTCAAGGTCTCGACGGTCAATGGCTCCGTCGACATCCGGAAGATGTAGGGCGGTCGGCCTCACGCCGTTTCGCCTCACGCGCGCCCCCAGCGCACGAACGCCGGCCCCCACTGGGCCGGCGTTCTTCGTTTCCCCAAGGGGCACTCGGGTGTCGCTGCCCGCCTTCCGATCGTCCCCGGGGGGGCGACCCGGGGGCGGACCGCTCATCGGCACGGGGGGTACCATCACGCCGAGCCCGCCACGCCGAGTCCGCGGCCTGATCACCCTCGCGCTACCTACTCGGGATCCTCGCACTATCTTTACGCCGTCCATTCCCTCTGCAGGAGACTGACATGGGCATTTCTGCCCGCCCGTATCCGGGCGTCGTAGTCCGCACCGGGGCCGAGCGCGCGACGCTCGTGCGCCGGACCTACAGCCTCGTCTTTGCCAGCATCCTGGTGACGATCGCCGGCGCCGCCTTTGCCATGTCGCAGCCCGCGATCATGCAGAGCGTCGCGCGGCATCCGTTCATCACGATGATCGGCATGTTTGCGCCGCTCATGCTGGCGCTCAAGTTCCGCGAGGCCTTCCCGGCGAACCTCGGCCTGGTCTTCCTGTTCACCTTCGTGGAAGGGTTGGCCATCTCGCCCATCCTGTACGTCTACGGGCGCAACAGCCCTGGGGTGATCGGCCAGGCGGGGATGCTCACCGCCAGCGCCTTCGGTGTCCTGACGCTCTACGCCTTCGTCTCCCGCCGCGACTTCTCGGCGATGGGGGCGTTCTTCACCGTCGGGCTGTGGGTCCTCATCGCCACGTCGCTGCTGAACCTCTTCTTCCAGAACCAGACGGCGTCGCTCTGGCTGGCTGGCGCGACGGTGCTCGTCTTCAGCGGGCTCCTGGTCTTCGACACCTGGCGCCTGCGGAACGTCTTCGGCCCCGAGGACTACGTCCAGGCCGCGGTCACGATCTATCTCGACCTGCTCAACATGTTCCTCGCGATCCTCAGCCTGCTCGGCGGGCGGCGCGAGTAAGCGGGACTGGCTCCATGTGCTGAACGACGACGGCCCCGGTCATTCGACCGGGGCCGTGCTGTTTGCAGCGGACGCGTGTGCGCGGCCTGGCGCTCAGAGCGCGTCGAGCGCGCGGGCCAGCGCGAGGTCCTTGGTGGTGATCCCGCCGCTGTCGTGCGTGGAGAGCGTCACGGTGATGCGGGTGTAGCGGATGTCGATGTCCGGATGGTGGCTCATCGACTCGGCCGCATCCGCGGCGCGTCGTATCCAGTCGATCCCGGCGGGAAAGGCAGGGAACGTGTAGGTCTTCACCAGCGTCCCTCCACGCCGTGCCCATCCCGGCAGGGAGCCGAGTTCGCGCTGGATTTCAATGTCGGAGAGCAGGGGTGACGCGGGCATGGCGGTCACTCACGGTGCGAAGGAAGGGGCAACACGGCTCAAAGATACAACGGCCGAGCGACGCGGCGGTTGCGATCACCGCGTCGCCGAGTGGGGGTCGCCTAGCGGGCGATGGGGGGGCGGCGCTGGTGCCAGTGCGTCTCGCGCTGGAAGGCCGAGGCCATGGTCAGCACCACCTCGTCGCCGCCTTCTGGGCCGAAGAACTGCAACCCGATCGGCAGCCCCTTGGCGAGGCCGCAGGGGACGCTGATGGCGGGGAGCCCGGCCAGGTTCTGCGGAGCATTGAAGCGGGTGAACGCTTCGACCGTGTTCTCCTCCTTGCCGTCGATGTGCACGAAGTCCTCGTCGACGCGCGGCGGGAGCGCGGGGAGCGTCGCGCCCACGAGGACGTCGACCTCGGTGAACGTCTGGGCGAAGGCCGCCCGCACCGCCTCACGCTTGGCCATCGCGTTGAGGTAGTCGAGCGCGCTGTGCTTGTAGCCCCCCTCGAGGCGCTTGCGCACCAGGGGGCCGTAGGCGGCCGGGTTGTGCTTGAGGTAACGATCGTGGTAGGCGATCGCCTCGGACGCCGTGATGATCCCCGACGCCTCCTGCGCCCCGTCGAGGGCGGGGATGTCGACGTCGCGGATGTCCTTCACCAGCGGGCGCAGCACCTTGAGCGCCTTGTCGATCGCCTTGCCGATCTCGCCGTCCAGGTCGCGCAGGTGGTACTCGGAGACGCCGAGCACGATCCCCTTGCTGCTGGTGCGGAGCGCCTTCACGAAGCGTTCGAGCCCCGGCTTGGTCCCGGTCATCACGGCGACGAGGAGCGCGGCGTCGGCGACCGTGTGGGTGATGGGTCCCACGTGGTCGAGCGACGGCGACAGCGGGACGATGCCGTCGTTAGGCAGGAGTCCGTAGGTCGGCTTGAACCCCGTCACCCCGCAGCAGGCCGCCGGGATGCGGATCGACCCGCGCGTGTCAGTCCCGATCGATGCGGCGCAGAGCCCGGCCGCCACCGCCGATGCCGACCCACCGCTCGACCCGCCCGCCACGTGCTCGGCGTTCCACGGGTTGCGCGCGGGGCCGAAGTGCTCGTTGGCCGAGGTGACGCCTAACGCCACCTCGTGCAGGTTGGTCTTGCCGATGATGATCGCGCCCGCCTTGCGCAGGCGCTTGACCACCGTCGCCTCGTCGCCCGCCGGGATCCCGTCGCCAAAGACCCGGGAGCCCGCCGTGGTCGGCGCGTCGCTCGTGAGGATCAGGTCCTTGATGGCGATCGGGACGCCGGCCAACGGGCCGGGGTCCTTCTTCGCCGCGACCAGCTTCTCCACGCGCTCGGCGGCCTCGAGGGCCGCCTCGCCGCTCACCGTGATGTAGGCGTTGAGCGAGGGATTGTGGCGGCCGATGGCATCGAGGATCTCGCGCACGAGTTCGACGGGCGATGCCTGTCGGTGCGTGACGGCCTTGGCGATATCCTGAAGGTCCGTGAAGGGCGTAAGTGCGGACATGCGGTTGTTGAGCGTCGGTGCGGGCAGCCGTACGTTTGGGGCGCGACCAGTGGGGTCGCGCACCGGCCAGGGGCGAGTGACTCGGTCCCGCGCCGGGCCACCCGCGAGGGAAGCACCGAGCCACGGGAGCCCGAAGCACCTGTCGAGGCGCGGGCCGCCCGTGAAAGATGATCGGTCCGCCTCGTTCCGGCGACTCATTTCCTCAATTTCTTCGCCCGCGCCGTGCCCCCTCTCCTCACGCACCAGGCGCCGGCGTACCTCCCGGCGCGGCGCGCCCCTCTCGCGTTCGCCCCGCCGCTCCGACGCGCACGCGCCGTCTTGCTCGCCGTCGCCCTCGCCGCACTGGCGGCTCCCGCCCAAGCACCGGCAGCTGCGCCCCCCCGCGACGTCGCCGCCCTGCACGCCCGGCACCTCCCCCCTCCCTCGGCCACGCCCCCGGCTCGGCCGGGGACGCCGATGCGTATCCTGTTCATCGGCAACAGCTATACGTACTTCCACAACCTCCCCGACGTGCTGGCGGCCCTGGCCGCCGGCGCCTCTCCCTCCCGTCAGCTGCACGTCGCGATGGAGGTGCTGGGGGGCGCCACGCTGCAGCAGCACTGGATGCGCGGCACCGCCCTCGCCCGCATCGAGGACGGGACCTGGGACGTCGTCGTGTTGCAGGAGCAGAGCATGCTTGGGGTACACCTCGTCGACGGTGCCCCGGCGATCAACGCCCCTCGGCTCTTTCATCGTTATGCACGCCTGTTCGACCGGGCCATCCGACGCGCCGGCGCGCGGACCGTCCTGTACTCGACCTGGCGCCGGCGGGAGGCCCCTGCGGCCCACCAGGCCGCGCTCGACGATGCCTATCTGACGCTGGGGCGCTCCATCGGCGCCGACGTCGCCCCCGTCGGCGATGCCTGGCAGCGCGTGCGGTCGGGGCGCCCGTCCCTCGAACTCTACGAACCCGACGGCAGCCACCCGTCGGCGGCCGGCACCTATCTCGCCGCCACCGTGCTCTGGGGGACCATCAGTGGCACTCCCCCAATCGCGTTCCCGTCGCGCGCCCGTGGGCGCGCGATTCGAGACCTGGGGACCGGGAGCGGCCTCGAGGATACGCTCTCCACACTCGTCGACCTGCCGGCCGAGGTTGCGCAGTACCTGCAGTCGCGCGCAGCCGAGGCGCTGCGCCAGCCTTCGCCTTCCTCGTCTCCGACGCCGGCGCCTCTCCCTGCGGACAGTGCGCACGGCGAGGCGCCGGCGCTCGACGCGCTGCCCGGGACCTGGACGGGGACGATGCGCCTCTACGATGCCCCGGTGGAGGTCACCCTGCGCATAACGAGTGCGGGGGGCACACTGCGCGCGACGTGGACGGAGCACTACCCACGCGGTGCCGGCAACCTCACCACGTCGCTGGCCGACCTCCGGGTCGAGGGAGGCGTCCTGCGGTTCACCATCGCCGACCCTCGCTTTCTCACCCCCCCGATCCGGCATCAGGGCGTGTGGCGCGCGGGGGAACTGGTTGGAGTTGCCGAGGTCGGAACCGAGGAGCAGCTTCCTCACCTGTTGGGACACTGGACGCTGCAGCGGCGCGCGCCAGACGCCGACGATCGCCGTCGGCCAACCGACCTGCCGTTGCCGTAACCGGCGCCTCGTGCGCCTCGCACTTCTCACGCACCTCGCGCGTCTCCCGCTCCTCCCCCGCTCCGCACCCGAGGTTCGCCATGCCCCGTTCGCTCCGGATCGTCTTCCCGGTGCTCCTCGCGCTCACGCAGTCCGCAGGACTCGCCGCGCAGGACCGTCGCCCCTCGTCGTTGTCGCCCGCCGACATTTTCCAGTTGGAGTACGCCGCCGATCCCGCCATTTCGCCGGACGGCGCGTGGATCGCCTACGTGCGCCGCTGGAGCGATCCGATGACCGATCGGCGCTACAGCAACATCTGGGTGGTGAAGCGCGATGGGTCGGGGCACCGTGCGCTCACCTCGGGGAAGTTCAGCGAGGACTCGCCCGCCTGGTCACCCGATGGCACGCGCCTCGCCTTCGCGTCCAACCGCGGCGGGAGCACCCAGCTCTGGGTACGCTGGATGGACACCGGTGATGCGATGGCGGTGACGAACGGTCCGCAGGCGCCCAGCGCGCCGGCCTGGTCTCCCGACGGAACGCAGCTGGCCTTCCTGCAACTCGTGCCGCGCCCGGCGCTGGTGATCGGGACGCCGTTGGCGCCGCCGCCAGGCGCCACGTGGTCGGCGCCCCCCAAGTACACCGACCGCCTCGTCTTCCGGCAGGACCAGGTGGGTGAGCTTCCCAGCGGTTTCGTGCACGCCTTCGTCGTCCCCGCCGAGGGCGGGACGCCGCGCCAGGTGACGAGCGGCGACTTCCAGCACGGCGGGCAGGTGTATGGCGGCGGCGCCGTGACGTGGAGCGCCGACGGCAACGAATTGCTCCTGGCGGCGCGACGCGGCGAGAATCCAGAGTGGACGGCACGGGAGACCGACCTGTTCGCCTTCAGCGTCGCCACCGGGGCGATGCGCCGCCTCACCGATCGTTTCGGCCCCGACCAATCGCCGGCGGCATCGCCCGATGGCGCGCTCATCGCCTGGGTCGGCTACGACGACCGCAAGCAGGGCTACCAGAACACGCTGCTGTACGTGATGAACCGCGACGGTTCGGGGAAGCGCGCCCTCTCCACCGCGATGGATCGCAGCGTGGGGAGCCCGACGTGGAGCGCCGATTCGCGCGCCCTCTACGTCACGGTCGACGACTCGGGCAACACCAAGGTCGCCCGCGTCGCCCTCGACGGGACGTGGCGCGTGGTCGCCCGCAACCTCGGCACCGGGACGTCGGCGTACAGCGGGGGATCGTACTCCGTTGCACGTGACGGGAGCATCGCCTACACGCTCAGCACCCCGTCGGTCCCGTCTGAGGTGGCGCTCGCGCCGATTGCCACCGGGGCCACGCGGCCGGCCGCGCGCGTCCTCACGTCGCTCAATGCCGACGTCCTCGCCGGCAAGACGCTCGGCGCCGTCGAGGAGATCTGGTACGAGTCGTCGAAGGACAAGCGCAAGATCCAGGGGTGGATCATCACGCCGCCGGGCTTCGACGCGAAGAAGAAGTACCCGCTCATCCTCGAGATTCACGGTGGCCCCTTTGCCAACTACGGCGACCGCTTCGATGAGGAAAAGCAGATCATGGCCGCCAACGGCTTCGTCGTGCTGTACACCAACCCGCGCGGGAGCACGAGCTACGGCGAGGAGTTCGGGAACCTGATCCACCATGCGTATCCCGGGGATGATTTCTTCGACCTCAACTCGGGGGTCGACGCAGTGATCGCCAAGGGATATGTCGACGAGAAGAACCTCTTCGTCACCGGCGGGAGCGGCGGCGGTGTGCTCACGGCGTGGATGATCGGCCACACCGATCGTTTCCGCGCGGCGCTGGCCTTCTATCCCGTGATCAACTGGGAGTCGTTCTCGCTCACCGCCGACATGGCGCCGTCGTCTGTCAACAACTGGTTCCCGGGGATGCCGTGGGACCACAAGGACAACTACGACAAGCGGTCGCTGCTGAGCGTGGTGAAGAACGTGAAGACGCCGACGCTGATCATGACCGGCGAGGAGGACTTCCGCACGCCGATGTCGGAGAGCGAGCAGTACTACAAGGCGCTCAAGATGCTCGGCGTGGAATCGGTGCTGGTGCGCGTCCCCGAGGAACCGCACGGCATTCGCCGTCGCCCGAGCCACGAGGCCTCGAAGCTCACGACGATGCAGGGGTGGTTCGAGAAGCACAAAGCACTCCTGCAGTAGAGCAGACGGGAAGACGGGAAGACGGGAAGACGGGAAGACGAGTGCGGGGAAGCGGAGCGCTTCCCCGCATTTTTTCGTTAGTAACCGGACCAGCGTTAGGCATTCACCGGGGAGGCGGCGGTGCGCACGACGGACGGCCGTTCGCTCTGCCGGTGGCACCGCCAACCAATTCCGCCCGCGCCGCGGCTCGTCCCACCCCCTCCGTCGCCCCTGCGCACCGCGGCACATGAACTGTCCGATTCCAAGCGTCGGCCAGCCAACGAGTTGCCGCTTCCGCTCCCCTCTCCCGCCTCCGGCCGCCCGTCTTCGTTCTTGCATTTTCGGGGTTTGTTCGGTATCTGTCATCGCCCCGGGGTCAGTCCCCCCACGGCACACGGTGGCACGATGCAACAGGCACTCTCCCTCTCCGAACTGCTCTCTCCGCCCCCCCGGCACCCGGTGGTGGGCGCGCAGAAGGACATCCGCTACTACGGCACCACCGCGACCGGAGTGCTCAACAGCCCCGAGAGCACGGGGATGCCCTTCTGGTCGATCAACCCCTACATCGGCTGTGCCTTTGGCTGCGCGTACTGCTATGCGCGCTACGCCCATCGCTTCGTCATGGAGCGGGCGGCCGCCGAGACGGGAGACGGGAGGCGGGAGACGGGCGTGGGTGAGGGGGTCGGCGCCGACCTGGGGCCCGGGAGCGAAGGGACCATCCTGCTCCACGGCGCCGCGGCGCTCCCCTCCCTCGCCCCATCGTCGTCCACCGCCGCACGCCCGTCGCTCGCCGCCCCGGGCGAAGAGCTCGAGGAACTCCCGCCGTGGCTCGCCTTCGAGCGGCGGATCTTCGTCAAGCGCAACGCCGCCCAGGTGCTGCGCCGCACGCTACAGGGGAGCCGCAAGTCGTTAGGCGCGGTGCGGCACGCGGAACCCATCGTCATCGGGACCGCCACCGACCCGTACCAGCCGGCCGAGCGCCACTTCCGCATCACGCGCCAGCTCCTCGAGGTCCTGGCCGAGTTGAAGCGGCTGCGCCTGGTGATCATCACCAAGAGCCCGCTCATCACCCGTGACATCGACCTCCTGGCGCGCATCGCCCAGCGCTCGCGCCTCACCGTCCACCTCTCGCTCATCACCCTCGACCGCGACCTCGCCCGTCGCATCGAGCCGCGCGCCCCAACGCCCGAGGCCCGCCTGCGCGCCCTGCGGCGCCTGCACGAAGCCGGAATCGACGTGGGGATCAACATCATGCCCGTCCTCCCCGGGATCACCGACCGCCCCGACGCCCTCGAGGCACTCGTCAGGCAGGTCGCCGCCGACGGCGCCTCGCACATCAACGCCTGCGCGTTGCGGCTGCGCGTCACCTCGCGCCGTCGCTACCTCCCGTGGCTCGACGAGGAGTTCCCCGACCTCGCCCCGCGCTATCGCAAGGCGTACGGGAACCGCTTCCAGATCACCGACCGCTATCGCGAGGGGCTGCGCCAGTTCCTCAAGCGTGCCTGCCGCCAGGCCGGGATCCGCTACGGTTCGCCGGAGGAGCGGGCCTTCGAAGGGCCGGCGGAGCCGCGCGCCGGCGCACCACAACCGCACGGCGCGACGCCCCAGCCAGACGCGGCGCTCCTGCCGGATCCCGCACTCGGCGCCCCGCGATGGGACGCCGGACGCTACACCCCGTCGGGACCGGCGCGCGCGGGCTCGGCGTGGGACGGCGCCACCCTCCCCGCCAGCCGCACGCGCCTCCTCCCGGTGATGGAAGCATCCCCGGCCTACGGGAGCTCCCCGGCAGCCGCCGCGCTGGATGAAGGCGTGGCCCTCGCCTGCGCGCCGACCCCGGTCGGCGCCCTCCCGCCCGTCACCCAGATCGACCTGGGACTCTGACGGTCGCAGTACCGCTGTCTCTCGTTTGGTATCGCAGGCTCCCTTTACCCACCTCCCGACCATGTCCACGTCCATTGCCACCGCCCTCGTCGCCGAGTTCGACCACGAGATCGCTACCACCCGCAAGCTCCTCGCACGCACGCCGGCCGCCGCCGCCAGCTGGAAGCCCCACCCCAAGTCGATGTCGCTCGGCCAACTCGCCGGTCACCTCGCCGAGATCCCGGGATGGGGCGGACCGATGCTGCAGCTGGCGGAACTCGACCTCGCCCCCGTCGGTGGCCCGGCCTACACCTCCCCGACCTTCGAGTCGGTCGAGGCGCTCCTCGCCCTCTTCGACAAGAACGCCGCCGAGGCGCGCCCCGTCCTGGCCGCGATGTCCGACGAGGAGTTCCAGCTCCCGTGGACGATGCTCATGGGCGGCGAGAAGGTCTTCACCCTCCCCCGCATCGCCGTCGTGCGCACCTGGGTCATGAACCACCTCGTGCACCACCGCGGGCAGTTCTCCGTCTACCTCCGCCTGCAGGACGTCCCTCTCCCCGGGATCTATGGCCCCTCGGCCGACGACCCGGGTACGATGTAACCGCACGGTCCACCGCCAGCCGCAATCCACCCTCCCGCCTCCCGTCGCATGGTTCGTCCCGTCACCCGCGCCGACGCCGCCACCTGGTGTGTCCTGCGCACCGCCCTCTGGCCCGAGGGAGGGGCGGAGGAGCACGCCATGGAGATCGAACGTTTCTTCTGGTCCCCCGGCGATCCGATCGCCTGCCTGGTGGCCGAGGCGGAAGGCGGGGTGGTCGGCTTCGCCGAACTCACCATCCGCAGCTATGCGGAAGGGTGCGAGACCGATCGCGTCGGCTACCTCGAGGGGTGGTACGTCGCACCCGCGTGGCGGCGGCGCGGGATCGGCCGGGCACTGGTGGCCGCGGGCGAACAGTGGGCCCGCGAGCACGGATGCCGCGAATTCGCCTCCGATACGCCGCTGGACAATACGGCCAGCCAGTCTGCACATCGTGCCCTCGGCTTCACGGAAGCGGAGCGCATCGTCTGCTATCGCAAGTCATTGTCCAGCGACCCGGCCCGCGCGTCGCCTCCCCGCCCCTGACCTAACGAGTTCGTCGCATGGATCCCGCGCTCCCCCGCGGGCGTTCGGTTGTCTCTTGAATGTTCGGTGTATGTTCGGTCTCGGATGGACGGAGCGGCCCCGCTGCCATCCAGGCAAGCGTTAGGCGCGCCTCGCGGCTTCTCGTCTCCTCGGCTTCTCGTCTCCTGTTGTCATGTCCCTGACCGCCCTCCGCGCGCAACTCGCAGCCGTCCTCGCGCCGCCCCCGCTCCCCGGGGGCGGGATCCGCACGGGGATCGCGGCGCTCGATGCGGTGCTCTCCGACGGCGGGCTCCCGTTGGGGCGGCTGACGGAGATCGTCGGCGGGCGCGGGAGCGGGAAGACGACGCTGGTGCGGGAGGTCGTCGCCCAGGCGCTCGCAGACAAACGGTGGGTTGCTTACATCGATGCCGGGCGCACGCTGGCCCCGGCCGACTGGGCCGCACTGGCAACGACCGAACGCCTCTGGATCGTGCGCCCGCCCCCCGGGGCACACGGCCCGTGGTGCGCCGACGTCCTGCTGCGCAGCGGCGCCTTCGGGTTGGTGGTGCTCGACGGTGGAGGGGGGCTGTCACGTGGCGTCGCGGTCCGCCTCACCCGACTGGCCCGCGAAAGCAACGCCGCCTTCGTGGTGCTGCGCGATGAGGGGGACGACGAGGGCCACGGCGACGGGCGACGGCGATTGCCCGATGCCGGGGGGGTGGGCGGCGCGGTACGCCTGCGCGTGCGCCGCCGCGCGCGGGAGGGGCGCCCGGCGCCTCCTGGCGAGGGAGGGCGTTCCCGGGAGACAGCAGGCCCCCCGCGGCACCCGGGTGCGCAGGAGTGGGAATCGTTCGGACGGCGCCTCGCCGGAACACGCGAGGACGAAACGCCGGAGAGGCGCCGCGGCTCGCCCCGCACGCCGGTCGTGTTGCAGGTGACGGTAGAGAAGGGTGGAACGCATCACGTCGTGGAGGTCGGCTGTGCAATCGAAGTGGCGCGTCGCCTGTGTGCGCATTCCCAGGTTCCCGATCGGCGCGGTGTGGCAACACGCAATCGCCGCGGGGAACGGGCAACTCCTGATGCCCCCGGGACCCGACGAACAGCTCCTCCTCCCGATGGGACTGGAGAACGTGGTGGTGCCACGACGCCCCCCGCCAGCGGCGCCACCCTCGCCCACAAGCGTCGTTGCGCCGAACCGGCCATTGCCCGCGACGAGTTCCTCCTCGGCCCCCGGTATGGCGTGGGGAACGGCGGGCGTGACACGCCCGTCCCCGACCGTCCCCTCGCTCCCTCCCCGCCCGACGCCCGGCGCAAGCCCCAGCGCTCCCCCCAGCGCACCGAGCCCGGGCAGCGCGCCTAACGCTTCTTCCATCTCCCGCCTCCCGCCTCCCAGCGCTCACTGGGACGCCATGCCCATCGTCCTCCTCGACGGCCAACGGGTGCGCTCGGCGACCGCAGCGGCGGGGGCGCTCCGCATTCGTGCCGGCATGACGATCGCCGAGGCGCGGTCGCGGTGTGCCACGCTCCGGGTGGCGCACTGGGACGAGGACTCGGTGGCGCGTGCGGTGACGCGGGCCACGGCGACCTTCGTGCAGGCGAGCCCGCAGGTCACGCCCGTGGGGGGGACCCCGGGCACGTGGTGGGTCGGGGCCAGCGGCCTCGAAGCGTTAGGCGGCGAACGCGCGCTGGCCCGGCGCCTCCTGGCGCTGGCCCGGCGCTGGCACCCCGGCGCACGGGTGGGGATCGCCGACTCGTGCGTCGCGGCACGGGCTGCCACATGGGCGACGACCGGGACGGGGCGCCAGGGACGGCCCGGGAGCGACGAGGGAGCCCCCATGGAGGATGGGATCGTCATCGTGCCACCGGGCGGATGCGCCGCCTATCTCGCGCCTGCCCCGTTAGGCCTGGTGCCGATGGACGAGGAACTGCGCGACACACTGCAGGCACTGGGACTTCGCACGGTGGGAGCCTTTGCCGCCCTTCCGACCGAGGACGTCGAGCGGCGTTGGGGGAGCGCCGGCGTCGCTGCGTGGCACCTGGCGCGTGGCGAGGACGAGCGACGCCCGGTCTTGGCCCGCCTCGACGCCCCGCGCGCGGTGGCCACCGACCTTTCGCCCAGCGTCCCATCGGTCGAGCCGATCATCTTCCTCGTCCGCGCAGCTCTCGATCGTTTGGTGCAGGACCTGGTGCAGGACGGACGCTCGGCAGCGGTGGTGGCCATCACCCTCGCCCTCGACGACGCGCGTGGCGCACTCCCCACGGCGACGCATGCCCACACCGTGACCCGCGAGGTGCGCCTCCCCCGCCCACTGGCGCGCGTCATCCCGTTGCTGGAGCGCTGCCGCGCCCTGCTGGAGGAATGGCGCCTCGATGCCCCGGTGTGCGGCGTGACGGTGGCCGTGACCGCCACCGCGCCGTTGCACGGGGCGCAAGGGGAATTGCTCGACCCGGCCTGGCGTGATCCAGCCGCTGCCGATGCCGCCTTCGCCCGCCTGCGCGCGACGTTAGGCATCGAGGCGGTCGTGCGTCCGGTGGTGCGCGACACGCACCGGCCGGAACGCGCCGGCGTGTGGGAGCGCGTCGATGACCCGTCGGGAAGCGGGAGGCGGGAGGCGGGAGACGGGAGGAAGGACGGTGCGGGGGATGGCGATGCGCGCGGCGATGCGCGCGGCTCGGCCCCCTCCCCGTCTTCGGCGGTCGCCTCTCACCACAGCCCGGGTGACGTCATGTCGCGCCCGCATGCGAGCGCCGCCGGGAGCGTGGGGAGCGGAGGGATCGCGCCACACGCGACATCCGTCCCCGCATCACGTTCGCTGGCGCTGGTGCGCGAGGTGCCGCCAGTTGCAATTCCTCGCCCCTTCGCGCGCCCGCTCCCACCCTCGCTCCTGCGCGCGCCGGCGCTGCGCCAACTCGAGACGCCGGAACGGGCCGAGGTGCGCACCGCCGACGGGACCGTCACCAGCGCGCCACGCACCATTCGCTGGCGCGAGCACGTCATCACCGTGGCCCGGGCCATCGGCCCCGAGCGCCTCACCGGCGACTGGTGGGAGTCGGGCTACGCCCGCGACTACTGGCGCTGCGAGGACTCCGCCGGCACCAGCCACCTGGTGCTCTACCGCGACTGCGCCGCCCCCGACCACGCCTGGTACATCCACGGCTGGTACGACTGAGGACACCCCTCACACACCGCCACTGAGCCCCAGCGTTCGCTGGGGTGCTCGCTTCGCTCGCATCTTCTCGCCTGCCGTGTTCGTAGAGTTGCATTGCCACTCCGTCTTCTCGCTCCTCGACGGCGCCTCCGAACCGGAGGCGCTGGTGGCGCGGGCCAAGGCGTTAGGCATGCCGGCGCTGGCGCTCACCGACCACGACGACCTCGGGGGCGCGGTGCGCTTCGCGCAGGCGGCGCGGGAGGCGGAGATCGGCGGGATCCTTGGCTGCGAGCTCACCCTGGAGGCCGACGGCGCGCCGTCGCACGTGGTCCTCCTGGCCGAGTCGCGGGTGGGATACGGGAACATCGCCTCGCTCATCACCCGCGGGCGCATGGACAACCCGCGCGGGAGCCCACTGGTCTCGCTCGATACGCTGGCACGGCATACCGAGGGCGTCTTCGCCCTCACCGGGTGCCCGCGCGGGTGGGTCCCGGCGCGCATCGCCGCCGGGGATGTCGACGGGGCGTGCGAGGCGGCGGCGACGCTGCTCGACCTCTTCGAGGGGCGCCTGGCGATCGAGGTGTGGGACCATCACCTCCCCGAGGAACGCGCCCTGGTCCGACAGCTCATCCCGCTGGCGAGGTCGTTAGGCATCCCCTGGGTGGTGACCAACGACGTGCACTATGCCCTCCCCACCGGGCGCATCGTGCACGACGTGCTCTCGGCGCTGCGGCACGAACGGACGCTGGACACGATGGGGAAGCGCCTGCGTCCCCAACGGGGAATGGTACCTCAAGGGACACGCGCAGCTGCAACACCGGTGGCGCGGCGACGACACCGGGCTTCGCGCCACGCTGGCCATCGCCGAGCGGTGTGCCTTCCGCCTGGAGGACCTGCGCCCGACGCTGCCGACCTTCCCCCTCCCTCCCGGCGTGAGCGCCGACGAGTACCTGGCGCGCCTGGTGGAACAGGGCGTGCGCGAGCGATGGGGCGACCGCTACTCCGACAAGCATCGCGCCCAGATCGCCCACGAGCTGGAGATGATCCGGAAGTTGGGGCTGGCGGGCTACTTCCTGATCGTCTGGGACATCGTCCGCTTCGCCAATCGTGAGGGGGTGCTGTGCCAGGGGCGCGGCTCGGCGGCCAACTCGGCCGTCTGCTACTGCCTCGGGATCACCGCCGTCGACCCGATCCGCCTCGAGCTCCTCTTCGAACGCTTCCTGAGCGAGGAACGGCAGGAAGCCCCCGACATCGACATCGACTTCGCCCACCGCGACCGGGAGAAGGTGCTGCAGTACGTGTACGAACGATACGGGCGCGAGCATGCGGCGATGGTCTGCGAGCAGATCACCTACCGCGGGCGCTCGGCGGTACGGGATGCTGCGCGCGTGTTGGGATTCTCGGTGCAGCAGTCCGACGTGCTGAGCGCGCTCAGCGACCGGTTCTCGGCCAAGGCGACGGCCGAAGCGCTGCGTGGGGGGGCGGCGCCGGCCGACATGCTGGCCCGCGAGTACGACCTCGACCCGCAGAGCGATCGCCCGGGGGTTCCTGACGACCCGCGCAAGAAGCGCGACGAATGGAGCGCGGAGCGCTTGCTCGCGGAGCGCGCGGCGGCCGAGCGCGCCCTGGCAGAACGCATGGGGCACGGGATGGTGCGGGGGACGGAAGCGACGACGCGGATGCGGGAGGCGAAGGCGGCGCATCGGGAGGGACTTGTCACGGGCGCGTCGGGGAGCGTTAGGCAGGTTGGGGATGGACGGGGACAGGACGGGAGGCGGGAGACGGGAGACGAAAATGCGGCGCTGCGCGCCGCGGCGGGGGGGCGGGAGGATGTGGTGGCGGCGGAGGAGGCGATAGACGCGACAACGCGCGGCAACGCGAAGCACGCGCGCGCGACGAACGCGAAGCGCAGCCGCGCGAAGCCGCACATCGTGCGGCGCGGGAAGCGGCGGCGCGCAGCGGACGGCCGGAGTTGAGCATACGGCGAAAGCATGCATGGGATGCGGGGAGCCGCACGCGCACCGACGGGGCGGACGGGGGCGAGGGGACTCAGGACGACGCCCGATCGGGTGACACCTCGTCCCCTGCATCGGACGGACGTCGCCTGTCGAAGGGATACGAACCGTTCGGCAACGCCAACGCCCAGGTCACGCAGCAACAGAACGTCCGCAACGAGGCGCTGGTGAGGCGACTGGAGGCAGAAAGCGCGTCGTTGCAATCCGTCGCGCACAATGCCTCCACCCTGCCGTCTCCCGTCTCCCGTCTCCCGTCTCAATTGGCGTCCACGATCCTGGCGCAGGCCGGCCTCGACCCCAACGACCGCCGAGTGCACGTCCTCCCCGACATCGTCGAGGGGCTGCACCAGGCGCCGCGGCACCGCTCGATCCACGTGGGCGGGTTCGTCCTCACCGCCGAGCCGCTGCGCACCGTCGTGCCGATCGAGCCGGCGTCGATGCCGAACCGCACGGTGATCCAGTGGGAGCGCGACGACCTCGATCCGGTGGGACTCGTCAAGATCGACTTGTTAGGCCTGGGGATGCTCACCGTCCTGCAGGACTGCCTCAAGTACATCCGCGCCTCGCGCGGGGTGACGCTCGACCTGGGGCAGCTCGACATGACCGACCAGGCGGTGTACGACGACCTGTGCGCCGCCGACACGATCGGTGTCTTCCAGGTGGAGAGCCGGGCGCAGATGAACACGCTCCCGCGCCTCAAGCCGCGCTGCTTCTACGACCTGGTCGTCGAAGTCGCGCTCATCCGGCCGGGGCCGATCCAGGGGGAGATGGTGCACCCGTACCTGCGGCGGCGCGCCGGCGAGGAGGAGGTGACGTACCCGCATCCGTCGGTCGAACCGATCCTCAAGCGGACGTTAGGCATCCCGCTCTTCCAGGAGCAGGGGATGCAGGTGGCGATCGCCGCGGCTGGGTTCACCCCGGGGGAGGCGGACATCCTGCGGCGGGCCATGGGGCACAAGCGCTCGCGCGAGCGCATGGCGGCGATCTGCGAGAAGCTGATCACCGGGATGGCGCGTAACGGGATCGCCGAGGACGTGGCACGGAGGATCTACAACCAGATCAACGCCTTCGCCGACTATGGCTTCCCCGAGTCGCACTCGGCGAGCTTCGCGCTGATCGTGTATGCGTCGGCATACCTGCGGCACTACTACGCGCCCGAGTTCACGGCGGCGATCCTCAACGCGCAGCCGATGGGGTTCTACTCGGTCGGAACGCTCATCGAGGATGCCCGGCGGCACGGGGTGGAGGTGCGACCGGTCGACCTGACGTGCTCGGCGTGGGACCACACGTTGGAGCTGGCGAATGGGGACGTGGTGGTGCCGCAGGGAGTCGAGGTGCGCGTGCGGCGGGGGAGTGGGGGTGAAGCTGGCGGTGGCGTTAGGCAGGATGCGGCAGGGGACGGGCGACGAGGGACGGGCGACCGGAGTGCGGCACAGGGCACCGCCGGGCGGGTGGAGAGCGATACGGGGAGGGCGCGGGGGGCGCGCGGGGGGGGCGAGGGAGGCGAGAGGGGCGCGAAAGGCGCGAGGGGCGAATCAGGCCACGCGGACGCAGTTGGACGAGGACGCGTGGCGGCGGAATCGTCGCGCGTGGGGCGTGGCGAGCGGGGGGCCCCCCCCAAACACCACGCTACCCCCACCCCCCCTCCCCCACCAAACCATTCCCTTCCCCACCGTACCTTTTCCTCTCCCACTCACACTCCCGCTCCCGCTCCCACCGTCCGGCTCGGACTCCGCCTCGTCCACGGCCTCGGCGCCGCCGCCCGTGAAAAACTCGAACGCGCCCTCCAGGACGGCCCCTTCCACGACATCCCCGACGTGGTCCAGCGCGCACGGCTCGACCAGCGCTCGCTGCGCGCACTCGCCGAAGCCGGCGCCTTCGACGCCATGGTCCCCGACGTCCCCGCCCGCGAACGCCGGCGCGTCGCCCTCTGGCGCGTCCTCGAAGCGCTGCGCGGCGACGCCGGCCCCCTCGCCCCGTCGCGCCCCCGCCCTGCACGCCCCCCGCTCCCCGCCATGTCGCGCCTCGAAACCACCGACGCCGACTACCGCCTCACCGGCCTCTCCCTCAATGGCCACCCCATGCGGCACCTGCGCGAGTTGCTGCGCCCCAACGGCGTCCGCACCTCCCGCGAGCTGCAACTCGACGGACGCGACGGCGAGCGCGTCGCCCACGCCGGACTCGTCATCTGCCGCCAACGCCCCGGCACCGCCAAGGGATTCGTCTTCCTCTCGCTGGAGGACGAAACGGGGATCCTCAACGTCGTCGTCACTCCCAAGCGCTTCGAACGGCAAGCCCTCATGATCTCCACCACCCCGCTCCTCCTCGTCCGAGGGACGCTGCAGGTGGAGAGCAACGTGGTGAACCTGCGCGCCGAGCAGTTCCGGGCCCTCCGTGCCGACGCCGGCGAAGCGTGGGCCCGCAGCCACGACTTCCACTGACACCGGCACCGGAACGCCACAGCACCACGCCGCGACGCGAGCGGCCGCCACCGCCACCCGCGAAGCGTGCGCAAGGGTGTAGCACTCGTGGCAGGGCGCGCGTAAAGTCCCAGCACACCGCGCACCGCCCTCGCCCCCGCCCCGAATGCCAGTGCACGTCCCGAACACCGCGCTGCTGCGCACGATCCTGCTCGCCGCACTCGCGGCCGCGCCGATCCCCGCCCTCGCACAACAGGCATCGACCGGCGCGGACTCGACGCGAGCGCCGGCATCACCGCGGCGAACCCGCGCCCGCCTCCGCCGCCATGCCCCCGACGGTCGCCGCGAACTCCTCGCCGTCCCTACCGGCGGCGCCATCCGGCTCGACGGCGTCCTCGATGAACCGGTCTGGCAGAAGACCGACCCCGCCGCCGACTTCGTCCAGAGCGAACCCCTCACGGGCCAGCCCGCGACCGAGGAGACCGACGTCTGGGTCGCCTTCGACGACGACAACCTCTACATCGCCGCCCGACTGCACGACTCCGCGCCCGACGCGCTCGTCGTCAACGACATCAAGAAGGACTTCAAGGAAGAGGACCAGGACGACTTCGAGGTCCTCCTCGACACCTTCGGCGACCGGCGCAACGGCTACGTCTTCAGCACCAACGTCGAAGGGGCGCGCCACGACCGGCAGGTCGCGCTCGAGGGACGCGAGGTGAACCAGAGCTGGGACGCCGTGTGGGACGTACGCACGCGCCGCGCCGCCGACGGCTGGACCGCCGAGATCCGCATCCCGTTCCGAGCCCTCCGCTTCGACAAGTCGGGGACCACCACCTGGGGGATCAACTTCTCGCGCCACATCCGGCGCAAGAACGAGGTCGACTTCTGGTCGCCGGTCCCGCGCGCCTTCAACCTCAATCGCATCTCGCTTGCCGGCAACCTCGCCGGACTCCAAACGGGGAAAGCTGGCCGCGACCTGCGCATCAAGCCCTACGTCGCCGCCAACACCATCCGCGACCTCGGCACCACGGCGCGCCCCAATCCGCGCTACAACAACGCGATGGATGTCGGCGCCGACCTCAAGGCCGCACTCACCCCGGGGCTCACGCTCGACGTCACGCTCAATCCCGACTTCGGGCAGGCCGAGGCCGACGAGCAGCAGGTCAACCTCACCCAGTTCTCGCAGTTCTTTCCCGAGAAGCGCGACTTCTTCCTCGAGAACTCCGGCGTCTTCTACGTGGGCGATGCCGCGCGCAACAACCGCGTGAACCCCACCCCCACGCCTGACGAGGACAACCTCCTCTTCTTCTCCCGCCGCATCGGACTCAGTCGCTCCGGCCTGCAGATCCCGATCGACGGCGGGATCCGCCTCACGGGCAAACTCACCGAGTCGTCACGCCTTGGGCTCCTCTCCATCTCCGAACGCGGCGACGAGGTCAATCCGCGCGCCAACTCCAGCGTCTTCCGCTTCCGACAGAACCTCGGCCGGTCGGGGAGCGACTTCGGCGTCTTCGCCATGCAGCGCCTCAATGTCAGCGGACCGGACACCGGCACGACGACGCGGCGCGGCGACTACTTCAATCGCGTCTACGGCATCGACAACAACATCCGCCTCTTCGGGAACCTCGACTGGAACTCCTACGTCGTGAAGACCGAGACGCCGGGGATCACCGCGGGCGATTACGCCTGGCGCACCACGCTCAACTGGGAAGGCAACTTCTTCCACGGGAAGGGGGGCGTCATGCAGCTCGGCCCCGGCTTCCAGAACGACCTGGGCTTCTATCGCCGCATCAACATGCGGAAGTACCTGCTCGACACCGGTCTCCGTCCGCGTTCCGCCTGGCTGCGGGCGCACGGCATCCGCGAGTTGCACCCGCACGTGGGGTGGGATTACCAGGAGGACCTGCAGGGTCGCATCGTGAGCAAGAAGCTGCACACCGGACAGTCCTGGTTCTTCAACAACGGGGCCGTCTTCGAGATCGCGGCCAACCCGTCCTTCAATCGCCTCGACGCGCCGTTCCGCCCCAACAGCAAGATGCGCGCACCGCTCGCCCCCGGTGGCTACTCCTGGAACGAGTGGTCGCTCTACGCCATCTCCGACCAGAGCCGCGCCATCTCGGCCAATGTGCGCTACCTCTTCGGTGGCCTGTACAACGGGACGCAGCAGACGGTCAACGGGTCGATGACCTTCCGCGCCAACTACAAGCTGCGCGCCACGCTCGGCGTGCAGCGCACGGCGGCCACGCTCACCGAGCCCAACCTCGCCTTCGTCAACAACCTCCTCACCGCGCGCGTGAACTACTCGTTCACCACCAACATGTTCATCGACGCGCTGTCGCAGTACGACGAGACGAGCAAGCAGTTCAATGCCAACGTGCGCTTCAACATCATCCACCACCCGCTGAGCGACCTGTTCATCGTGTACAACGACCAGCGCATCCTGACGCCCGACAGCCCCGTGCCGGGGCGCGCGCTGATCGTGAAGTTCACGCAGATGTTCGCCTTCTGACGTCCGGCCTCCGCCGCCAGCGCACGCACGCCTCAACGAACGCCGCACCACACGCCTCAACGCACGCGCGCCCCGCGGCACTGGTTGCCGCGGGGCGCGCGTCGGTTGCGGGGGTGCCTAACGGGCGAAGTCCTCGAACCGCTGGTTCCCGATCCGGTATAGGCGCCAGTCCTTGTAGTCGAAGTGCCACCACTCGGCTTCGTACACGCTGAACCCCTCGGCCTCCATCGCCGAGCGCAGGATCTCGCGCAAGGCGCGCTGCCGCGAGGTGCCGCCCGGATACTCCGGGTAGGAACGGTCCGACATCTCGTCGTAGCCGCCGGTCGTCACCACCGGCTCTCCGGTGCGCAGGTCGTACATCGTGAGGTCCACCGCACACCCGCGGTTGTGCCGCGACCCCTTGCTGGGATCAGCCACGAACTGGTGCTTGTCCACCGGCGTCCCGTCCCGGAACATCTTGGTCACGTACCACGGGCGATAGCCATCGTGGATCAGGAGCCCGTAGCCTAACGCCTTGAGCCGCCGGTGCGCCCGTACGAGCGCCTCGGCCGCCGGCCGCTGGAGAAAGGCGCGCGCCTGCGTGTAGACCGGTACGCTCAGGAAGTTGCGGTCGGTCGCGTAGCGGACGTCGAGGCGGATGGTCGAGTCCAGCAGCACCAGCTCGGCCAGGTCACTCGGCCGGAATTCCCCCGTCTCCACCGGCGGAGTGGCCGCCAGCGCCGCGGTCCGCAGCTCCTCGGCCGGCCTGACCGGGGTGATGCGGAAGACATCGCCGTCCTCGCCGACCCAGCTGCGACGCGGAAAGGCGACGCTCGCCGCCTCCACCTGCGAGGCGCGCCCCCTGGCGTCGCGCGTGAAGACGAGGCGTTCCCCCGCATACAGTCCGGAGTTGGGGAACGCGTAGACATCGTCCGAGATGCGCGTGAGCGGATACTCGAAGAACCACTCGATGAGCGCCGTGAGGCGCCCCCCCTTCTCCAGGATGTAGAGCACGTTGTGATCCCAGCCGTACTCGCCCACCAACCCGCGCCACGCCGCCGGTGGCGCCGGCGGGAGGCGACGTTCAGGCGCGCGCCGCACGTATGACACGCCGTCCACCACGAGGGCGCCGCCCCGGCGCCACACCCGGGTGCCGTACGACATGCCGTCGTCCGACAGGAGCGTATCGCCACGCCAACGGCGCAACCCCTGCTGGTGATCCAGCGCGGTCGACCGCAGGACAATGGTCGAGTCGCGCGCCACGACGTCGACGGTCACGTTGCCACGTACGTACGTCCCCGCCAGCGACGCGGCGAGCGCACGCGAAGGCAGTGCCGTGGTGTCGAGCGCCGGGAGCGGACGTCCCGCGCGTGCGGCCAGCATCAGGCGCAACGCTTCGTCGGCGATGCGGTCGGTGAGGGCGTTCATCCCATCCTTGGCCGCGCTCACCGCGACGCCGAGCTTCTCGTCAGGCAGCGCCGCCAGCTGTGTCGCAAAGCCGTAGATCGCGCCGCCGTGGCTTACCATGCGCCGGCCGTCGAGCGCCCCGACCTGGAAGCCGAGCCCCGCCCCGCCGCGCGCACCGCGCGGCGCGTACTGCGGTCGCCACATCGAGTCGAGCGTCGCGGCCTTCACGACCGCACCGCCTGGACCGCGCCCACCCGCAAACAGCACGCTCATGAACCGCGCCAGGTCAGGCATGGTGCTGTACATGCTCCCCGCCGGCGACATCCCGAGCTGGAAGTTCGGCGCGTCGAAGCTGCGGTCGTGCAGCGTCCACATCTCCCCATGCGCCAGGCGCCTGACGAGCGCCGGCTCCGGCTCGAAGGCGCTCGACGTCAACCCGAGGGGCTGCAGCACACTCCGCTTGAGGTACGCAGCGAAGGGCTCGCCGCTGCGACGCTCGAGCACATACCCCACCACGGCGATCCCCGCGTTGGAGTACTTCCGCTTCGTCTCCGGCGGATAGACGATCGACGTCGCGTTCAGCGAGGCCACCGTGGCCGCCAGCGTCGTCCCGCGGTCGTCGAAGTAGTGCCCGGCCGGTGGCTCGCGCACCAGCCCGGAGTAGTGCGACATCAACTGCCGCAGCGTGATCGCCTTGCCTGACGAGTTCTTTGGCGTGAAGTCCGGCACGTACCGGGACACCGGTGCATCGAGCTCAACCTCGCCACGCTCGACGAGCTGCATCACGCCGATGTCGGTGAACAGCTTCGACACCGAACCTACGCGATAGACCGTCGACGCATCGGCGGGACGATGGATCGCCCGATCTTCTTCGCCAAAGCCGGCACTCCACACCGTCCGTTGGTCGTCGACCAGCGCGATCGACAGTGCGGGAATCCGCTTGTCGCGCATCTCCCGTTCGATGAAGGTCGTGAGGGCGCGCGCCACGGGGGCGAACGCCGGCTCGGGACCGATCGCTGCGCGCTCCTGGGCATGTGCGGGAGTTCCCGCGAAACACCCGACGAGGATGAGGGTCCGCGTCGCGCGCTTCATGGACGCTTCACCCGGATCGGCGGCGGCGGCTCGACCATCGTCCGCACCGGCTGTGCTTGCAGCTGTCGGAGCGCCTCCTGCACGCCACGCTCGAGCTGTGGATCACGTCCGGCATTGACCTCCTTCGCCGTCATCTCCACCTCGACGTCGGGCGCGACGCCGACGTTCTCCACGTCCCACTCGCCGCGCGGGTTGATGAACCCACCGCGTGGATTCGTGATGATTCCACCGTCGACCAGCTGCTGCGTGTCCCAGGTTCCCACGAGCCCTCCCCAGGTGCGTGTCCCCACGAGCGGGCCAAGCTTGGCCTCGCGGAACATGAACGGCAGGAGGTCGCCCCCCGACCCCGCCATCTCGTTGATGACCAGCACCTTCGCCCCCCAGATCGCCGCCTGCGGCGTGCGGAAGAGCGCTCGGTCGCCCACGGGATTGTTGAAGTAGCCGAACAGCTGGCGCCGCAACACATCGATGACGTAGTCGGCCGCGGATCCGCCGCCGTTCCAACGCTCATCGATCACGACACCCTCGCGATCCTGCTGGGCGAAGAAGTAGCGGTTGAAGTAGGTGTAGCCGCCATTCCCCGTGTTGGGGAGCCAGACGTAGGCTAGGCGTCCGTTCGACAGCCGATCCACCATGCGACGATTGTCCTCGACCCAGGCGCGCGAACGCAACGCGTCCTCGCTCGCCACGGGGACGACCGTGACCTGCCGCGCCCCGACCAACGTCGGCTGCTGGTTCACCGTCAGCACGACCTGCTTCCCCGCGGTCCCCTCGAACCAGGCCGCTGCCTCGCGCGTCGGGCGCACGTCGACGCCGTTCACCGCCAGCAGGTAGTCCCCCTCGCGCACGTCCACGCCCGGGGCGCTCAGCGGCGCGCGAAGCTCCGGGTTCCAGTTCTCCCCCGAGAGGATGCGGCTCACCCGGAACCGCCCCTCCTGCACCGTGAGGTCGGCGCCTAACAAACCAATCGACGGTCGGTCGAACTCCGGTAGCTCGCCGCCAAAGACGAACGAGTGCCCAACCGACGTCTCGCCACCAAGGATGTCGAGCAGGTAGGTCAGGTCGGCGCGATGGCCGACGTGCTCCACCCACGGGGAGTACTTCCGCCAGACCTCGTTCCAGTCGGCGCCATGGATGTTGGAGACGTAGAAGAAGTCGCGCTGCAGCCGCCACGCCTCTCGGAAGATCTGCCGCCACTCGGCGCGCGGGTCGAGTCGCATGTTCAGCGTTACCGCCAGTCGCGGCGCGGTCGGTGGCACGGGCTTGTCGGCATCGACCAGCCGCCAGTCGGTCCCCTGCCGATAGAGCAGTTTCTTCCCATCGGCCGAGATGGCGTAGCTGCTCACCCCGGCGACCAGCGCCTGTGCCTTGCGCGTGGCGAGGTCGTGGCGCGACAACGAAAAGGTGGTCGGCTCGGCGTTGAGCGTGCCGGGCGATGGCGACGCCTGTGATGATTCGACGAAGAAGATCGCCCCTTCCGGGCCCGGGATCAGGTCGGCGTAGTTGCGGGCCGGCACGTCGACGGCGAGGACACGTTGCGACAGCCCGTCGAAGTCGATGGCGACGGTGGGCGGCGCAGGCGCCGCTCCAGCGGCCGGCGGCGCCGCAGGCTTTGCCGAGTCGGCCGACGCCTTCTCGTCATCGCTCTGCGGAAGGAAGGGCGACGGCTCGCCCTTCCTGAGGACCGCCAGGTACAACGAACGGGTGACCGGATGATCGTACGGCGCCATCTCCAGCCAGCTCGTGTTCAGCCCGAGGTCCGTCGAGGCCAGCCAGTAGAGGTACTTCCCGTTGCGGTCCCACGCGGGGGCCAGCGCGTCCGACAGGCCGTCGGTGATGCGTGTTGAGCGCTTCGCGCTGACGTCGTAGACAAAGATGGCGTGCAGCTGCGACGGGAGACGCTTGGCGTAGGCGATCCATCGGCTGTCCGGTGACCATGCCGCATCCAGCGTTCGCGTCGGCACCATCCACTGGTCGGTGTCCACCAGTGTCGGTGTCCCCGTCGCGACGTCCACCATCCACAGGTTGAGCCCGACGTCGGTGAAGGCGATACGCTTGGAGTCCGGCGACCACCGCGGGTTGAAGTACATCGACGGCTTGCCGAGGGCGATCTCTTTCCGCTCCCCAAGGCCGGTCTGCGGCGCAACGACCAGTTTGTACTCCCCGCTCGCATCGGAGAACCACGCGACCGACTTCCCGTCCGGCGACCACGCCGGTTGGCGGTCCCCCGCCCCCGGCGTGTTCGACAGGTTGCGCACGTCACCCTTGTCGGCCGGCACGGTCCACACTTCACCGCGCGCTTCGAAGAGCGCGCGCGTTCCGGTCGGGCTCAGTGTGGCACCGCTGATGTTCGCCGCGACGTTCTTCCACTGCTCGCGCGACCACGGCAGGTCGCCGCTCACCGTGATGGCGAGGGGCGAGTCGCGGTTCGTGGCGGGGTCGAACACGTGGACGTACCCACCGACTTCATAGGTGAGGACTCCCCCTCCCGCGCTCAGTTGCTTGGCGTCGAAATCCCGGTGGCGCGTGAGCTGCGCGACCTGGCGCGAGGCGGGATCGTAGCGATACAGGTTGACCGCGAAGTCGCGATCGGACAGGAAATACACCTGGTTGCCTAACCAGACCGGGTCGGTATCGTGGCTCCCAGCCCACGGCACCTTCTCCTCTTCCGAGCTGGCCAGGTCGATCAGTCGGATCGGCTGCGCCTGTCCCCCTCGATAGTTGCGCCACTCCACGTCCCACGGTGCCACGAGCTGGTACGCGACGCGTCGTGCATCGGCAGAGAACGCCCCCTTGTTGGCGCGCGGGATACGCAGCGCCTCCGGTGTCCCGCCGGCAGCCGGCACGGTCCAAAAGCGCGGATGCGGCACCGGCGCCGTCCCACGCTCCGACGCGAACAGGATGCGCGTGCCGTCCGGCGTCCACCCCTGCACGACGTCGTTGTGCGGGTGCCACGTCAGCCGGCGCGGTTCCCCGCCCTCGGTCGAGACGACGTACACGTCGGGATTGCCGCCGTACTCCCCGGTGAAGGCGATCCACCGGCCGTCCGGCGAGAAGCGTGGGTTCGACTCGACCCCCGGGTGACTCGTCAGGCGGCGCGCCGCCCCACCGGTGCGCGGCGCGATCCAGAGATCGCTCGCGTACGACACGACCACGTGGGTCGCGCTCGCGTTAGGCTGTCGCAGGAGTCGCGTCCCCTGTGCGGCCGCATCGGATCCCGACACGGCCAGCAGTCCGGCGACGAGCAGGGTCACTCGACGACTGGAACCGGGTCGCGTGATGCACCAGGGCCCATGGCCCGAGGATGGTCTGTCGCAGTGCGTTCGCATGAAACCTCGTGTCCTCTTCAGGTGTGGCTCACCGCAGGCGCCGCCGGCGCATCCGCTGCGGGTCAATCGCTCGTAACCAGAAGGGCCCGCACCCGCGCACGGCGGATGCGAGCCCCTCGTCCAGCGGCCGGCGTACTAGCCGCCGATGCTCGGGTTGTTCAACCGCTCCACGTCGGGAAGCGGGAGGCACTTGTTCGCGCCATATGTACCACCGCCGTTCGGGAACGCGGCCCCGACCGCCGGCTTGAGCGGCACATTGAAACGGATCGTGTCATACAACCGGTGCCCCTCGACGAACAGCTCGCGACGCCGCTCCTCCTGCACCTGCGCCTGGATTGCCGTTTCCACTGTGCTGGCGAATGGCGCGAGATTCACACCGGCCCGGGCGCGAAGCGCATTGATCAGCCCGACCGCCGTCTGGCCACCAGCGGCTTCGGCCTGGATCAGCCGCGCCTCGCGCCACGTGGCGATCGGCAGCACGTCGGTGAGCGCCTTGTACTTCTGCTGCGTCCAGAGGCGTACCGTGGGCATCGATCCACCACGCCCGGCGTCCACCACCGGGACACGGGGATCCGGGACGCCGTTCACCGTGAGGCCGCGGAACGTCGAATCGACCGTGATGGTCCCGTTCGTATTGTTGAAACGGAACAGCCGGTTCTCGGCCCGCCCTGCCGCTGCCGTCGTCTTCGCCGTGAACACGAAGCCATCAGGGACCTGACCCGCATCGGCCGCCGCCTCGGCTTTCTTGCCGAGGTTGATGCGCGCGCGCGCACGACCCACGAGCGCCATGGTCTTGATGTCGGACGGCACCCCTGGCGTGTCGATCGCCCGTGTGAAGCGCTGTTCGGCGAGGGCGAAGACTGCCGCCGGCTGCAACTCCGGTCCGAGATCGAACGCCGCGGAGCAGAACATCTCTCCCATCATGATGTACGAGTAGCCGGCGTATGCCGCGGCCCGGGCGATCAGCGTCGTGCGTCCCGTCACCTCGGCGTCCGTCCACTTCTCCAGCAGCTTGATGGCCTGGTCGGCCTGGAAGCGCGCGGTGGAGATCGGCGTATAGACCCCGAATCCGTTGCACGCGCCAGTCGAATAGAGTGCCGAGGACGGAATGTTGGTGCGTCGGTCAATGTCCCACGTGGCGGCGTTCGCTTGCGAGTCGGAGAACTCGTCGGCGACCGTCCCGCCCGTGAGGATGAAGTTTCCGAATGCGCACTCGAAGTCCGCCACGGCGCCGGCCACGATCACCGGGGCGTTGGAGGGGACAAGGAGCGTCGATTCGAGGATACGGCTCGGGGCGTCGGCCTCGAGCAAGGTGCTGCACGCGGTGAGGACTCCGCTACCGAGCGAGGCGGCCAGCACGGCCATCCCGGTTCGGGCGATCCGCCGCGCGCTCGACATGGAGCGATGGTTCGTCATGCGTATTCTCCTGGCATGTTCGGGCGGAAGGGGATCAGAAGCTGAGCGAGAGCGAGAACATCACCTGGGCCAGCGGCGGCACCTGGGCCTGCTCGGTGCGCGCGAACTGCTCGAGGGAGAAGAAGTTCTCCGGGTCGGTGCCGCCGTACGACGTCCAGAGCGCGAGGTTGCGCCCGGACAGCGTGAGCGAACCGCTCCGTGCCCCCACCAACTGCGCCCAGCGTGGCGCCATTTGATACGCCACCGACACCTCGCGCAAGCGCGTGAAGCTCGCGTCCTGGTAAACCCAATGCCGCAGGATGTTCGACGACTGGATCTGCGCCACGTAGACCGGGTCGTACTTCTCCGGTTCGAGGTTGGCGAGGCACTGCGCAAACACCTGGCAACGCGCGCGGTCGTTGTTGTTCAGGATGCGGTTGCCACCCTTGAAGTCGAACTGCGCGTACAGGCGCCACGAGCGGTAGAGCGTGACCGTCGAGTTGAACGACCCTTCGAGGCTCGGGTCAGGACGCCCGATGAAGACGCGCGGCGCATTGGGCTGGCCGAGCGACGTGAGGCAGGCCACCGTGCCACCCTTGCCGTCATCGCAGATCATGTTGATGGCGCGCTTGGTCGTCGCATCGAAGTCGGCCTTCACGACCTTGAGGTCGTAATACGACGCCACCGGCTTCCCGACGATGTGACGCTGCGCCCCGACCTGGATGTACTTGTTACCATTCTGGTCCACCGCCAGCGGCAAGTCGCCGAGGTCGGTCACCTGGTTGTCGTTCTTCGAGATGTTGAAGCCGAAGTCGACGTTGAGATTGTTGCTGGAGTAGGCATTCAAGCGCGTCGCCAGCTCGACCCCCTGGCTCTGGATCCCGCCGATGTTGATGAAGCGCGATCCCGAGAAGCCCGACGACGGCGCCACATCCTGCGACAGGATGCCGTCGCTGGTGTTGCGACGATAGAACGTGAGGTCGGCGCTCAGGCGCTCGTTGAGAAACGCGCCGTCGAAGCCGAACTCGATCTCGGCCCCGCGCTCCGGCTTGAGGTTGGCGTTACCAAGCGACTGCGGCGTGACCGCAGACGCGCCATCACCACCCGTCGTGGCCGAGTAGGTGCGCAGCGCGGAGTTCACTGCCGGTTGCTGCCCGGTCTGCCCATAGGCCGCGCGCAGCTTGAGCTGGTTGATCCACCCGAGCTTGAACCACGGCTCTTCGTTGATCACCCACGTTCCGGCAACTTTCGGGTAGGTCGTCCACGAGAAGTCCTCGCCGAACGCCGAGTTGTTGTCAACGCGAATCGCCGCCGTGAAGTACAGGCGGTCGTTCAGGTTGAACTGCTCCTGGCCGTAGAAGCCGAGCGTCGAGTTCTCGAAGAAGTCCTCGCCGCCAAACGTCGTCGCGGCAGCGTCGACCAGCGTCAGTCCGCCGGCCGGGAATCCCTCGCCGCGCGCGGCCAGCGCGTACGTCTGCCGCTTGAAGTACTGCGCGCCGAACGACGTCGACGTCTGGAAGCCGAACAGCATCTTCTTGGCCGTCGCGGCGTAGTCGACCGACGTCACCGCCAGCTCCCGGCGGCGCGTGAGCTTCGTGCCGTTCTGGTCCGTGGGGTTGCCGAAGAACTGGCGGAAGAACGGTCCCATCCGCTGCGTCTGGTTGACGTTGTTCTCCCCCGTGAAGTCGTTGCCGACGATGAGGCGCTGGCTGAGCCAGGTGCCCACCCGGTGGTTGAACGCAAGAGATCCCGTGGTGCGCTTCACGTCCTGATACTGCTTGAACGCACCCCAGAACGCTTCGGGCGGTGCCGAGTAGTAGCCGCGACGCAGCTTCTCGGCGTCGGTCACCGGCGTCTGGCCGAAGTACAGCGAGAACCAGGCACCGCCGCCGGCCTCCTGCGGAACGTTGATGCGTCCCTGAGAGGTATTGAACGAAGCCTGAATGTCGAGCGACTTGTACGGCGAGATCGAGACATTTCCCGCACCGCTCCACCGCCACAGGTGGTTGGTCGGCTCGATCCCCTTATCGTTGTCGTACGTGCCGTTGAAGTTGTAGCGAGCCATATCGGACCCGCCGTTGATCCCCATGTTGTAGCTCTGGGAGAGGCCATTGTTGAACAGGTCGCGCCCCTCCGCACGCTCCACCGCTACGGGATTCCACGCCGAGATCGAGCCGTCGGCAAGGCGGCGGTACGTCCTGCCAATGCGCCCCTCGGCTCCCTGGAACCAGTTGTTCCCCAAGCGCGTGTTGAGCGTGGTCACGGCGCGTCCGGCCTTGCCGCGCTTCGTCGTGATCTGGATGACGCCGTTGTTGGCCTCGGTGCCATACAGCGTGGCCGCCGACGGCCCCTTGATGACCTCGATGCTCTCGATGTTCTCGGGATCGAGGTCGTTCATGCGCGAGATGACGCCTGACGAGAAGAACTGCGACTGCGGCCCCTGCGACACGTCGTTGGGCACGCGAATGCCATCGATGTAGATGAGCGGCTGGTCGGAGAGCGACAGCGACGCGGCACCGCGCACGCGGATACGCGGACCGGAGCCGACCGCCCCCGACCCACCCATCAGCACCACCCCCGGCGCGCGGCCGTTGATGAGGCTGGAGACATCGGCCGCTGGGGCGATGCTCTGCACCGCTGCGGCGTCCACCTTCGTCACGGAGTTGCCGATCGATCGCTTCTCGACCGGCTCGGCCGTCCCGGTGATCACCAACTCGCTGAGCGTCGCCACCTGCTCCGTAAGCGTGATCCGGATGTCGGTTCGCCCGACGCGCACGACTTGGGAGGATGGACGGTAGCCGATGCGCCGCACCTGCAACGTGACCTGCGCACCGGTGACCCCCGCGATGCGGAAGCCGCCGCTGGCGTCGGTGAGGGCGCCCAGTGTCCCGCCTTCAACGGACACTTGCGCCCCATCCACGCCGCGAAGCGTGCGGGCGTCCACCACCGATCCGGCGACGACACCCGTCGCCTGCGCCCGTGCCGCGATCGGCGTGATGCCAATCGCCAGCGCGAGCGCGAGGGCCCACCGACGTCGTGTGCTTACGCCGGGGGCAGGCCCGGCTCGTCCCGTCAGACAGTTCCTCGTCATGAAGCGCCTCCAGATGCACTCGGGGGGAAAGATCCGCGCGGATGTGCCGCCCGCGCGGCGTGCTGCGAGGTACGCGAAAGTGTATACAAATACACGCGACGAAACGTTGACGCCGTGTCGCCGCGCTGTCAACGCCTGCGTGCAGTACCATGGCCCGCCAGCGCACGTCCCGCAAACCGGGCATTGCTTCACCCGTTACGCGACCGCCGGCGCGCCGCTAGCCGCGCGCGCCCGCCTCCTCACCTCCGCGCTGGCGCGAACGCCAGAACGCGAACGCCGGAACGCCCAGCAGGACCATCCCAATACCGATCGCCGACTGCATGGGTTGCTCGACAATGGTGTTGAGTACGATCGCCGCGGCCGCCAGGACGAAGATGAGCGGGGTGAACGGATAGCCGGGCACGCGGAAGGGGCGCGGCGCGTCGGGGCGCTTGATGCGCAAGGCGATGACCGCCGCGGCCCCGAGGGCATAGAAGATCCACCCCACGAACACCACGTACGTCAGCAGCTGCTGGAACGTCCCGGTCAAGGCGAGTACCGCCGCCCACGCGCAGTTCGCCGAGATCGCCAGCGCGGGGGTCCCGAAGCGCGGGTGGACTTCGGCCAGTCGCCGAAAGAACAGCCCGTCCTGCGCCATCGAGAAGTAGACGCGGGGAGCCGTAATCACCGTCGCGTGCGCCGCGCTGTACATCGAGATGATGATGGCGATCGCGATGACGCTCCCCGCCGCCGGTCCAAGGACCTGCGAGATCGCTTCGCTGGCCACACGATCCGACGCGGCGACTCGATCGGGGCCGAGCGCCGCGAGATAGGCGAAGTTCGCCAGCAGGTAGATCGCGATGAGCGTCAGCGTCCCGGCCACGATGGCGCGCGGAAGGCTGCGCTGCGGGTTGACCGACTCGCTCGCGACGAACGTGACATACTGCCATCCCTCGTAGGCCCAGAGCACCGAGATGATCGACAGCCCGACGGACGAGATGTTGGGGGTCGAGGGCGACGCCGGTAGCGAACCGCCCGATCCCAGCGTGAACAGGATGAGGCTCATCACCAGGATCGCCACCACCTTGATCCCGGTCGCCACGTTCTGGACCGAGGCGCTCTCGCGCGTCCCACGCACGTTGATCACCGCCATCAGCAGGATCAGCCCGATCGCGATGGCCTTCTTGGCCACGAGCGACAGCTCCGCGAACTGCCCCATGTAGTTGGCCGCGGCGACCGCGAGCGTTGCCACCGTGCCGCTCCCGATCACGAAGAAGAGCGTCCATCCATACAGGAAGGCGGGGAGCGCGCCGAATCCATCGCGAATGTAGGCGTACAGCCCCCCCGACCCCTGCTCCATCGCCCCCAGCTCGCCGTACGACAGGGCGCCAAGGAGCGAGAGGACGCCGCCGACCAGCCAGACCGCGCTGGCCACCGCGACCGAGCCTCCGCTCTGCTGCAGCACCGACGATGGAACGAGGAAGATCCCGCTTCCGATGACGTTTCCGATCACCAGGAGCGTGAGGTCAGTCGTGCCTAACGTTCGCTTGAGGGCGACGGCCATGAGTCGGGACGAGTGAGGGGAGGGGGAGAGACGCGGTAGCTTACGGGCGCGCCTGCCAGCGGGTAAGGTCTTCCTGCCCGACCGCGTTCGGCCCCGCGGCCAGCCGCACCCTCGGTGTCAGCCGCCCAGCGCCCGCAGGTCGTCCGGTGTGTCGACGTCGCGCGGTGCGTCCGCCTCGAGCGTGATCCGCACCACGCGGTCGCCCATGGCGTGCAACAGGTCGCGCGCCCCGGCGTCTCCCTCCAGGGACCGGAGCCGCCGGGCCATCGTCGAATCGAAGAGGACCGGATTCCCCCGGCCATCGCGGTACACCGGAACGACGGCCGCTGCGTTCGAGTCGCGCCAGGTGTCGATCAGGGCGCGCACGACCGTCACGTCGATGAGCGGCTGGTCTCCCAGCGCCACCAGGAAGGCGTCGCACTCCTCCGGGATCGCCTCGACGCCAAGTCGAAGGGAACTGCTCATCCCCTCCTCGGGGCGAGGGTTCTCGATGATCATCGCGTCGCTCCCTTCCAGCGCCGCGCTCACGGCCTCGATCGACTGGCCGGCGACGACGATCACCGGCGAGAGCCCCGCCAGCGACAACCGGTCGACCACGTGCCGCACGAGCGGAATGCCAAACAGCTCGGCGACCACCTTGTCCCCCCCGAAACGATCGCCGCGCCCGGCGGCCAGCACCAGCGCCGCGATCATGCCACCTCCGGCCGGGCCGACGCCCGGCGATGGAGGTTGACCGCCGCATGCATGACCGTCAGCGGCAATCGCACGCAGTTCATCCGCATCTGCGGGATGCGGGCGTCGAGCGAGCGCAGCACGTCGTCCACCAGCAGCGTTTCCACCTCATCCAGCGGGGCGTTGCGTACCAGGTCGGTCAGCATCGAGGCCGACGCCACACAGATGGCGCAGGCGTTCGCGGTGAAGCGCGCGTCGCGCACGATGTCGCCATCCAGCAGCAACTCGATGCGCACGCGATCGCCGCACAACGGATTCGTCCCTTCCTGCGAGATGGTGGGCGAGGCGAGCGTCCCCTGGTTATGGGGATTGCGAAAATGGGCGATGAGGACCGGACCATACGGTGTACTCATCGTCACTCCACGGCGCCGCGCTCGCGGGCCTGACGGTAGGGCGGAAAACGGAAGGCCATGTCTCGCGTAAGAAAGCCGCCATGGCCGAGCGCCGCCAGATCGTGCACGCCAAGCCGCTCCCCCGTGAGCAATCGCGGCAGGATGAGGTCGAAGACCGTGGCCTGGGAGAAGAGCCCGCAGGCCGGCATCCCCACGATCGGCGCCTCGCCCGCGCGCGCCAACCAGACGAGGGAGCCGGGGTGGGCGGGCACCCCTTGCCGCTCCAGATGCGCCCCGACGCGACGCAGCGCGTCGAACGCCGGGTCGAGCGGATCCATCGGACGCGATCCGGCGACGGCCACGACCCGCGCCCCGGCCGCGAGCAGCTGTTCGATCCCACTCGCGATCGCATCCGCCTCAGGGGGGACGAAGGCGGGGGGGAGGAGCGTCGAGCCGAACCACTCCACCTTCTCGCCGAGCGCCTCCTCGAAGCGCGCCATGGCGCGAGAACCTAACGATTCCTGCACGACCGCACCCACGCGCATCGCATGAAACGGGCGCACCGTGGCGACGCCACCGGCGTCGCGCGCTTCCCGCTCACCGCGGGCGAGCGTCGCCTCCTCGATCGCGAACGGGATGATCTTCGCCCGTGCCACGACCTCCCCGCGATCGACGACCTGACCGTCGAACAGGGTGTAGACGCAGAGTCCGTCCACCAGGTTCACGGCGTCCAGTGCGTCCCGGCGCACCTCGAGGATTCCGCGATGCGTGGACTCGAGGGGCCACGCCCCGGCCGCGAGCGCCCCGACCCGGACGCCGGCGCCGGCCGAGGCGGCGGCGAGCCGCTCGCCGGCGTGTCGTTCGTGAACGTCGTCTGCGCCCAGGGCGAGGAGGTGCAGTTCGTCCCACGCAAGCGCCGGCAGGAGGGCCACGGCCCCCGCGTCGAGACGCGTCCCCTTGGCGAGCGCTATGCGTCCCGCGGCGTCGCGCACGTCGTGCGCGAGCACCTGTCCGGCCGTCGGCGCGTCGCCGTCGCGCGCCCGCG
Source organism: Gemmatimonadota bacterium (assembly GCA_016719105.1). Lineage (NCBI taxonomy): Bacteria > Pseudomonadati > Gemmatimonadota > Gemmatimonadota bacterium. The sequence goes on along the minus strand of JADKAQ010000004.1, from coordinate 199,461 downwards.
CGTGCCGTATCGCCTTCACGCCGCGCCGTCGCTCGCGGCGCGCCGACGGTCGCGCATCGCCCCTCCCGCGCGCCCGCGTTCCACCGCGAGCGCCTCCGACAGCACGCTCAAGGCGATCTCGGATGCGCTCCGCGCGCCGATATCCAGCCCGACAGGAATGCGCACGCGCTCGAGTTGCGCCGACGGCACCCCTTCGTCGGCCAGGAACTCGAGCATCGCCTTGCCGCGGCGCGCACTCCCGAGGCACCCCACGTAGACAGCCTCGGACGCGAGGACGGCCCGCAGCACCGGCAAGTCGTATTTGTAGTCGTGCGACAGCAGCACGACGAGCGAGTGCGCGCCAAGCGGCAGGCGCTCGGCGATCTCGGAGGGCATCCCGACGATGAGTTCGTCGGCCGTCGGGAATCGTTCGCGGGTGGCAAAGCGCTCGCGCCCGTCGACGACGACCGTGCGCAGCCCGAGCACGCGCGCCATCTCGACCAACGGCATCGCCACGTGCGTCGCGCCGAAGACGACCAGCGTACTGGGTGGGGCGTGCACCTCGAAGTAGAGGCGTGTCGCTCCCGACGCCTGCTCGAGAGTGCTGGTCCCTGAGCGTCCACGCTCAAAATACGCCGTGCAGGCGGCCATGGCGGCTGCGTCGAGGGCGGGCTCACCCAGGGTCCCGGCCCGTTGCCCCCGCTCGAAGACGACGAGGCGCTCGGCGCGTCCGTCGAGCGGCGCGACGATCACGACACGGCGACCGGCGGTCATCTCCTCTTGCGCCAGGCGCAGCGCCCGCGCGATCGGGTCGGCGGGGGCCGCGGCATTCACCGGCTCGATGAGGACCTCGATCGATCCCCCGCAGGTCATCCCCAGCGCCCAGGCATCCTCGTCGCCTAACGACATCTCCAGCACCATCGCCCGGCCCTCGGCCAGGACACGCGCCGACTCCTCGATCACGCGGGCGTCGACACAGCCGCCGATCGTGACGGCCCCCACGATGGCCCCGGAGGCATCGACCCACATCTTGGCGCCGGCCTCCTTGGGCGACGTGCCCTCGGTGGCGATCAAGGTGGCGACCGCCGCCGGGCCGCTGGGGAGCGAAAACGCATCAGTCATCGTCGGAAGATGGCGGAGGAGGAACCGGCGGGCGAGTGGGGGCGGCGGACGAACGCTCAGACGGCGAGATGCCGCACCAGCTTCTGCAGCGCATCCATGTTGTGCCCGGGAGCGAGCACGTCGATGTATGGAAGCGCCGCCTGCATGCCACGCGTATCGGGCCTGTAGTCGGCCGCACCCATCAGTGGATTGAGCCAGATCACGCGCCCCGCGCGACGATGCAAGACACGCAGCGACTCGGCGAGGACCGCCGGGTCACCCACGTCCCACCCGTCGCTCATGACGAGCACGATCGTGCGACGATCGACCAGCTTGGGATGACGGTCGAGGAAGGTGCGCAGCGACGCGCCGATGCGCGTGCCACCAGAGAAATCCTGCACCTCACGCCCCAGGTCGCGCAGACTCTCGCGATAGTGCACCCCGCGCAGGAGTGGCGTGAGCCGGCTCAGCCGCGTCGCGAAGGCGAACGTCTCGACGCGCGCAAAGGTGTTCTGCAGCGCGTGCAGGAACTGCAGCAGGAAGCGCGCGTACAGCTCCATCGATCCCGACACGTCGCATAACGCCACGAGCGTCGTGCGCCGGATCTTCGGGGAGCGACGCTCCAGTCGGATCGCATCGCCCCCCGTGCGGAGCGACGAACGCACCGTACGCCGAAGGTCGAGTCGGCGCCCGCGACGCGCGGCCTTCCAGCGGCGTGACCGACGCAGCGTCAACCGACGCGCGATGCGACGGGCGAGCGCGGCAAAGGCCGCGTCGTCCTCGGCCGCGTACTGCGCGAAGTCGCGCGCCCCCAGCGACTCGTTGTCGCTGGCGGCCCGCACGGTGATGGGATCACTGCCCTCCGCCTCCGATGGCTTCATCCAGTTCTGTAGGGAGACCGCTGGCTGGCGCGGCGGGGCCGGGGTGGGCGGCTTGATCATCTCCCGGCGAGGACCGGGGAGCGGGATGGGCGACGGAATCCCCCAGGCCACGGACCACACCTCGGCGAATGCGGCGTCGAAGGCGTCGAAGTCGTCGCGCCGACTCACGAGGACCGAACGCAACGCGAGTCGCACGTCCTCACGGTCGAAGAGGTCGACGACCGCCAGCGAGCGCGTCGCATCGATCGACTCAGCGGGCGTCGCGGCGACTCCGCGCTCGCGCAACAGGCGACAGAGCGTGACGACCGTGGCCAGCAGGTCGGCCGGAGGCGGCGGGGCCACCCGCTCCGTCATACGCTCTCCCTAACCGGCGAAGGAAGCGAGCGCCGCGAGACGACCCGCGTCGAGTTCGTGCTCGAGCAGCCGGAAGTCTCCGTCATCCTTGAGAAAGCAGCCCATCGTCTCGCGAACCACCGTCTCGTCGAGGTGATCGGCGTGCAGGGCCACGAGCGCCGCTGCCCAATCCAGCGATTCGGCCACGCCGGGGTGCTTGGACAGTCGCATGCGCCGCAGCGACTGCAGCACCCCCGTGATTTCGCGGGCGAGCTGTTCGCTGAGTCCGGGAACCTTGGTCCGGACGATGCGCAGTTCCTTCTCGAACGACGGATAGTCGATCCACAGGTACAGGCAGCGCCGGCGCAGCGCTTCGGAGAGCTCGCGGGTGCGATTGGAGGTGAGCACCACCACCGGGCGCGTCTCGGCGCGAATCGTCCCCATCTCGGGGATCGTGACCTGGAAGTCGGAGAGGATCTCCAGGAGGAAGGCCTCGAACTCCTCGTCGCTTCGGTCCACCTCGTCAATGAGGAGGACGGGGGGCGTGCCGTGGTGCGTGATGGCGGCCAGCAGCGGGCGCTTGAGGAGGAAGGCATCGCTGAAGAGCGTCGCTTCCTTCTCCGCGAGCGATCCTGGTGCCGTCTCGCCGAGCTTGATGTGCAACAGTTGCCGCGGGTAGTTCCACTCGTACAGCGCGGTGGACGCATCCAGCCCCTCGTAGCATTGCAGCCGGATCAGCTCCGTGCCCAGCACCTGCGCCAGCACCTTGGCGATCTCGGTCTTGCCGACCCCCGGGTGCCCTTCGACGAGCAAGGGCTTTCCCAACGCGGAGGCGAGGAAGACCGACGTGGCGACCTGCCGGTCGGTGATGTACGCCTCGCGCTCCATCACGTCCTGGACCCTGCGAATCTCTTCTTTCACCGCGTCGATTCCTCGGAAGGTGCCGTGGCGTCCCGACGTCGCGCCGGGAGTTGCCGTCCCCCCAATGGTATTGCGCCCCTCACGCGCCGTGCGCCCGTCATCATCGTGTAACGAGTCCGTCACGGTCGCCGTTACGCGTTGGTCGCACGCCCTTTTGTAACAGATTTCCCCTCGAATTGTAACGGGAGATCTCCCTCCCGAGGGGGGTGCGCCGCCGGCCCACCCCATTCGTCTCGAAAGCCCAAGGCACATGCCTTCTCTTCTGCGGAACGCCCGCTGGCTCGCCGCGATCCTGGTAGTTCCCATCGTCGCCGTCGCCCAGGCGCCGCGCGACTCGGTCGCGCCGGCCTCTGTTGAACGCCCCACCGCTGCGCCGAGCGCCAAGCCTGCCGCCCAGCCGGCTCCCGCTCGTCCTTGGTACGACCGCATCTCGCTCCGCGGGTATGCGCAGCTGCGCTACAACCGCCTGCTCGAGACGAACCCCAGTCTCAACTGCTCGCAGTGTGACCGCTCGATCGGGAACAACGGTGGGATCTTCCTGCGGCGCGGCCGTCTCGTAATCAGTGGCGACGTGCATCCGCGCGTCTCGATCTACATCCAGCCCGACTACGGAACCGACGCCGCAGGCTCGCTGCACTACCTGCAGCTGCGCGACGCGTACTTCGACCTCTCGCTCGACACCAAGAAGGAGCACCGGCTGCGCATCGGGCAGAGCAAGGTCCCCTTCGGCTTCGAGAACCTGCAGTCGTCGCAGAACCGTCTCCCGCTCGACCGGAACGACGCCCTCAACAGCGCGATACCTAACGAGCGCGACATGGGCGTCTTCTACTACTGGGCGTCGACCAAGGCCCGCCAGCGCTTCAAGATTCTCGTCGACAGCGGGTTCAAGGGGACCGGCGACTACGGCGTCTTCGGCCTGGGCGTCATGAACGGCCAGACGGCCAACCGTCCCGAAGCGAACAACTCGCTGCACACGGTCATGCGCCTGAGCTATCCGTGGCGCCTGGCGAACGGCCAGTTCGTCGAAGCCGGGATCAGCGGCTACAACGGCCGCTTCGTCCTCCCGGCCAAGTCGGCCAACGTGCGTTCGCTCCCCGAGTACCAGGACGACCGCGTCGCGCTCTCCTTCACCTGGTATGCGCAACCGTTCGGCGTGGTGGCAGAGTACAACTGGGGGAAGGGACCGGAGTTCGTGTCGGGCACGCGCTCCATCGACGACCGCTCGCTTCAGGGTGGCTTCGTGCAGACGATGTACCGGTGGCGCACGCACGGGCAGGTGATCCAGCCCTTCGCCCGCTTGCACAGCTACCACGGCGGCAAGAAGGTCGAGCAGGATGCGCGGCACTATGAGGTGCACGAGGCCGAGGCCGGTGTCGAGTGGCTCCCGTTCAGCAACTTCGAGTTGACCGCACAGTACACGTCGTCGGACCGCGTCTTCGAAGACGCCGCCACGATCGGCAATCACCAGAAGGGGCGCTTCCTGCGGTTGCAGGCGCAGATCAACTACTAGGCCTTCGGCGGGAGCCGGGAGATCGTCGGCGCGGGATGCGAGGCTTGGGGGGGGCGGGTATGTTCCTAACCGCGCGTTGTACTCGACCGGCGCATGCTGGACGGATTGACTGTTTCGCGCGCCGCGCCTTGGCGTGCACGCCCGTCTCCCGTCTCTCGTCTCCCGCCTCTCATGTCGCTTACCCTCAACGAAACCTTCCGCGTTGCCGCGCCGCCTGACCGGGTGTGGCAGTTTCTCAAGAACCCGGCCGAGGTCGTCACCTGCCTCCCCGGCGCCGAGCTCACGGGGACAATCGACGCGCAGACGTACGCAGGGCGGGTGAAGGTGAAGGTCGGGCCGATCACCGCCGCGTACGCTGGCAAGGCCAGCCTCGCCAAGGTCGACGACGCCGAGCGGCGTATGCAGATCGTCGCCGAGGGGAAGGAGAGCGGTGGCCCGGGCTCGGCCCGCATGACGATGACGGGCCACGTCACGGCGCAGGCGGACGGTACGAGCGAAGTCAGCGTCGACGCGGCGATCGAGATCGCCGGGCGCGTGATGCAGTTCGGGCGCGGCCTTATCGAGTCGGTCAACAAGCAGCTGTTCAAGCAGTTCGCCGAGTCGGTCCGCGCCAAGCTCGAGGCGGCGCATGCGAGCGAGGTCGCCGAGGCCGCCCCTGCCGTCGTCGACGTTGCGTCGCCAGCCGCTCACGACGCGTTAGGCGCTCCACCGGAGACGCCGCCCGCTGCGAGCACCGCGGGCACCGCGGGCACCGAGAGCCCGGTCGCCGCGCGCGTGCCGACGCCATCGACGGCACCAGCGGTCGCGCACGGTGAGGAGCTGCGAGCGCTCCCCCTGTTGTGGAAGGTTTTCGTCTCCTGGCTCTCCGGACTGTTCGGGAAACGGTCGTAGGGGCGGGCACGACGCCACAACGACACGGCCCCCGGCGACACCGCGTGCGGTATCGCCGGGGGCCGAGTGCTACCGGAGGGCATTACGCCGTCGCGGCCGCCAGCGCCCGGGTGAGGGCGCGCCGGGTGAAGACCGTGGCGAGGTTGGCCTTGTACGCCGCGCTCCCCCTGGAATCATCGACGAAGACGAGACCATCGGCGGCATGCGCGGCGGCCGCCGCGACGGTCGCGGCCGTTGCCGGCTTCCCGGCGAGCGCCGCTTCCACCGCCGTCAGGCGCATGGCCTTGGGGCCCAACCCGGTCATGCCAATGCGGGCGGCGGCGAAGTTCCCGCCGCTCACCTGCACCTGCGCCGCAATCCCGACGATCGCGTAGCCGGACGCCGGATCGGGGTGCTTCTCGTACGCCCCGCCGCTCCCCGCCCCCTGCGCCGGCACCCGCACCTCCGTGAGGAGTTCGTCCGGGCGCAGGGCCGAGGTGAAGACGTCGGTGAAGAAGTCGTCAGCCGCAATCTGCCGCGCGCCGGCGGCGCCAGTCGCGACCAGGGTCGCGCCTAACGCCAGCATGGCGGCCGGCAGGTCGGCCGCGGGATCGGCGTGGGCCAGCGACCCACCGATCGTCCCCATGTTGCGGATGAGCGGATCGCCGATGTGCGAGGCGACTTCGGACAGGAGCGGCGCCTTGGCCTTGATCACCGCCGACGACACGACGTCGGCGTGACGGGCGGTCGCCCCGACATGCACGGCGTTCCCGCCGTCGGTGATGGCCGACAGCGCCGGGATGCGCGCGATGTCGATGAGGTGCGCCGGTGCCGCGAAGCGCAGCTTCATCACGGGGATCAGGGAGTGCCCCCCGGCCAGGATCTTGGCGTCGTCACCGTATTGGGCGAGCATGGCGAGCGCGTCCTGCACGCTCGACGCCGTGTGGTACTCGAAGGATGCTGGATACATGGTCAGTTCCCTCCCTTCGACGCGTGGATCGCCTGCCAGATCTTGGGAGGCGTCAGCGGCATGTCGAGGTGGGTGATGCCGAAGGGTGAGAGGGCGTCATTGACCGCGTTGGCAACGGCGGCGGTCGAGGCGATCGTTCCCGCCTCGCCAGCCCCCTTCACGCCTAACGGGTTGACGGGAGACGGCGTGCAGGTCGCGCCCGTCTCGAAGTTCGGGAGGAACTCCGCCTTGGGGAGCGCGTAGTTCATCATCGAGCCGGTCAGCAGCTGGCCGTTGGAGTCGTACTGCGCCCCTTCCCACAGCGCCTGCGCGGTGCCCTGCGCAATGCCGCCATGGAGCTGCCCCTCGACGATCATCGGATTGATGATGTTGCCGAAATCGTCGACGGCCACGTAGCGGAGCACCGTGACATGGCCGGTGTCGGCGTCGACCTCGACGACGGCGATGTGCACCCCGAACGGGAAGACGAAGTTCCCCGGGTTGAAGAAGGTCGTCGCTTCGAGCCCCGGCTCCATCTCCGGCGGCAGGTTGTGCGCGAGATACGCCGCCAGGGCGACCTCACCGAAGCCCTTCGAGCGCGACGGCGATCCCTTCACGAAGTAGTTGCCGCCGGCGAAGTCCACGTCCTCCGGCGCCGCCTCGAGCAGGTGCGCCGCGATGCGCCGCCCCTTCTCCTTGATCTTCTGCAACGAGTTGAAGAGCGCCGCCCCACCGACCGCGCCGGAACGCGACCCGTAGGTCCCCATGCCGAAGGGGACGCGCCCCGTGTCGCCGTGCACGATCTCGACGTCGTCGATCCCGCATCCCAGCTCCTGGGCCGCGATCTGCGCGAACGTCGTTTCGTGCCCCTGTCCGTGCGAGTGTGACCCCGTCAGTACCGTCACCTTGCCGGTGGGATGGATGCGCACCACCCCCGACTCGTAGAGCCCCGCCTGCGCCCCTAACGAGCCGACGATGTGCGACGGCGCGAGACCGCACGCCTCGATGTACGCCGAGAGGCCGATGCCGATGTACTTCCCCTGGGTGCGCCCGGTCGCCTGCATCGCGCGCAGCCCCGTGTAGTCGATCATCGCCAGCGCCTTGTCGAGCGCGGGCTCGTAGTTGCCGCTGTCGTACTGCAGCGCCACCGCCGTCTGGAACGGGAAGGCGTTCGCGGGAATCAGGTTGCGCCGCCGCAACTCGGCGGGGTCGATCCCCAGCTGCTTCGCCGCTACGTCCATCGTCCGCTCGAGCAGGTACGTCGCCTCGGGGCGACCGGCGCCGCGATAGGCGTCGACCGGTGTCGTGTGCGTGTAGGCCGCCGTCACGTCGACGTGGATCGCCGGGATGTTGTACTGCCCGGAGAGCAGCGTGCCGTACAGGTACGTCGGCACGGCCGGGGCGAAGAGCGTGAGGTAGGCCCCGAGGTTCGCGATCGTCTTCACGCGCAATCCGACGATCTTCCCGCCCGCATCGAACGCCATCTCGACGTCGGTGTCGTGGTCACGGCCGTGCGCGTCGGTCAGGAACGACTCGCTGCGCGTCGCCGTCCACTTCACGGGGCGGCCCAGCGTCTTCGACGCCCACGCCACCACGCACTCCTCGGGATAGATGAAGATCTTGGAGCCGAAACCGCCGCCGACGTCAGGCGCAATCACGCGGAACTTGTGCTCAGGCAACCCGAGCACGAAGGCCCCCATGATGAGGCGGTGCACGTGCGGGTTCTGCGACGTCACGTACAGCGTGAGCTCATCGGCCGCCGCGTCGTAGTTGGCGAGCGACGCCCGCGGCTCGATGGCGTTGGCGATGAGGCGCTGGTTGACGAGGTGCGTCTTCACCACCGTCGCGGCCCCGGCGATCGCCGCATCGGTCGCGGCCGCGTCGCCTAACGCCCACGTGAAGACGACGTTCCCCGGCGCATCGGGATGCACCTGCGGGGCCCCTGGCTTGAGGGCGGCAACGGCATCGGCCACCGCCGGATGATCGCTGTAGTCGACCATCACCTGGTCGGCCGCATCGCGGGCAAGCGTCGGCGAGTCGGCGATCACCACCGCCACCGCATTCCCGACGTGCGCCACCTTCCCCACCGCCAATGGACGGAACTCGGCGATCTTGATCCCCGGGTGCAGCCACCCGGGCGGGATCGGGTTCACTCCCGACGCCTTCATGTCCTCGCCGGTGAGCACCGCGTGCACCCCTGGCATCGCCAGCGCGGCGCTAGCATCGATGGAATTGATGGTCGCGTTGGCATGCGGCGAGCGCACGAACGCGGCGTACGTCTGACCCGGGAACTTCACGTCATCCGTGTAGCGCCCCTTCCCCGTGATGAACCGGGGATCCTCCTTGCGCCTGATGCTCGCGCCAATCAGCGAGGCGCCCGGTTCTGCTGTCGTAGCCATGTGTGATCCTCAGTCGGCGGCGACGGCAGAGCCGCCCGCCATGGTGTGCGCGGCCTGCTGCACCGCCTTCACGATGTTCTGGTAGCCCGTGCAACGGCACAGGTTCCCCTCGAGGGCGTGCCGGATCTCGGACTCCGTCGGATTGGGGTTGTGCGACAGCAGGTCCACGCTCGACATGATCATCCCGGGCGTGCAGAAGCCGCACTGCAACCCGTGCGCCTCGCGGAAGGCCGCCTGCAACGGGTGCAACTGCCCGTTTGTCTCGAGCCCTTCCACGGTGGTCACGCTCGCGCCGTTGGCCTGCACCGCCAGGACGGTGCACGACTTCACGCCGCGACCATCCAACAGCACCGTGCATGCGCCGCACTGGCTGGTATCGCAACCGACGTGCGTGCCCGTCAGGCCAAGCGCATCGCGCAGGAAGTGGACGAGCAAGGTGCGCGGCTCGACGTCGCGCGTATACGCACGCCCGTTCACCGAGACGTTGATCTCTGCCATGCTGAAGCTCCGGAAGGAGGGAGGTCATCCCGCGCCCGTCAACCGAGGCGCGAGACCGCTAGCATGGCGCGCAATCGCGGACCCGTCAAGCAACCACGTCACGCATCGCACCCCGACGCATCGGTGGGAGGGGCACCACACTCGCTCCCCCCCTCCCGCTCACCTCACCGCGACGGCACGTGCCGCAACACCTTCCCGGGACGGGCCGCCGTCATCGTTCCCCCCGACACGACCGGGACCCCGTTCACCAGCACGTCGCCGATACCGGCGGGATACTGGTGCGGATCGGCGAACGTTGCCCGGTCGGCCACGGTCGCCGCGTCGAAGACCACGAGGTCGGCCGAGGCCCCCTCGGCAATCACCCCGCGCCCCGTTAGGCCGAGCCGGGCGGCCGGCATGCCGGTCATCTTGTGCACCCCCTCCTCGAGCGTCAGCAGCCCGACCTCGCGCACATAGCGCCCCAGCACCCGCGGGAAGGTCCCGTACGCCCGCGGATGTGCCGCCCCTTCACCCGGGACGGTGAGCCGACCGTCAGACGCAATCATCGTCTGGGGATGCTGCATGATCCGCCGCACGTCGCCCTCGTCGATCACGTGGTAGATCATCGTCGCCCCCCCGTTGAGCTGCCCCTCGACGACCAGCGGCGCCGCCCCTTCGGGCGTCGTCGGGACGCCGCGCTGCGTCGCCCAATCGAACAGCGTCTTCCCCTCCAGCGCCGGCTGCCACGCCACCCGGCCGAACTGCACCCGACGGATGTCGCCCCCCCCACGGTCGTTGACGATGTAGTCGATCACCCCGCGCAGGATGCTGTCGCGCAGGACCGGGTCGCGCATGCGACGGGCGAGGGCGCTGTCGCCGTCGGCCAACGCCCACGGCGGGATGAGCACCGAGAGCCCGGTCTGGCTCGCCGTGTACGGATACTGGTCGATCATCACGTCGATCCCCGCGGCGCGCGCCGAGTCGACCATCGCCAGGGTCCGCACCGATTGCCCCCACATCGCCTTGCCGATCGCCTTGTGATGCGTGAGGACGATCGGGATGCGCGCCTCCCGCCCGATCCGAATCGCCTCGCCGACCCCCTCGAACAGCCCCAGCCCCTCCTCGCGCAGGTGCGACGTGTAGATCCCACCGCGCGCGGCGGCCACTCGCGAGAGCGCCACGACCTCGTCGGTCGCCGAATAGAAGCCGGGGATGTAGCGCAGCCCGGTGCTGAGGCCAAAGGCGCCGTCGCGCATCCCCTCCTCGACCAGCGCCTGCATGCGCGCCAGCTCCGGTGCGGTGGGGGCGCGATCGGCGAGCCCCATCACCCGCGTGCGGATCGCGTTGTGGCCGACGAGGTACGCGACGTTGATGCCGAGCCCGGCCCGCTGCGCCGAATCCATGTACGGCGCCAGCGGCAGTGGACTCCCGCCATCGGGGCCGCCGAGGGCCAGCGTCACCCCCTGCCGCACGTGGCTTTCAGCGGCCGGCAGGCGCAAGAGCGGTTCGAGGTGTGCGTGCAGGTCGATGAACCCCGGCGCCACGATGCGCCCAGTGGCGTCGATCACCCGGCGTGCGCCCGTCGGGTCGATCGGGGTCGTCGACACGCGCGCAATGCGATCCCCTTGCACGGCGACGTCGGCGCGGTATCGCGCGCGCCCCGTGCCATCGACGACGGTGCCGCCGCGAATCAGGAGGTCGTAGGGCGGCCCGCTTTGCCCCTGCGCGAGCCCGGCAGCTGCACACGAGAGGATCGGGACGGCGACGAGCACCGACGTCCACCAGCGACGAGAGGAGCGCACGAACACGAGCAGGCCTCGGGAAAGGGGACGCGAGGGAAGCTGTCGCCCCGCGCGCCCCTCGGCAAACTCAGCTGCCGCGCGTCTCCGGCTCCGTCACGACCGTCCGTGCCTCGTAGCTCACCCACCACCGGTGCTCGCCCCCCGGTTCGACCCATGCCGCGCTCTTCCAGTCGCCGAGGGCGTCGCTCAAGGCGTCGGGGGCGCCGATGCACGGGGCCAGCGAGAGGTTGAGATACGGCTCCTCGCGCCGAAACGGGGTCCACCCCTTCTTGTTGAGCCAGACGCCGACGTGGCTCACGAGCGTGGGATCGAATCGCATCGCCAGCTCCTGGTTCCCCTCGCGCAGCGTCGCCCACCCCTCGGGCATGTCGACGAAGAGCTTGCAGGCGTACCGCTTGGCGGCGGCGAACGGGTGGCTGAAGTCGTAGACCTTCCCGCTGCCGCGGATGAACGGCCAGCGATGCTCGGAGCGCACTTCGCCGAGTTCGATCTCGTGTCGCGCGAAGACGCGCAGCCGGGCGCCTTCCGGGAGGACCACGCGCGTCTCGGCGCTCATCGGGAACATCGGGTGCGCCGCCCAGAGGAACGGGAGGCGCTCAGTGCCGTCGTTGGCCAGGGCGTACTCCATGTGCACCGTTCCGTCAGGCGCAACCCTGATGTCCCGTTGCAGTCGGTACGGGAAGCGCACGCCGCGCCAGGTGAGGATGGCACGCTGTCCGTCGGCCCCGGTGCGCACGGTGAGCACCGGTTCCTGCGACCAGAGCTCGCCGTGGTCCGGCAGCTCGATGCCGCCGAAGGCGCGGACCCATCCGGGGACGCGGCACGCCGACACCGTCGGGAAGCACTCGTCGAATCCCCCGCTGTCGCCCGACTCCAGGTACGAGGTCCCGTCGATCCCCCGCGACAGCGGCACGATGTCGCTCGTCCACAGCCACTGCCGTCCGCCCATCTCCAGTTCGGTGAGCTTGCCACCTAACGACGGGACGATGACGACGCGCGAACCCCCGCCCCGCAGCTCCAGGAAGCCGAAGTCGGCGGCGGTCGGAAAGGCAGGGCGAGCCTTCGAGAGGAACGGGAACTTCACACGATCGAATCTACGGCGATGCCGCGCGTGGCGAAGATGCGCGCCACCGCTTCCCCGATCTTGTTGTTGGGCGTGCTGGCGCCGGCCGTCAGCCCCACGCGCACGGCCCCGCTCGGCGGGAGCCAATCGGTCGCGTCCGCTTCCACGTGTTTCACCCCGGCCACCCGATAGTGGAGCGAGCGCGTCGCCGGTTCGATCGCCTCCGCGTCCTCGACGTGGTACGAGGGGACGTGCTCGGCGCACAGCGCCGCGAGCGAGATCGTGTTGCTGGAATTGAACCCTCCGACCACGACCATCGCGTCGAGCGGCTCCTTCAGCAGTTCGTTGACCGCGTCCTGCCGATCCTGCGTCGCCGAGCAGATCGTGTCGAAGGTCCGGAAGTTCGCCGCGCGATACTCCGGGCCGAACGCTCGCGCCATCGCCTCGCCGGCCACCTCGCCGATCTCCAGCGACTCGCGGGCGAGCATCGTGGTCTGGTTGGCGACCCCGATGCGGCGCAGGTGCAGATCCGGGTCGAAGCCCGGGGAGGCGGCCTTGGCGAATCGATGGGCGAACGCCTCGCGCGCCGCCGCGTTGACCGCCCCGGCCCCCAACGACGTGATGTAGGCGCAGACCGCCTCCGCCTCCGACATGTCGCGCACGACCAGGTAGTGCCCGCCGGGATACTTGAGCACCTGAGACGCCGTGGCCCGCGTCTCCTCGTGGTAGTACTTCCCGTGGATGAGGGAGGTGAAGCCGTCACGCGCGTACGCTTCCACGCGTTTCCAGACGTTGAGCACGCTCCCGCAGGTGGTGTCGACCATCACCCCCCCGCGCTCGCGCAGCGCCGCGAAGTCGGCAACCGTCACGCCGAACGCGGGGAGGATCACGACATCTTCAGGAGCGACGACGGAAAAGTCGAAGCGCGGCTCACCGTCCCGCGCTCCCTCCAGCGGCTCGAGGATCTCGATCCCCATGCGCCGCAGGTTGTCGTTGACGTGGGGATTGTGGATGATCTCCCCCAGCAGGAAGAGGCGCCGGTCCGGGAACTTGCGCCGCGTCTGGTACGCATACTCCACCGCGCGGTCGACGCCGTAGCAGAAGCCGAATTCCTTGGCCAGCCGGACGGTCACGTCGCCCGCTGTCAACGTGTAGTCTCGCGCACGCAGGAGGTCGACGAGCCGTCCCGTGTAGTCGGCGGCCAGGTCGTCGCGGACTTCCGACCCCAGGCCGAATCCCTTGCGGTAGTAGCTATCGGGCGGAGTGGCAGGCGTGCTCATTGGACGTTCTCCAGGCGCGTCGCGCGCGCCTCGTCAACACGGAATCGAACCGGGGCGAGTGTCTCCAGGAAGGCCGGCGGCCAGCGCTTGACACGGATCGCGTCGCCGCGCTCCGGGCCGTCGTGCACGCAGACGAGGACGAGGAAGCCCTCCATGCGCAGCGCCCCACCGTCGCCGTACGCGTCGAAGTTGAGGCGCAACGAGCTCCCGCCCACTTCCGACACGTACACGTGCAGCTCCAGGAGCTCGTCCAGGCGCGGCGGCGACGGAAACTCGAGGTGCATCACCCGCCTCGGCAGCGTGATCCCGAAGCGTTCGGCAAAGGCGGCGTAGCCGATGCCGAGCGACCGGAACATCTCCGACTCGCCCAACTCGAAAAAGCGGGTGTAGGCGTCGTAGCGAATGATCCCCATGGGATCGCAATCGCCCCATCGCACGCGTTCGTGAATGATGAACGGCGCGCGCCGCATCAGGCCCCCGTCGCGGTGGCGGTGGCCACGTCCACGCCATCCCAGTAGTCGGAGGCGATGAGCGGCGACAAGGCGTAGGTCACGAGGATCTCGTACGCCCTCTGCCGGTCGATCAGGCCATTGGTCAGGATGCCCACCGCGCCGGCGCCATGCTTGGTATCCCGTCCGCCGGTGATGATGTCCATCGCGTGGCCGAGTTCGACGCCGCGCCGCACGAGTTCCGCGACCGCGGGCGGTAGCGGCATGGCCAGCGACCCGCCGATGAACTCGCGTCCGTCGCGCAACGCGACGGCGGCCCACGCACAGGTGTGCATCGTCACGCCGTCATCATCGACGACGCCACCCTCGATCCCGATCCCGATGTCCGCATCGAGCGCGGCGCGCGCGGCACGCGCGCGCGTGGCGGCGCCGCGGCGCGTCTCGTCGTCGCCGCGCGGCTGGTCGGGAACGCCGGACGCCACGGCCACGCCCTCGATGCGCGCCGCCGCCTGCCACTGCCTAACGACTTGCGTCACCGCCCCGACCTTGACCGGGTTGCGGGAGCCCACGGCGATGCGCGGCGCGTGCGGGAAATGCATGGACGACGACGAGGGTTCGGGGCACACCGGTCCGGTCGGACCGGCGGGGGAAATCTAAGGGGCGGCAGGGACCGACGGCGCTCCTTGCTCCCGTTCGGGGGGCGGGATAAGCTAGGGCGCCCATGCCATCCCTCCACGCGCACGCCCCGCTGCATGCTGTACGGCCGTCGCCCCACTCGCGCGCCGTGCCATCCCCGTTCATCCTCATCGGTGAACGGCTCTGGCTCGACTTCGTGAACACCGACGACGTGCGACGCAGCGCGCGCCTCGACCTGCTGCGGGACTTCGAAGCGCTCGTGCGCTTTCTCGAGGTGGTCGGGATTCTCGACGCGGAGCGTGCACTGGGGATGCGGCGACGCGCCCAGCAGCAACCGGCGGGCGCCGCGGCCGCACTGGTCGATGCGCGACGCGTGCGCGCCGCCATGCGAGCACTCGCCGAGCGGGGCGCCAACTCCGAACGAGTCCGGGGCGATGCGCTCGCCGAAATCAACCGCGTGCTCGGGCGCAGCGCGGGAACGCGCCGCGTCGAGAGCCGCGCCGATGGGTCGTTCGCGCGTGCCTTCGTGCCGGTCGGCGACGCCTTCGCCGGACTGATCATCCCCGTCGTCGAGTCCGCGGCCGACTCGCTCATCGCCGGCGAACTGCTGCGGGTGCGGCGCTGCGGCGACCCCCGCTGTTCGCGCGTCTTCTTCGACGCCACGCGCAACGGGCGCCGGCGCTGGTGCGACATGGCCACCTGCGGCAACCGCGCCAAGGCAGCGCGCTTTCGCGAGCGCGAGCGTCAGGGCGACGAGCTGCCCCGCGCGGGGAACGGCGACGCGCACGGCGATCCGAGCCAGGCCTGAACGGCAGCGGGGGCGGGGGCGCCATGCTGCGCTCCCGCCCCCGCCCGAATATCCGTCGCCTCGCCCTAGCCGTTAGGCAGGGCGCTCGTGCGGATGTATCCCATCTCCGTCGCGTAACTGCGCAACTTCTTCTGCAGGATCCGGCGCCCACGGAACAGGCGCGACTTCACCGTCCCCTCGGGGACGCCGAGGACCTGTGCGACTTCGGCGTACCGCATCCCCTGCACGTCGCTGAGCATCACCGCCGAGCGGTACTCGCCAGGCAGGGCCTGGATCGCGGCCACCACCTGCTCGTCGATGAACGAGTTGTAAAACGCCCCTTCGGGATCGGTCTCGCCGACCGGCTCGAACGGTGCGCCGCCATCGGAATCGTCCGGCGCCAGCACTTCACGCGCATCGATGCGCCGCTTGCGGCTGACGAAGAGGTGATAGAGGATCGTGAACAGCCAGGCGCGGATGTTGGTCCCCAACCGGTACTGCTCCCACCGCTCGAGCGCGCGTAGCATCGTGTCGGACACCAGGTCCTCGGCGTCGTCGCGCGAACGCGAGAGCTTGAGCGCGAAGCTGTAGAGGGCATCGAGATGCAGCATCGCCTCGCGCTCGAACTCCGCGCGGCGCAGCAGGTCGGCCCGGGAGATGCGCGCCGGACTGGGCGACGCCTCCGACGTCGGCTCATCGACGAGGTACTCGCTCGCGAGGTCGCCCTCATCCAGCGACCGCTCGGTCGGCAACCCTTCGATCTCCGCCAGCCGCGTCATGTCGACACCCCCTCGCGCATGTGCATCGCGACGAAGCGCTTGAGGTCGGCCGCAATTCCCCGCAGCATCTCGGCGTCGCGGCTGACCTTGGACATCATCAACGCCCCTTCGAGCGTGGCGATGATGAAGCGCGCGAGGCGCCCGGTGTCCGCGTCCTCGACAAGGAACGGACGCGCCTCCCACAGCAACGACTGGATCTGCGACGCCCAACGCTCGAAGACGAGCGTGAGGCGCTCGCGGAATCCCTCGTGCATGTCGGCCATCTCCGACGCGAGGTTCCCGAACGGCGAGCCGATACGGAAGCCGCGCTCCGTCTGCAGCGCCACCAGCGAATCGATGAACAGGTTGAGCCGCTCGATCGGTTCGATCATCGGCTCGCGAAGGATCGCCAGGCCGCGTTCGGCGAACTTCTCGAACTGCCGGCTCAGGACTTCGAGCCCAAGCTGGTCCTTGGACTTGAAGTAGTGATAGAAGTGGCTCTTGCCACTCAGGGAGGCGCGGTCGATGACGTCGTCGATCGAGGTTCGCTTGAACCCTCGCTCGGCGATCAGCACGGCGGCGGCGTCGATGATTCGAGATCTGGTTTCGTTCACGGCGGCAGTATAGGACCATAGAGTCCGATCGGCAAGAACGAAAAGGCGACAATTTCTGTATGCATTGAGGAGAGAATCGCGTAACCCTCACGGCTGATGGACCTTGCGCGGACACTCGACCGGTCTGACAACTCGCACCTCGGGACCGTCCGTCCGAGGGATCGCGGCGCCTTGCTTGGAATATGGGCGCCGAAGGACGGGCAGGCTCCGCGTGTCGAGCGCGATGGATGCTCGGCGTCTCGACCGGTAGCTTCCCGCGCATGCGCACCGTGACGGTCGAACGCACCTACCTCCAGCTCCTCGCGCCTGGCGCCGAGCGCGCGGCCCCGAAGCCGCTCGCGGACGCCAGCATCGCCGAGGAGTCGCCCTGCTCGGTGGAGACCTATCGCGAACTCTACCGCGAGGTGGGGCGAGCCTACTTCTGGCTGGACCGCCTGTCGTGGAGCGATGAGGTGCTCGCGACCTACCTCGCCCGGCCGGATGTCCGGATCTGGATCCTCCGCGATGCGGACGGGATCGGAGGGTACTTCGAGCTCGCGATGGGGACCGATCGCGCCGTCGAAGTCGCGTACTTCGGACTCGTCCCCTCTCGCCATGGGCGCGGGCTCGGCCGTGCCCTGCTCGCGCGCGCCATCGACGAGGGGTGGGAGTGGGGGGCGTCGCGCATCTGGCTACACACTTGCACGCTCGACGGCCCGGCCGCCCTCCCCAACTACCTCGCGCGCGGCTTCGTCCCGTTCAAGCGCGAGACGTACGTAGCCGTTCTCCCCGACGCGTGACCTCCGCGTCGCACCCGATGTGGCGGCGCTGCCGCTGCCATCGTGGCGGCGTGCATGGTGCCGGCACTGACGTCAGGCGACGCACACCGCGCTAGCGCCCGCGCCGTCCTCCACCGCCACGCCCCTTCCGGTCGTCGCGGCCGCGTCCGTCTCCCCCTCGTCCCCCACCTGGGCGTCCGTGCCGACGCTCACGCGCAAACTGTCCGCGCACGTCGGCGGCGTCTCGTTCACGACGACGCCGGTGACGCTCTTCGTCCCGTTCCTCTCGGCCGGCATGACGTTCATCGGGCGACCACGGGCGGTCGAGCAGTTCCTGCAACTCGCGCAGCGTCGCGGCGCGCACGCTCCCCCGCTGCCCTCGGTGCACGACGAAACGCAGCGGGCGATCCAGGCGCGGGAGTTCCTCGTCCACGAGGGTCCGCGCCAGCTTCTCGGGGAGGACCAGCCGCGCGACGCCGACCGTTGCCGGACGCCCGTCCTCGCCACCCCCCTCCTCCACGTCGTACTCGATCCCCACCGGCTTGTTGCGCAGGTCGAGGTGCCCGGGGAGCGCCAGCAGGCGCTCGCGCTCCTCCGGCGAGACCCACCCCGTCCGCGGCAATCGCAGGGGCGCCCCCCGGTACTCCCGGATCGATCGCACCTCGCCTAACGCCTCCTCGTACATCGCCGTCAGCTCGGCGAGCCCGAGTCGCGGCGTGGCCCCGGCGGAGCGCCGGTACAGCTCACGTGCTTCCTCGATGGCCGCACGATTGCGCTTGACGGCCACGTGCCGAGTCTCGCCTCGCGCCAGCGCCTCGGCGATCGCACGTCGCGCCGCCTGCTCCTGCCCCTCGGGGAACTCGTCGAGCACGTCCTCGTCGCGCTCGAGATCGAAGCCGAAGTAGGTCAGCCGCGACTCGCGAATGAGGGCGTCGCGCTTGCCGCGCCCATCGTACGTGAGGCGGGACTCGCCGCGCTGCGCGTACTTTCGCACGAGCCCCATCGGGACCTGCGTCCCCTCGATCGCCGCGCGCGGGACCCCATGACGGTCAGCGAAGTATCGCAGCGACCCCGCCACCGCCCCCCACGACCCGCAGACGCTGCTCTTCGAGACGCGGGCCTCCTGCCCGTCCACGGTCGCCTCGTCGATCACGAGGTCGAACGGCATGATGCGCGCGACGAGATCGCAGAACGCGCGACGGACCTCGTCGGTCACCAGCGGCATCACGTCGGGGAGCGGGAGGCCGACGCCACGATACACCGACGCCATCGCGAGGGCCGTATCCTCGATGGCCTTGACCAGCACACCGCGACGATCGGCCCAGCGATTGATCTCGGCCTCGTCGAAGAGCTGCCGCGGCAACCCGTACACTTCGCCCATGTAGCCGGCCTTCGCGAACGCTTCGGCATACACGTTGTAGGCCGTGAGGTGGTCGCTCCCCGAGACGATGAGCCCGCCCAGGTCGCGCTCGTCGCGCGTCATCCGGTGCAGCGACTCCACGCTGGCCATCACGGCGAGGTACGGCATCAACGTGTCCTCGCCGTGCACGATCAGCTCCGCCCACTCGCGCTCCACGGGGAGCTTCTCGACCAGGCGCCCGTACCGCGACAGGCGCCCGTTCTCGATGACGCCGCGCCCCTCGAGGTGCTGCAGCGCGCGCCGATAGGCGCCGCGGTCGAGCGGGACGGGGAGGTCGAGTTCATCGGCGCGGACCCCGAGGTCGGCACAGGTGAGCGCCACGCGCTCTGAATCACCCGCCAGCTGAAAATCGGGCTCGGTGGGCCGGAGCGACGACCAGTGCAGGTCGCGGTCGCTCAGGATGTAGACCTTCCCGTCGTCGACGCGCCCGTGCACGCGCCCCGCCATCTGCAAGATCTCGTTGTTCCCGAGATGCGTGCGCGTGAGGACGTTCTTCCCGCGCTCCACCACGTTCGTGAAGCGCGTGTCGTCGATGATGACGGTATCGAGTCCCTTGATGTTCAGCGCGCTCTGCCCCGCCGCGGTCATCGCCAGGAAGAAGGGCTTCTCCACCCCCTCCTCCAGGAATGGGCGGATGACGCGGATCGGCTCGCCGCCGTGGTAGAAGGCCGAGGTGATGCGCCGGAACCGGTCGGCCACCAGTCCCGCCACCTGCTCCACGGCGGCACGCGTGGGGAGGAACATCCCGACGCCACGCTTCTGCTTCATCACCTGCTGCAGGAACTTGTCGTCGAGGAAGTCGGATGGGTCCTTGCGCACGACGCGGACGTCCGCCGCCTTGCGCGGGTCGAAGGCCGTGGACTGGATCACCGCCGACGACTGCAGGTACTGTGCGTAGAAGCGCGGATCGACGGTGGCCGAGAGCCAGATGAAGCGGCAGCCGACCCGCTTGCCTAACGCGAGGCAGAGCTCGAGTTCGGCAGACGTCTGGTGGATCTCGTCGATGACCAGTGTATCGCGGGAGAGGATGTCGCCGTCCTGGAACCAGCGGCGCGCGATCCCCGTCGTCACCACGATCACGTTCCACGTGGGCGTCTCGGGGGTCGCCTCGCGCTCGCGATTGATCACGCCGATGCGCAGCGTCTCGGTGCGCAGGATCGCCTGCGCGATGGGACGCACCGCGAGCGTCTTCCCGGTCCCGGTGCCGGCCACGATGCCGAAGCCCGTCCCCGACGCCGCCAGCGCGCGCACTTCCGCGCCGTGCTCCCGCTCGATAACGGTGTCGAGATGCAGGCCTAACGCGATCTCGATGGTTTCGCACGCCGCCCGCGTCGGCGCGATGATGATGACCCGCCCCGTCGGCGGCTCGGCCGCAACGAAGGCGTCATGGTCCGGCGGGAGCGAGCGATCCTGGACGGCGCGAAGCACGCCGTAATCTACTCGCCGGGACGCCTCGGCTTGCTCCCCTTGCCGGTCGCTTTCTCGTCGCGCTCCGTCTTGTCTCCCTTTCGGGCCCGCGGGCCGTCCTCCGGGAAGATCACGCGACCGTTCGAGGGACGGTTCTTGATGGCGCTCGCGCAGTCGGTCGGGGCAGGCTGCTGCGACGGCGGGACGTTGTCGATCCAGATGCGGCACATCCCCTCGGGCGGGAGATACGACGCCGGGATCTCCTCGCGCCCCTCCGCCTTCGCCTTGATTGGCACGAGCGAGCGGACCGGCGGCGGCCCCTGCGCGTCGGCCTGCGCCGGCAGCAACGCCGCCCCCAACATCATCGTCACCGCCAAGCCGAGTCGAGAGATCACCGCTGCTCCATGCGAATCGGGAATCGAACTACCCGTGTGACGGTGCACGGAAAGTGCCTCGCCGTCGCCCCGTTCGGCAAGTCGACCTAACCACTTCACAGACAACACCTTAACGGAGGGGCCCCTCGCGAGGCGTCCGGAACCCGTCCCTCAGCGCAGACGATCGGGGAGGACACGGGGACACCCCGCTCACTCTTGGCGTCCCCCTCGCGCTCCGAGCCGCGGCGACCGCGCCACCCGCTAGTCGCCGAACGAGATCCCGGTGGCGCGCGCGGTCCGCATCAGGTCGTGGTCCAGCTCGACGCTGCGCGGGTGGTTGATCACGTCGACAAAGGGGACCGTGACGATGTGCGGGGACTGCAGGGCGACCATATGCCCCCACTTCTGTTTTTCCACCGCCTCGATGGCGGCGCCGCCGAAGCGGGTCGCCAACAGGCGATCGTAGCCGGTCGGCCCACCACCGCGCTGCAGGTGGCCCAGCACGAGCGAGCGCGCCTCCTTCCCGGTGCGGTTCTGGATCTCCCAGGCGAGGCGGCCGGCGATGCCACCCACGCGCTTGGCCTGCCCCGGAAGCGATTCGCCCAGGATCGACTCCTGCCCGCCGACCGGATAGGCCCCCTCAGCCACCACCACGATCGAGAACTGGCGCCCCGCGCGGTCGCGGGCACGGACCTTGGCGCAGACCTTCTCGATGTCGAAGGGGATCTCGGGGATGAGGATAACGTCTGCGGTGCCGGCCACCCCGGAGTGCAACGCGATGAAGCCGGCATGGCGTCCCATGACCTCCATGACGATCACGCGATCGTGGCTCTCGGCGGTGGTATGCAGCTTGTCGATCGCCTCGATGGCGGTGTTGACCGCCGTGTCGAATCCGAAGGTCGTGATCGTGTGGCTGACGTCGTTGTCGATGGTCTTGGGGACACCGACGATCTTCATCCCACGTTCAAAGAGGCGCTGGCCGATGGCGAGCGAACCGTCGCCGCCAATGGTGACGATGGCGTCGATCCCGAGGCGGTCCGCGTTTTCGAAGATCTCCTTTGACCGATCCACCTCGATGAACGACCCGTCGGCTTGGCGCACGGGGAACTCGAACGGATTGCCCCGGTTCGTGGTCCGGAGGATCGTCCCTCCCAGGTGCGCAATTCCGCGAACGGAGTCACGCGTGAGGGGGATGATGTCGTCCTCGCCGAGAAGGCCGTAGTAGCCACGGCAGATCCCGAGCACGTCCCAGCCGCGCGTGATGGCGGAGAGGACGGCGGCGCGGATGACGGCGTTGAGCCCCGGGGCGTCGCCGCCGCCGGTGGAGATCGCGATGCGCATCTCGTGAAGTGGAGAGGGAGGTCGTGTAGGAGGAGATCCTACGGGGAATTATCGGCCGCGCGACAGAGGCGGCCGATGCACCAGAAGGTGTCTCGGTCCCCCGCACGCACCGAAAAGTGGAGTTTTGTGAACCCGCCGGAAAGGTAAACGATTACAGCCCCGGCGCAGCCCGTCGGCCGCGGGGGAGTCACTGCGGGAGCTGCACCCCGGCGAGGTTCGCCAGCGTTCGAATGACCGAATCCTGCCGGACTACCACAGCTTTAAGCGAGTCGACCTGATCCTGCAACTCCTGCTGCGTGAGCCGCAGGTCATTGTAGGACTCGCCCAGCTCGGTCAGCGCCTGAGCGGTCTGCATGTCCTGCTGCGACGGCGGGGCGCAGGCGGCCGCCGCGACGGCGAGCACCAGAAGTGAGGCGACGGCGAGCCGCGCTCGAGGAGCGTTCGAGAACGTCATGGGCGGAGAGTATCGCGCGGGAACGCCGTTGGCGAAAGGCACCCGCGGGCGGCATCGGGACGCCCCGCCGCCGCCGCAATCCCGGGATACAACATGCGCAGAAAAGGTGAGGCCCTCGGTCGCCACCGCCGCGACCATGGGGCACCACGCCAACCGGAGGGCGCATGCGCCGCGGTTTCACGTTCCTGGAACTCACGATCACGGTCACGCTGATCGGCGTCATCGCCCTCATCGCGATCCCGTCGGTGGCGCGCGTGCGCGACCGTGCGGCGGTACACGGCGCCACCTCGCTCCTCGTCTCGGCGCTCGCCGACGCGCGTCATCAGGCGCTGCGCTGGCAACGTCGGACCGCGGTGCGCTTCGACACGCTCTCGGCGCACGCCACCGTGCACGCCGGACGCGATACCCTCTCGCGCGTGCCACTGGACTCGCTCTTTCGAGTGGCGATGCGCGCGAGCCGCGATTCGATCGCCTTCTATCCCTTGGGGCTGGGGTACGGCGCCGCGAACGCGCGGCTCATCATCACGCGCGGGGCGGCGGCGGAGACCGTGACGGTCTCTCGCGCTGGCCGGGTCAAGCGATGAGGCGAGACCGGCCGACGGGCGAGCGGCATCGGTCGCCGCTCGTCCGGGCGGAGGCGCCGCAGGCCGTCAGGTGGTCGCGGCGACCGTGCCGAAGTCGAAGCCGGGAATCGAGATGCGTTCGATCGGTTGTCCGAGGACGCGCTCGATGGTGCGGACCATCGCGATCTCGTCGGGCGACATGAAGGTGAAGGCATCGCCCGTCGACGCGGCACGACCGGTGCGCCCGATGCGGTGCACGTAGTCCTCGGCCTGTGCCGGCACGTCGTAGTTGATGACGTGCGAGATGCCCGAGATGTCGAGGCCGCGCTGCGCGATGTCGGTCGCCACGAGGACGCGGATGTCGCCGCTCTTGAAGCGCTCGATCGCCTGCGTGCGTTGCGCCTGCGTCTTGTCGGCGTGCATGGCCGTGGCCTCGACGCCGGCGGTGTGCAGGTCGCGCACGACGTGATCGGCCCCGTGCTTGGTGCGCGTGAAGACGAGGACCGAGTCCATCTCCGGACGTCGCAGCAGCTCGACGAGGAGATCGTTCTTTCGCCCGCGGGGGACGGGATACACCGCGTGCCGCACGGTGCTGGCCGCCGAGGAGCGGCGTCCCACCTGCACCACCACGGGACGGCGCAGGTACTTCCGCGCCAGCGCTTCGACTTCCGGGGGCATGGTGGCGCTGAACAGCAGCGTCTGGCGATACGGCGAGATACCACCGACGATGCGGCTGATCTGCGGCGCAAAGCCCATGTCCAGCATGCGGTCGGCCTCGTCGAGCACGAGGATCTCGAGCGCGTCGAGCGACGCGTTGCGCTTCTCCATGTGGTCGATGAAGCGACCGGGGGTCGCCACGATCACGTCGACCCCCTTCTGCAGCGCCTTTTCCTGGGGCTCGTACGCGACGCCACCGTAGATGGGCGCCACTTCGACATCGGTGAACTGCCCGTACTTGCGGAAGCTCTCGTCGACCTGCTGGCACAGCTCGCGCGTGGGCGTGAGGATGAGGCAGCGCAGGCGCTTCTCCCCCCCTAACAACCGGTGGATGATGGGAAGCGTGAAGGCGGCGGTCTTCCCGGTGCCGGTCTGGGCCAGCCCCATGACGTCGCGCCCGGACATGGCCAGCGGGATCGCGTCGCGCTGGATCGGCGTGGGGGCGCGATAGCCGGCAGCCGCAACCGCCTGCACGATGGGGGCGGCGAGGCCGAGTTCGGCGAAGGACGGGCCGTCGACGACGGCGTCGATGAGCGCTACAGGAGCGGCGGCTGACGCGTCGACCGTCTCGACGACGTCTGACTCTTCGCTGCTCGGGGTGCTTTCAGCCGGGCCGGCCGGAGCGTCCGGCCGGGCCTGGGTCTTCGCCGCGGGCTTGCGCTGCCTGGCCGCGGGACTTGAGGTCTTCATTCCGCCTGTTGTCTGAGTCGTTTTGGTCCCCGCAAGCTAAGCGGCGGCGGGCGGCACACGCCACCGCCCGATTGACCAGCTTCCCGGTGTCTTGCGTGCCCGGGTCATTGTGCTCGCGCCTCAGGGACGGCGCGATCGGCCGGTCGGGGGGCGCCCCATCGCTCCTGTGCACGACGCGAGTGTGCGGCGCGGTTCGAGAGGGTATCGCGGTCGGCGCACCCGCCCGCGTCATGTCACGGTGCGGCGAAGGGTGCAATCGACCGACCGACGAATCATGCCAGGCGCGAGGCGCATTCGGCCGGTACGTCTTTTCATGCGGCCGCGGGCCGACGCCGCGCGTTCGAGCGCCGAGTGCGGACTGCCGAGTGCCGAGTGGCGAGTGGCGCGCGACGCGTGCCGAGTACCGCGCGACGCGCGACGCGTGGCACGCCTAACGATCGACGCCCAAGTGGGGAAGCAGCTCGTCGAGCACCGTCTGCGGCACCTCCTCCGCCAGCACGTGCCCGGCGCGCGCCACGATGCGGGCTCGCCACCCGGGGAGCGACGTGACCCGTTGCGCCGACTCGGCCGCGCGCACCAGGAGGTCCTGCCCGCCGAGCAGGAGGAGGACGGGAGCGGTGATCTGCGCGAGTTCCTCGCGCGTGCGCGGTGCGAGGCGGTAGTGATGCAGCAGCGTGCGAAGCGCCCAGCCAAAGGCGGGATCGCGCGTCGGCGCCCAGTACTCGTCCACGTCACGGAAGGCGAAATCGCCCAGGGTACCGTTGAGGGCGCGCACCACCAGCGGAATGCTCCAGGGCGGGACCGCATACCGAACGAGTGGCGCGACCGCCCCGGGTGTCGCCATCCGCGCGAGCACGAGGAAGCGCACGGGGGCGAGTCCGACCGGGGCCAGCAGCGTGAGGGTCGACACGCGATCGCGCTGCCGACGCGCCACGTCGAGGGCGACACCACCGCCTAACGAATGGGCCACGATGTCGAGGCGATCGTACCCCAACGCGTCGATAACGCCCTCGACGTGGGCCGCCATGGCGTCGGCGGTGTAGAGCGACTCGTCCATCGGCTTGTCGCTGCCGCCGTGTCCGCGCAGGTCCATCGCGATCACGCGTCGCCCGGCCCGCAGCACCGCCGGGAGCAGCTTGCGATAGTAGTACGCCGACGCCCCCCACCCGTGAATGAAGAGGACCGGCGGATGCCGCGCGTCGCCACCCTCGACGACCCGCGCCTGCTCGCCGCCCGGGAGCCTCACGAGCCGCGCCGACAGGTCGGCTTCCAGCGCGGGATACCACTCGTCAGGCGAGAGTCGCCCGCGAAAGAGACTGACCAGCACGCGAGGGGGTGTGAGATGGCTTCGTAGGAGGCGCCATCGAAAGTTGCCGCTCCCCGCGCCCGAAATGAAGACACGGGAACTGGGGCGGACGTCATGCGGCGAGCCCCCGAGGTGCAGGGGCTCGCCGCATCGCGCGGGCTCGCGCCCACGCGCCGAGCGATGGCGACTACGTCGCTTCGTTCACCTCGATCTTGCGTCCCTTGGCCATCGCCGCCTCGGCCTTGGGCAGACGCACCACGAGCACGCCGTCACGGAACTGCGCCGTGATCTTGGTCGCATCGATGGTGCGCGGGACGACGAACGAACGAGCGAACGTGCCGTAGAAGCGCTCGAAGAGATGGAACTTCGCCTCCTCCTTGTCCTCGCGCTTCTCCTCGGTCTTCTCGCCGCGGATGGTGAGCACGTCGTCTTCGAACGTGACGTCGATGTGTTCCTTCGTCACGCCCGGCAGCTCCGCCGTGAGCATGAGTGCGTCGGGCTTTTCGACGATCTCGACCGGCGGCATCCACCCCACCGCCTCGGTGGTGAACAGGTCGTTCCCGGGCGTCTGGTTGAAGAACCGGCGCAGCCGATGCTGCATGTCGTCCAATTCGCGGAAGGCCGTCGTGAACGCCGGTGTCGTGCGCGGCATCAGGTGCCTGGTCATAACTCCTCCTTGCTGGAGTCACTTCCGTCGAGCGTTTCCTCGACACCTAGAAGGATGCCGACGCGCGCGCCCCGCGTCTGTCGGGCACGGACGGGAGATCGCGCCGGAGAAGGGACTACGCATGGATTGCAGGGCTCGCCGTTGCGCGCGTCGTGGCTCCGCACGGGGCGGCGAACCCGGCCGCACGCGGCGCTCAGGTGCCACGGAACCGGGCCGCGTCGTACCGCCGGTGCGGCCGGTGGGGCGGTGCCGACGGTCTCGCCGGTGCCGACTGCCGACGTTGCGCGACGTAAGTCGAGCAGGGCTGCCGCGGGGACGACGTGTGGGCAACGGGCACGCACCGGAACACCGGTGACGCCGAGGGGTCCCCTCGGGGCGCCGCGACAGCCAGGCGCGCGTCGCCAGCTCGGGTCGAGCGAGATCCACCTCGCAAGTCGTTCAAGCACAAGCGAATGAACCACCCGACCCGCACGTTCGCGTCGGCGATCGACGCGCGGCGCGGAAATGTGCCGCGCAGGTCAGTCGCGTGGCGCGGTGCGCTTGTCCTGCACCAAGGCAACGCCCAATTTGCCGTGGCGACACCCACACTTCCGACCATGCCTCGACTCCTCCTGCCCGACCCCCGTCTTCGCCGCGCAGCCCGTGCGCGGTGAGTTCGTCGATGTCGGGGGGGCTCGGCTGTACTACTACGCCGCCGGGTCGCGCGGAGGCGGCGAGCCGATCGTCTTCATTCACGGCTTTCCGACCTCGTCGCACCTCTGGAGCGACGTCGTCTCCCTCGTGCCCAAGGGGCACCGGGTCGTCGTCCTCGACCTGCTGGGATTCGGACGCAGCGATCCGCCCGGCACGGCCGACCTGTCGCTCCGGGCGCACGCCGACCGGGTGGTCTCGCTCCTCGACGCCCTGGGGATCAACTACGCGACCATCGTTGGGCACGACATCGGCGGGGGGATCGCGCAGTCGCTGGCGATCCGTCACCCCACGCGCGTCGCGCGCCTCCTGCTGATCAACTCCGTCGCGTTTGACGCCTGGCCGGGGCGAGAAGTGAAGCTCGTCAGGGCCACCATGCCGCTCACGCGTCACTTACCAGCCACGTGGATCCTGTCGGTCCTTCGCGCCGACCTGCTGCGTGGCTACGTCGTCTCGGAACGCGGGTCGCACTCCATCGAGCAGTACGTACGACCGTTCGCGTCGGAAGCGGGGCGGGACACGCTGGTGGCACACCTCGCGGCGCTCGACTCGGGGGAAACGAAAGCGCTCGAGCCGCGATTGAAGGACATCGTGGCGCCGACCGCGATCGTGTGGGGGGCAGAGGATCCGTTCCTGCCGCGCGAGATCGGGCAACGACTTGCCGATGCGATTCGTGGTGCCACGCTCGACGTCGTGCCGGACATCCGTCACTTTACGCCAGAAGAAGCGCCGGAGCGCGTCGCTCAGGCCTTGACCTCCCTCCTTTCGCGATGACGGCACCTCGACTCGACACCTTTCGCGCCATGGTCGCCAAGAACCCGGGGCACGCGCTCGCGCGCTTCGGGCTGGCGAACGAACTGCTCAAGGCGGAGCTGTGGGAGGAGGCCGCGGAGCAGCTGCGGTTGTACTTGGCCGCCCACGACGACGAAGGGAACGCCTACGGCCGCCTGGCCGATGCGTGCCAGGCGTTAGGCAGACATGAGGAGGCGCGGGACGCCTTACGGCGCGGCATCGCCGCGGCCGAACGATTTGGACACCCCGGCATGGCGAGTGAGCTGGCCGGGCGACTCGAAGACCTGGAGGATTCCGCGTGAACCGACTCGTGCGGGGCGCCCTGATCGCCCTCGCCTGGTGCTCCTTCGACGTCCCCGCCGCGCTCGCGCAGCGGGTCTCGCCCGTGGCGGCGCAGCCCGTGGGCGTGGGATCGCGGGTCCGCATCTCCGCCCCTTCCATCCGACGGGAGCTGTTCGTCGGGCGCGTCGACTCGCTCGACGCGAACGAAGTGACGCTCGACACCGCCGGGGTACGGCGCCGGCTCGGCTTCGAGATGGGGCCGGTCCTCGTGGAATCGTACCGACGGGTGAACGTGCGAACCTCGGCGATCGAACGGCTCGAGGTGAGCGCCGGGCGCACGACGCGCAAGGCGACGTTCAAGGGGATGCTGATCGGCGGGCTGGCCGGCGCGCTGCTGATCGGCTTCGGTCAGCTGCCGGAGGTCAATCCCAAAGCCTCGGACTTCCTGAAGGGAGCCCCGGTCGGGCTCGCCCTCGGGATGGGGGTTGGCGGGGTGGTCGGGTACGCGTTAGGCGGCGAACGCTGGGTGCCGGGCGAACTGCCGCGTTAGGCGGCCGGTCGGCGCTCCCGCACCTGCGGGAGCGCGCCGACGATCGTGCGACCGCCGGCCGGGGGGCGCGCTCCCCTCACTTCGCTTCGTACACGACCTTGCCGCCCAGCACCGTCAAGGCGACCCGCGCCGTCGGGATCTCGTCCTCGGGGATGGTCATGATGTTCTTCGTCATCACGACGAGGTCGGCGAGCTTGCCGACCGTGATCGACCCCTTCTCCTTCTCCTCGAAGGCCGCGTACGCGTTGTTGAGCGTGTAGGCGCGCAGCCCTTCGTCGCGCGTGACGCGCTGCTCGGGAAGGAAGACCGTCCCATCGATCGTCTTGCGCGCCACGCTCCCCCAGAAGCTCGGGATCGGGTCGATCCGTTCGACCGGCACGTCGGTGCCGTTGGTGACGATCACGCCGGCGTCCCAGAGCGAGCGCCACGGGTACGAGGTGCGACGCGTGCGCTCCGCTCCCAGCCGCTTGGCGACCCACGGACCGTCGGAGATGGTGTGAATCCCCTGCATCGACGCGATGATGCCGAGCGCCTTGAAGCGGGCGATGTCGGCGGGATCGATGTGCTGCGAGTGTTCGTCGCGCCAGCGCAGGTCGGTCTTGTCGGGGTGCGCCTTGAAGGTGCGCTCGTAGATGTCGAGCACCTCGCGATTGGCCCGGTCGCCGATGGCGTGCGTATTGACCTGGAAGCCGTGCTTGATGGCGACGCGCGCCGTCTCCTCGATGTCGGCCGGCGATTCGAGGGCGAGTCCGCTGCTGGAATGCAGGTCGTCGTACGGCTCGAGGAGCCACGCGCCGCGCGGACCGAGCGCACCGTCGATCTGTCGCTTGATGGAGCGCACGGTGAGGAAGTGACGCCCATAGCCGATGAGGCGGTAGCGCGGAAGGAGCGAGTCGAGGCGCGCGTTGCTCTCGCGCCGCACCATCGCGTAGAGGCGGACGGGGAGCTTGCCCTCATCAGCAAGCTTCTTGTAGGCATCGATGGTCGCGAAGCTGGCGCCGGCGTCGTGGAAGGTGGTGACGCCGCGCGAGAGCGCCTCGTCTCCCGCCAGCTGCACTACCTGGCGAAAGCGCGCCTCGCGGTCCGCCGCGCTCATGCGATCGTCGCGCGTGCGCGCCGCCCCCACCAGGCGCTGCGCGGTCTCCTTGAGGAAGCCGGTCGGCTCGCCGTTGGCATCCTTCACGATCTCGCCACCATCGGGATCGGGCGTGGTGCGCGTGATCCCGGCGAGCGACATCGCCCGGCCATTGGCGAAGCCGGCGTGACCGCTGGCGTGCGTCAGGATCACGGGATGCTCGGGGCTCACCGCATCGAGCGATGCATGCAGCGGGACGCCCTGGACGTTGGGCTGCGGCGTGCGCGCCCACTTCTCCTGGTGCCACCCGCGCCCCACGATCCACTCGCCCGGGCGCGCCGTCCTCGCCGCCTGGCCGACCATCGCCACGATGTCGTCCCACGTGCCGGCCGTCGTGAGGTCGAGCACGAGCTTGGATTCGCCGAGCCCGGTGTAGTGTCCGTGGCCCTCGATGAAGCCGGGAATCAGCAAGCGCCCGGCGAGGTCGATCACCCGCGTACCCGGACCGGTCAAGCGGCGTATCTCGGCGCTCGTTCCGACGGCGATGATTCGGTCGCCGCGCACCGCGACCGCCTCGGCGCGCGGACGCTGCGAATCGACGGTGACCACCGAGCCGTTGACGAGTACGAGGTCGGCGCGAGTCGGCTGGGCGCCGGCACGCGGCGCGGCAACGACGCCGGCGAAGGCGACGGCAGCCGCAAGCGTGCAGGAACGAACGTGGCGACGATCCATGGGTCGGCAGGGGTGGGGTCGCGCGAAGTTGCACCGCGAACCCGGAGAGCGGAAGCGTGCGCCTCACTCGCTGCCCGCGCCGGCGCTCGCCCTTTCGGCGAGCGCACCGACGTCCTTCGCTAGCGAACCTGCTTGGCCGCGTCGAGGACGTTGGCGATGTCGCGCGACAGCGCGCGCGCTTCCTGCGTCGCCGACGAAACGTCGTCCATCGCCGACTGCACCCCGGCGGAGCGCAGCGCGATCATGTCGAGTCGCATGTTCTGCAGCACGAGCGAGGCACTCTCGAGTTGCGTGCGCAGCGTCTCGTGCCGCGACAGGAGGTCGACCATCGTCGCGCGCTGCCGCTCGAGCAGCTGCAACCGCTGGTCGCGCTCGCGCGATTCGGCGAGCGCTCGTGCGGCCGCGATGCGACCATCGAGCTCCTCGATGGCGGAGGGGCGCACGTCCTCCTCGAGTCGGTGCAGCGCCTGCGCCAGCGATGCGACGCGCTCGGCGAGCGCATCGACCGTTGGCGCGACATCTGGGATGAGATCCTTGTCGGCCTTGGTCAGCTTTCCGAGCACCTCCTGGACCGCGAGACGATCGGCGGCCGCGCGGCGCACGTGATCGCCATACGGGCCGGCGAGGACGTCGGCGGGGGCCATCTGTCGCGCGACCTGCGACGCGGACGGCAGCTCAGCGCGTGGCCCACCAAGGTCGTTCTGCGCCTTGAGCGCCTTGGCCGCCTCGGCGCCGAAGATGTCCTTCACGCGAACGCCGTCAGCCCAGAGCGACGCGAGTCGCTGGGCCAGCGGGATCGTCATCGCGACCGCTGGAAAGAGGAACCAGAGGAAGTCAGGGGAGAACATCAGGTTGATGGCGCCGAGCATCCCGACGGTCACGGCGCTGCTCGCCGTGCGGCGCCGGAAGGCGCGAATGCGATCGGCGATGCTCAGCTGCCCGAAGGTCTCGAGGCTCTCCTTGCCCCGAAGGGCCGCGCGGGCGCCGCGCGACTGGGCGCGGCCCTCCCCGCGCGACTCGCCTCGTGCCGCGCGCGACTGTTCGCGCACGT
Source organism: Gemmatimonadota bacterium (assembly GCA_016719105.1). NCBI lineage: Bacteria > Pseudomonadati > Gemmatimonadota > Gemmatimonadota bacterium. The sequence goes on along the minus strand of JADKAQ010000004.1, from coordinate 167,783 downwards.
CGCGCCACGAATCCGGCATCCAGGGGGGGACCGGCGGACGCGCCTGCAGTCCCTGGTTGGGGTTCCGCGGGGCGTTCGTACTCCAGCCGGCATTGGCGGCATCGACGGCGTCGCGCGCCATGTCCTCGGCGAGGCGCGCCTGCTCCATCGCGTGCTCCTGTGCGCCACGCACGATGGCGCGCACGTTGGCCGCGAGCCCTTCGGGGCGAGGGGCGGCGTGCTTCCAGGCGGACGAGAGGCGCGCGAGATCCTGCGGCGCCCGATCCGGGGGCTGCTCGGCACGCGGAGGCACCGACGCCGACGGTGGCGGCGGCGCGAGCGCGGCGGTCCCGCCCTCGATGGCGGCAATCGCATCGCGAAAGCCGGCGGCGTCGTCCCATCGGTCCTGCGGCCGCTTGGCCATCGCGCGCTCGATCGCCGCGACCAGGAGCGGCGGGAGGTCGCGGCGGCGTTCGCGGAGCGGGCGCGGCGTGTCGCTGATGTGCTTCATCAGCATCGACGGGGTGTTGGTCGCCTGGAACGGGAGCTCGCCGGCGAGCATCTGGTAGGCGACGATCGCCAGCGAGTACAGGTCGGAGCGTCCGTCGATCTCGCGCTCCCCCATCGCCTGCTCGGGCGACATGTACGCCGGGGTGCCGACGGCGATCCCGGTGACGGTGAGGCGCGCGTCGCCCTCGGCGGCGCGGGCGATCCCGAAATCGGTGACCATGGGCCGCCCGGTGGCGCGATCGATCAGGATGTTGTCGGGCTTGATGTCGCGATGCACGATGCCGCGGGCGTGTGCGTACGCGAGGGCATCGGCCACGCCGCGCAGGATGCGACAGACGTCGGCGACGGGGGGGCGGGTGTCGGTCGCCAGCCGCAACGCGAGTGGCTCGCCCTCGACCAGCGCCATGACGAAGCAGACCAGGCCGTCGCGTTCCTCGACCGCGTAGATCGGGACGATGTTGGGGTGGTTGAGCTGCGCCGCGGTCTGTGCCTCACGCAGGAATCGCTGCTTCACGTCGTCGCGGTACGCCAGCTCGGGCGGGAGGACCTTGATGGCCACCGCCCGGCGCAACTTGCGGTCGAGGGCGCGATAGACCACCCCCATGCCGCCACGCCCGAGTTCTCCCTCGATGTCGTATGCGCTTCCGAGCGCAGCGCCGACGCGTTCGCGGAGGGGATCGGACATGGATGCCCGGGGTCTGGCCCATGGGACGGCGGCGAACTGCGCCGCGTCCGAGGGTCGCTAGCCCCGTCCTCCTATCTTCAGTTTGGCCATCTCGTCGCGCGCGTAGACCGCCGCGTCGACCTCGCGCCCGAGCGCAATCGCCTTCTCGGCCACCGAGGTGATGGTCTGGAAGTTCTGCGGGCCGCTGCGCAGGCGCACGACCTCGAGCCGCATGTTCTGCAGCGCGAGCATGCAGCTCTCGAGCTTCTCGCGCGATTGCGACAGCCGGCCCCCGAGGTCGGCGACGGCGCGACGCTGGCGCTTGAGGTAGGCGAGCCGGCGCACCCGCTCTTCGCTGGCGCGCGTGTCGAGGGGGTTGGCCTCTCCCTCGAGTCGTGCGATTTCGGCATCGAGCTGCGCCGACGATTCCGCGGGGACGGTGCGCTCGAGCTCCTGCACCTGCAACGCCAGCGCCTCGACCTTCTGGTACAGCGCCATCGCCGACGACGGCACGTCGCCGAGGATCGACTTTTCCTTCTTGGGGAGCGTCTCGATGAGGCGGAGAATCTCATCGCGATTGCGGCGGGCATCCTGCACCGAGCGGCCGCTCGCCCCACCGAGGGATGCGACGGCATTGACCGGTGCCCCGGCGCCCAGCGCCCCGGCCGAGCCGGCGCGGTCGAAGAAGTCGCCACCGATGCTCGATCGCATGCGCGCGCGATCGCGGACCTCGCCACGCTTGGTGGGATCCCACAAGGCGCGCACGCTGTCGGTCCACTCGGCTACGACGTCGAAGAAGAGGCGATCCTTCGGCTCCTTCAGGATGTCGCGCCAGTCGTAGCCGTCGCTCCACAGCTTGGCGTACTTCCAGGCGATGTAGATGGAGTACATCCCCCACAGGCCGGCGAAGTCGGGGCCGCCGAAGGCGGCGACGACGACACTCACGCCACCGGCGAACATCCACGGGGCGAGCTTCTTCCGGAAGGCGCGGACCTCATGCGCGTTCCAGCGGGCCAGTTCCTCCGAGCTCGGGGCGGCGCCATACGCGGGCGCCATCGCACCTGCGCCGGGGCGCAGAGAGGACGCCTCGGTGGCCGAGCGCGGAGCGACGGAGCCTAACGCCAACGCGCCGCCGTTGCGCGGCATCGGGACCTCGCCCGTCTCGAGCGCCGTGGCCAGGGCCGCCGCGCTCGGGAAGCGATTGTCCGGGTCCTTCTCCAGCATCATCATCACGGCGCGCCCGAGGTCCTGTGGGACCTCCGGGCAGCGCTGGTGCAACGGAACCGGGTTCTCGGAGATGTGCTTGACGAGCAGCGCCGGGGTACTGGAGGCGTTGAACGGAAGCTCGCCACTGAGCATCTGGTAGGCGACGACACCTAACGAGTACAGGTCGCTGCGCCCATCGACCTCCCGCTCGCCCATCGACTGCTCGGGCGACATGTAGGCCGGGGTCCCGATGGCCATGCCGGTCGCGGTGAGGCGGGCGTCGGAATCGCTCACGGCGCGGGCGATCCCGAAGTCGGTCACCATCACCCGGCCATCCTCCTTGTTGATGAGGATGTTGTCGGGCTTGATGTCCCGGTGCACCACGCCGCGCTCGTGGGCGAAGGCGAGGGCGCGCGCCACCTCGAGCAGGGTCCGTCGCGTCTCGTCGTAGGCGAGCGCGCCGTTCTTGTGCAGCCGGACGGCGAGGTTGTCGCCGTCGACGTAGGCCATGACGAAGAAGACCAGCCCCTCGCGTTCGTCGACCGAATAGATCGGGACGATGTTGGGGTGGCTGAGCTGCGCCGCGGTCTCGGCCTCGCGAAGGAAGCGCGTGCGGATCTCGCCCCGGAAGGCGAGTTCGGGCGGGAGGATCTTGATGGCGACTTGCCGCTTGAGGCGGCGATCGCGCGCCAGGTACACGATCCCCATTCCCCCGCGGCCGATCTCCCGATCCAACTCGTAGTTCGCGCTGAGCACGCGTTCGACGTGCGCGCGAAGCTCTGAGTCAGATGATGAAGCGATGGGTTCTGGCACTCGAGGGGGGAGCGATAGAATCTGAGGGGGCGATCAGCATCGTAGTGTAGCATTCGTCCGGAAGAGCGTCTAGCGCGGCGCTCCGCCGCTACGGCGCATTCGCGAGGGCACTACGTCAGAATGGCCCGCGAAAGTTGCAAAGCCCGTCAGGGTGGCGTAAAAAGGTGAGCCCGCAGCGTGCATACAGGTGGAGGAGAAGACGGGAACGCGGGAGGGTGGGGGGAGCGGGTGCCGGCGTCCGGCCCAGGCTCCCACCGCCGTCCCCACTTCGCCTACCGGGGCCCCAGGCCACGTCTTCCAGCGACTCGTCTTCCGTTCTTCGCCCTCTCGTCATCTCGAAAATGGCCCAGCGACAGACACTCCCCGTCCTCCCTCTTCGCGGGACGGTCACCTTTCCGGGACTCACCTCCCCGATCGCGGCCGGGCGTCCAGGGACGCTCCGGGCGATCGAGGCGGCCCTGAAGACTGACCGTCTGGTCTTCGCGGTCGCGCAGCGTGACAACACCGACGAGCCCGCACCGGAGATTCTCTATTCGATGGGGGTCATCGCCCGCATCGGGCAGATTCAGCGCGGCCTCGGGGGGGTGCAGCTCCTCCTGCAGGGAGAGCAGCGCGCCACATCGCTCCAGTACGCCCTCAACGACGGGTACCTGACCGCGGTGGTGATGCCCACCGAGGAGATGGCGCCGCTCAACGAGAGCGACCCCGCCTTCGAGGCGCTCCACAAGGAGACGCGCGAGCGCGCCCAGGAGCTGGGCGAGAAGCGCGGGCTCCCCGAGGAGGTCGTGCACCAGGTCCTCGACTCGGTCGACGAGCCGGGGCGCTTTGCCGACCTCGTCGCCGGATACATCGAACTCCCCGTCCCCGAAAAGCAGGGGCTCCTGGAAACGCTGAGCGTGGAGGAGCGGCTTCGCCGTGTCCTGGTCCACGTGCAGCGCCAGATCGGCATGCTCGAGGCGCAGGAGGAGATCAAGACCCAGGTCCAGGAAGAGCTGGGCGAGCGGCAGCGCGAGATGTTCCTGCGCGAGCAGCTCAAGGCGATCCAGAAGGAGCTGGGGGACGACGACCAGTCCAAGGAAATCGCCGACCTCCGCGAGAAGCTCAGCAAGCTCGACCTTCCCAAGGAGGCGCGGAACGAGGTGGAGCGCGAACTCGGGCGCCTGGAGCGTTCGGGGCGCGAGTCCATGGAAGCGCAGGTGATCCGCACGTACCTCGAATGGATCGCCGAGCTGCCGTGGAGCAAGCGTTCGGACGACCATCTCGACCTCAATCGGGCGATCGGGATCCTCGACGAGGACCACTACGGGCTGCAGGACGTGAAGGACCGCGTCGTCGAGTTCCTGGCGGTGCGGCAGCTGCGCGCCCAGCAGATGGCCGAGGAAGTGACCAAGACCGGCGAGTTCCCGGTCGGGAAGCTGAAGGGGGGGAACGGTGACGTCACGCCCTCCGCCAGCAACGGCGACGGCGACGAGCGCACGATCACCGACGCCAAGGAAGCGAAGGCGCGGGCGATGGCGCGCGGCCCGATCCTCCTGTTCACCGGCCCGCCAGGGGTCGGCAAGACGTCGATCGCCAAGTCGATCGCCCGGTCGCTGGGGCGTGAGTACGTGCGCGTGGCGTTAGGCGGCGCGCGCGACGAGGCCGACATCCGCGGGCACCGGCGCACCTACGTCGGTGCGATGCCGGGGCGCATCATCCAGGGGATGAAGCAGGCGCAGAGCAAGAACCCCGTCTTCCTGCTCGACGAGGTGGACAAGCTGGGGCAGTCGTTCCAGGGCGATCCGTCGAGCGCGCTGCTCGAGGTCCTCGACCCCGCGCAGAACGACTCGTTCACCGATCACTACCTCGGGGTCCCGTTCGACCTGAGCGAGGTCTTGTTCATCGCCACGGCGAACTTCATCCAGAACATTCCCGGGCCGCTCCTCGACCGCATGGAAGTCGTGGAGTTCGCCGGCTACACCGAGCGCGAGAAGGCGGAGATCGCGAAGAAGTACCTGATCCCGCGCCAACTCGAGGAGTCGGGGCTGCAGGACAAGAAGGTGGCGTTCGCCGACGATGCGGTGATGTCGGTGGTGTCGAACTACACGCGGGAGAGCGGCGTGCGCCAGCTCGAGCGCGAGATCGGCCGCGTGTGCCGCAAGGTGGCGCGCCAGCTGGCCACGGGCGACACGTCGACGCTGGACGACAACGTGATCGACGCCACCGAGGTGCGCGAGTTGTTAGGCAGGCCCAAGGTGCACCCCGAACGTGCGCAGGAGAAGCACGAGGTGGGGATCGCCACCGGCATGTACTACACGCCCCAGGGCGGGGACATCATGTTCGTCGAGGCCTCGATCCGGCGGAGCGAGGCACGAGTGGCCGCGACCGAGGAGGGCAACACCCGTCAGGGACCGATCTCGCTGATCCTCACCGGTCAGCTGGGCGACGTGATGAAGGAGAGCGCACGCGCCGCGCTCACCTACGCCACGAACAACGCCGCCGAACTGGGAATCCCGGCCGATCGCATGACGGCCGCCAGCGAGGCGCACATCCACGTCCCGGCAGGTGCAATCCCGAAGGACGGGCCGTCGGCCGGCCTGGCCATCGCCACGGCGCTCGTCTCGGAACTCTCGGGACGCCCGGTGCGGCGTGACGTGGCGATGACCGGCGAGATCACGCTGCGCGGCCGTGCCCTCCCTATCGGCGGGCTCAAGGAAAAGGTGCTCGGCGCACACCGCGCGGGGATCAAGCACATCATCATCCCCAAGCAGAACGCTGCCGACCTCGAGGACGTCCCGGAGGAGGTGCAGAAGGAGCTCACCTTCCACCCGGTCGAGTCGCTCGCCGAAGTCCTGGCGATCGCGCTGGTGAACGAAGGGGGACGCCCCGACGTGAAGGCGGCGTAGTCGGACGACACGGAAACGAGACGCGGGCGCCGATGAGGCGCCCGCGTCGTTTCCGGTCACGCCAAGTTCATGGCCGTGGGACGACCTGCAACCGCGGTCGAATGGGTTGCACGCGCCCAAAGCGCGACACCTCGAACTGCGGCTCGAGCAGCTCTTCCCACGGCGCCTCCTGCGGAGCGGCGCGCCGCGGGGCCACGCGCGCGACTGGCGCCTGAAACGGATCGGCGGCCTTCTCGTTCACGACGAAGCCGTAATCCACCAGCGCGCCCAGCGTCATCACACTCAGCGGCATGTCGTTGGTCGACTCGGCAAAGCCGGTCATCAGTTCGCGGTCGAAGATCGACTCGCGCCAGTGCACTTCGGCGGTCCCGGCTCCACCAATGTTCTCCAGTGGAACTCCCGAGGCACACTGCGACCCGAAGCCGATGAGCAGGCAGCGCGCGGTGGCGGTGACGCCGTTGAAGCGCGGATCGGCCGTCCCCGAGCTGTCGACGAGCGCCTTGAGTCGCCACAGCGAGCCGATCCCAACCACGTGCAGCATCTCGTGCAGCACGATCGACTCGAACCGCTCCGACGTGATGAGCGCCTGCGCGTCGGCCTCGTCGAAGGTCATCTGACCAACGAGCGAATGAAGCGTCGACGTGCGAATGAAGCATGGGCCGGCGCGACCGAGGACGCGGCCGACACCGTCGATGGGCGAGACGCTCGCGTAGATGATGATGTCGTCGACGGTCTCGGTGAGCGTCACCCCTGCGCCAGCGCCGCACCGACTGGCGTCGAGTCCCTGCACGGGGATGTCCTCGAGATCTCCGATCACCGCCGTGCGAATGCGCTCCGCGGCGTTTCGAAAGGCCTCCTGCGCCTGCACGCTCGGAGTTCCCACGAAGCGCACGTCGATGGTGAAGTCCGAGCGGACACGCGCGGTGAAGTCGGTGGCGATCGGGAGGATCGCCGCTCGCACCGTCTGCGTGGCGAGTCGCGAGCCGAGCCGCCAGCGTACGCCGCTCGCGATGCCGTCGGCGCCGGTGACCGCCGTGGCAGGCGTGACCGTACCGCCGCCGAGAATGGGATCGAAGCGAACGGTCTGCTGCGGGACCGGATTGCCGAAGCGATCGACGACGAGCGCCCCGAGCGATTCCTCGACTTCGTCGCCGGCGAGGGCCACCTGGTTGTTGCCGACCGAGGCGCGAATCTCGGCGGGGGGACCGGGGAGCGCCGTCGCCTCGATGGTGGCTGGCGCGAGGTTGCCGACCGTGACGATCAGGGTGTTCCGTCCACTGCGCGTGCCAAGCGTCCACTGTCCGACGCTGGTCGGTCCACTGGCGGTGCGTGTGGGGGGATTTCGCAGCGTCCCCCCTCCCTCTCCGACGGCGATGGTGACGGCAATGCCACCGAGGGCCTTTCCACTCGCGTCACGCACGACGAAGGTCGGCGGTGAGAGCAGCGCGCTTCCCGCTTCTGCGGAGGGGAGGGTCGTGGTGGCCGCTTCGATGGCCTTCGGCACGGGGGCCGGGCCCCCGCCGTCGCTGCAGGCTGCGGTGACGATCGCGAGGGCAAAGAGCGCGAGACAGATGGCGCGGGGGCGGACTACATGTGACATGCGAGACGAAATCCGGACGGCGGTGCATCGAACATCCACAGGGTGGGCAAGCTAGCGACTCGCCATGGGGCGCGCATTAGCGGAACTTGAGACTTGCCGGCCCCGTAGGGGCGAGACACCAGACGCGACCATAATGCTCTCCTCATTCTCCACCGCACTCGTCGTCGCCTTCGACCAGCTGCGGGTCAACACGCTCCGGACGATCCTGTCCACGCTTGGCGTCATCATTGGCGTGGGATCGCTTGTCGCCGTCTTGTCGTTAGGCGACGGGATGGAGCGGTTCACGCGCGATGAAGTCGAGCGCACGACCGACGTGCAGTCGGTGTCGCTCGCGTCGCGCACGTCGGAGCGCGTCGACGGCGAGTGGATCCCGGTCCGCGACTATCCGGTCTTCACGCGCGACGACGCCGCTGCCATCGCGAAGGAGGTCGAGTGGGTGAAGGACGTGTCGCTCTCGGTCGCGGCGACGGTCCCGGTGGAGTCGCCACGCACGGGCACCCGGCGCGAAACCTCGGTGACGGCGGCCATGGCCGGCGTCGATCACTACATGCGCGCCGAGTTGGCGGCGGGACGGTTCTTCACGCGCGTGGAGGATGAGCGCAACGCCGCCGTCGTCGTCCTCTCCCACAAACTGGCGAGCGACCTTGCTCTCCCTCGAGCCCCCGAGCGCATGATCGGCGAGACGGTGCGGGTGAACGGCTCGCCGCGCCAGGTGATCGGCATTCTGACCTCGTACAAGGGGGAGCGTGGCTGGGCCGCGACCGTCCCGTACGCCTCGGCCCCGCTCCTCGCCATGGCCGGCGGACGCCGCCTGCTCCCCGGCATCTCCGTGCGCGCCACCCGCATCGAAGACGTGGATGCACTCCGGCGCGCGATCGAAGACTGGCTCGGTCGCCGTTACGGCGGGCGATGGGAGCGCCGCATCGAACTGGGGACGATGGAGAAGCGCCTCGAGCAAGCGACGCAGGGGGTGCGCGTCTTCAAGTGGTTCATGGGGGCGATCGCCGCGATCTCGCTGCTCGTGGGTGGGATCGGCATCATGAACGTCATGCTCGCCTCGGTCACCGAACGCACGCGCGAGATCGGGGTCCGCAAGGCGATCGGGGCGCGGCCGCGCGACGTGCTGCTCCAGTTCCTCTCGGAGTCGGTGGCGATTTCGAGCGTTGGCAGCGCGATCGGTGTCGTGCTGGGGGCGGTGATCGCGGCGCTGGCGATCCTCGTCATTCGCCAGCAGACCGGGGCCGATCGACTCGCCCCCAGCCTGTCGCTGTCGTCGGTGATGGTCGCGGCGGGATCGGCGGTGGCGATCGGGTTGATCTTCGGGACGTATCCGGCGCGCCGGGCTGCGCGACTCTCGCCGATCGACGCGATTCGCCACGAGTAGGGCGCGGGACACGCGCGCCGGCGCGCGACCGCCGCGGAGACGCGGGGCGCGCGAGGCCTACTGCGTCGGGCAATCCCCGATGCAGCTGTGCGGGTGAGGTGCCGACACCTGAGAGAACGAGGTGCGCCTCCGCCCCTCGCGTCCGTCGCCCGTCTCCGCGCCATGGCCATCACCCGCTCGCAGGTCGTCCCATCGGGACGAGAACGTTCGTTCGGTGAAGACGAGATCATCGTCTCCAAGACCGACCTTCAGGGGAAGATCACGTACGCCAACGACGTCTTCATTCGTGTCAGCGGCTACGAAGAGGACGAATTGCTCGGGGCGCCGCACTCCATCATCCGGCATCCCGACATGCCGCGCGCCGTCTTCAAGCTGTTGTGGGATACCCTGGCCACGGGGCGTGAGGTCTTTGCCTACGTGAACAACATGGCGCGCAACGGCGACAACTACTGGGTACTCGCCCATGTGACGCCGTCGTTCGACCACGCGGGGACGATCGTGGGCTACCACTCCAACCGCCGCGTGCCAGAACCGGCGAAGGTGGAGAAGGTGAAGCCGATCTATGCCGCGTTGCTCGCGGCGGAGCGTCGCCACTCCGACCGTCGCGATGGCCTGGTTGCCTCGGTTGCGCTGCTCGAGGCCACGTTGGCGCAAGCCGGCATCGCCTACGACGAGTGGGTCTGGTCCCTGTGATGTCGTCGCCCCTGCCGTCCCCGCACCGTTAGGTCTCCATGCCTCGCGCTACCACCGCCCGTCCACCACGCCGCCGCGCCGCGCCCGCTGCCCCCGCCCCGTCTGCCCTCGACGTAGAGGCGCTGCTCGACGAAGTCGAGACGCTGCGCGCCGAGCGTGACGCCGCGCGCGCCGAACTCGAGGAGTACCGCGCGGGGATCCTGCGCATCGCGAGCGTCTGCCGGGAGACGGCCTCCGGAGATCTCGAGCAGCGCATCCTTGGAATCCGTCGGGACGGCCCGCTCGGCGACCTGTCGCGGGCGATCAACCACCTGCTCGACCTCACCGACGCCTTCGTGCGCGAGTCGCGCGCGTCGCTGCAACACGCCAGCGAGGAGAAGTACTGGCGCCGGGTGCTGGAGCGCGGGCTGCTGGGGAACTACCGCGTGGCGGCGCGCCTCATCAACTCGGCGACCGACCAGATGGCGGCCAAGTCGCAGCAGCTGCGCCAGGCGGCCACGGACCGGTTGCGGCTGGCGGATGACTTCGAGGCGGCCATCAAGGTCGTGGTGGACAACGTGGCGGCCGCCGCCACCGAGGCCCGCGCCACGGCCGAATCGCTCTCCGGCACCGCCCAGCACACCTCCGAGCAATCGACGACCGTCGCCGCGGCCTCGGAGGAGGCGAGTCGCAGCATGGAGTCGGTGGCGGCCGCCGCCGAAGAGATCACGGCGACCGTGGGACACATCGAGCAGCAGACGAAGGTGTCACGCGACATGGCGCAGGTCGCGGTCGACGCCGCGCAACGCACGAACGACATCGTCCACGGGCTGACCAACGCCTCGGGGCAGATCACCCGCGTGGTGAAGCTGATCACCGACATCGCCAGCCAGACGCGGCTCCTGTCGCTCAACGCGGCGATCGAGGCCGCGCGCGCCGGTGAAGTGGGACGAGGCTTTGCCGTGGTGGCGGCCGAGGTGAAGAACCTGGCCAGCAAGACCGGCGATGCGACCACCGAGATCGGAGCGCAGGTGCTGGCGATGCAGTCGGCGAGCGAGCAGGCGGCCGAAGCGATCGGCGGGATCAGCGGGACGATCGCGCAGATGCACGACCTGACCTCGGCCGTGAGCGAGGCGGTGCACAACCAGCGCTATGCGACCGACGAGATCAATCGCAACATCCACGAGGCGGCGCTGGGGACGCAGCAGGTCACCGGGAGCATCGCGCGCGTCTCGGAGTCGGTGGAAGAGACGAGCACCGCCGCCGGGCAGATGCTGCAGGCGGCCGACGAACTCTCCCGCATGGCGGAGCTGCTACGCAGCGAGGTCGATCGCTTCCTGCACGTGATCCGGTCCACCTAACGACGCGCACGTGCCTGACGATGCGGGCGCGCCACCCGCGGCCCGTTCTTGCCGGCGCGCCGGCGTCGTTCAGTGCACGATCGGCCCCACGCGAAGGATCCGCCAGGCATCCATGCGCAGGAGTGGCGGCTCGGTGCCGGGAATGAAGTACTCGGGATAGCGCCGGTCGGCCGGGGTGTCGGCGGTTGCGACCATTCCGGTGACCCGGTCGAGCTCGGCCATCACGAGTCCCTCGGGGGGGAGCCAAGGCCCGCCCTCGCGTCCCACGCCCGCGAGCTGCACGAGGCGTCCGAAGATCGGTGCGGCCAGCGAGCCACCGGCGGCGCCCGGGGTGATCGTCTTCGGCTTGTCGAAGCCGAGCCAGACGCCCGCGACGAGATCGGGGGTCATGCCGACGAACCAGACGTCGGCGTTGTCATTGGTCGTCCCGGTCTTGCCGGCCACGGGAATGCCGGCGGGGACGTAGCGACGCACGGCAGAGGCCGTCCCGCGATCGACCGCATCGCGCATCATGTCGCGCACGATGAAGGCCACCTTGGGGTCGAGCACCGGTTGCGGTGCGGTGGCGCGCCCCTGCCAGACCGCCGTGCCGTTCCGGTCCTCGATGCTCGCGATGAAGCGCGGTTCGACGCGCATCCCCTGGTTGGCGAAGGTGGCATACGCGGCCACGAGGTCGAGCGGCTGCACCACCGATGCCCCGATGGCACTGGACGGATACGGGGCGATGAACGAGGAGATGCCTAACGCGCGTGCCATCGCGATGACCGAGTCCATGCCCACCCGCATCGCCAGTTGCACCGCGACCGGGTTGCGCGAGCGCGCCAGTGCCTCGCGCATCGTGATGGGCCCGAGGAACGTCCCGTCGGCGTTCTCGGGGCGGTAGACGGTGCGGTTGGAGCGCGGGATGGCCAGCGCGGTATCGGGGATGATCGTGTTCACCGCGATGCTCTCGGCCACCGCGGTGGCATAGACGATCGGCTTGAACGCCGAACCGGGCTGCCGCATCCCGTTCACGGCGCGGTTGTACGGCGACTCGATGTAGTCGCGCCCTCCCACCAGGGCGCGCACGTCCCCGGTGAACGGATCGAGGGCGACGACCGCCCCCTGCAGGTAGCCGGTCGTCCCCTTGGGCTTGTTGGCGTACGTCGGGTGCTTGTAGCCCGCGCGCCCCTCGACCTCGGCCGTTCCGTCGCGCAACGCATCGTTCGCCGCGCGCTGGATCGCCGGGTCGAGCGTGGTCGTCACGCGAAAACCTCCCTCCCCCACCTTGATGCCGGCACGTTCGGCCTGCACGCGCACGACGTCCACGAAGTACGGCGCCGGTGCCGCGAGTCCCGCGTTAGGTGCGGTGACGATCGGCTCCTTCTGCGCGGCGGACGCTTGCGCCGCGCTGATGTAGCGCTGCTGGGCCATGAGCGTGAGCACCAGGTTGCGGCGCTCGCGAGCCCGATCGGGGTGACGCGCCGGATCGTAGAGCGCAGGCCCCTTGGGCAGCGCCGCGAGCGTCGCCGCCTCGGCAATCGTCAGGCGGGCCGCGGCCTTGCCGAAGTAGTGACGCGCGGCCGACTCGATGCCGTAGTAGCGCGACCCGAAGTGAATGAAGTTGAGGTACGCCTCGAGGATCTGCTCCTTGGAATAGTGCTTCTCCATTTCGCGCGCCGCCGACTGCTCGCGGAGCTTGCGCATGGGACTGCGATCCGTGCGATCGATGATGTCGGGGTGCATGTTCCCGACGAGCTGCTGGGTGATCGTGCTGGCCCCCCGCAGTCGTCCGCCCAGCGCGTCCTTGAGCGCCCCGGCGACGCCGACGAGATCGACGCCGTCATGCTGGTAAAAGCGCTGGTCTTCCACGGCCACGAAGGCCTGCGGGACGTAGCGCGGCAGCGACTTGATCGGGACGATGGTCCGCCACTGGCGCCCGATCTCGCCGACAAGCGATCCATCGCGCGCCAGCACCTGCGACGATTGCGGCATGCTGACGATCTGCCACGGCTCGCCGGTCGAAGCGGGGCGCTGCGCCGCCAGGCGGGTCGGCGGCGCCAGCAGGAGCAGCGCGGCCCCCGTCCACCGCCAAACCGCCGACTGCCGGGCGGGGCTGTTTCGCCCGGCCGGCGATGACGTGCGGCGGATTCCGCGCGTCGTCAGGCGCATGTCGGTGCGCCGCGTTTCGTGATGCCCATCACAACCAGCTTTGCTCATGACCGTTTGATGCGAGGCGTCCGGCGCAACGGCCGAGTCACCGAGTGTAACGAATCGTACCGATGCTGCACCGTGGCGTAGCGAGTCGGTGCGGTAGCCGCCCGACGTGCGGGGCGAGCCAACTCGTTGTCTGGCATAGGCTAATACCCCGCGTGCCATGCGGGTTGCCCGCGGTTCCGGAGTTGCGAGTGGGTGGAGTGTCCTGATCGCACCGCCCCTCGCCCCGCCCGCCATGAGCGAACGCCATCTCCGCATTGCCCTCTACTCCCACGACACGATGGGATTGGGGCACATGCGCCGCAATCTCCTGCTGGCGGAAACGCTCGCCGCGGCACCCGAGCGCCCCGCCGTGCTGCTGATCAGCGGCTCGCGCGAGATCTCGCGCTTCCCGCTGCCGCGCGGCGTGGACTGCCTGAGCCTTCCGTCGCTGTACAAGGACTCGCAGTCGCGATATCACGCGCGATCGCTCGACGTCCCGGTGCAGGAGTTGGTCGCGGTACGCTCCACCGCGATCGCGGCGGCGCTGGAGGCGTTTCGCCCCGACGTCTTCATCGTGGACAACGTGCCGCGTGGGGCGCAGCACGAGTTGGACCGGGCGCTGGCGCGCTTGCGACAGGCGGGGCGCACCCGCTGCATCCTCGGGCTGCGCGACGTGCTCGACGAACCCGAGCAGGTGCAACGTGAGTGGACGCGGTCCGGCAACGTCGACGTGATCCGCCGTCACTTCGAGGCGATCTGGGTCTACGGAGACGCGCAGGTGAACGACGTGGCGCAGGAGTATGGCTTTCCCCGCGACATCGCCTCGCGCGTGACCTACACCGGCTACCTGGACCAGCGTGGGCGCTCCACCGCGGAGTTGCTCGCCCCCGAGGCGTCGCGCGACGAATCCAAGCTCGTGCTCTGCATGGTGGGCGGCGGGCAGGACGGCTCGGTGCTCGCCGAGGCGTTCGCCGCGGCGCCGTTTCCCGATGATCACCGGGCGATGCTGGTGACGGGGCCGATGATGTCGGACGCGTGTCGCGCGCGGGTGAACGCCCTCGCCGAACGCAATCCTCGCCTGGAGGTCGCCACCTTCGCCGACGAACCGTCGCACCTCATCCGCAGGGCGGCCGCCGTGATCGCGATGGGGGGCTACAACACCGTCTGCGACATCCTGACCTACGCGCCGCGCGCCCTCATCGTCCCTCGCGTGCATCCCCGCGAGGAGCAACTCATCCGGGCCGAGCGCCTCGCGGCGCGTGGGCTGCTCGACGTCCTGCATCCGTCGCATTGCACCCCCGAGGCACTCGCCCAGTGGGTGGCGGGGACGCCGCGTCCCGGCGACATCACGCCGGTGCGCATGCACACCGCCACCGAACTGCACGCGATGCTGTCGGCCATCCTGTCACCGTCAGCGGTCTCCCGCGCCTCCCGTCGCTCCATCCCCGAGGTGCGCTGTGCGTCGTGAACCCACACCGCGCGTCGGGTACGTAGTGAAGCGGTACCCGCGCTTTTCCGAGACCTTCATCGTCAACGAGATCCTGGCGCACGAAGCCGCCGGCCTCCCCGTCGACATCTTCTCGCTTTATCCGCCCAACGACACGCACTTCCAGGATACCCTGTCGTTGGTGAAGGCTCCGGTCACCTACCTGACGGCCGAGGGGGTGCGCGCGTTCGACTTCTGGAGCGCGATCGAGGGTGCCGCGCACGTCGTCCCGGCCATCTGGCAGTCGCTGGAGGCGGCACGCGGGCAGGAGGCGCGCGTCGTCTACCAGGCGGCGCGCCTCGCGGCGGCCGTTAGGCAGCGTGGCATCACGCACCTGCACGCGCACTTTGCGACGATGCCGGCGCAGGTGGCGCGCCTTGCCGCGCGCTGGGCCGGGATCACCTTCTCGATCACGGCGCACGCCAAGGACATCTACCACGACTCGGTGACGACCGACGCCCTGCGCGCCCTGTTGCGCGACGCCTCGGGGGTGGTCACGGTCAGCGACTACAACGCGCGCTACCTCGTGGAGACGATCGGCGTGGATGCGTCGCAGCTGCATCGCATCTACAACGGCCTCGACCTCGATCGTTTCGACGTGGCCCTGCGTAGCGATCGGCGCCCCACGATCCTGGCGGTGGGACGCTTCGTCCCCAAGAAGGGATTCGACGTCCTGCTGGACGCGTGTGCGCTCCTGGTGCGCGACGGCGCGCGCTTCACCTGCCGCCTGGTGGGCGGCGGGAGCGAGGAGGGATCGTTGCGGGCACGGGCCACCGCGCTCGGGCTCGAGCAGGTGGTGCAGTTCGACGGACCACTGCCGCAGCGCGAGGTCATGGCGGCGTTGCGTGAGGCCACCGTCTTCGCCGCCCCGTGCGTGGTGGCCGAGGACGGCGATCGCGACGGGCTGCCCACCGTGCTCGTCGAGGCGATGGCGCTCGGCACGCCGTGCGTCGCCACCGACGTGGTCGGCATCCCCGAGTTGGTGCGCCACCGAGAAACCGGCTTGCTGGTGCCCCCCCAGGATGCGCCGGCGCTGGCCGTCGCGCTGCGCGCCCTCCTCGAGGGGCCCGCGTTGCGCCTGCAGCTCGCCACCGACGCACGCGCGCTCATCGAGGCGGCGTTCGACGTGCGGCGCAACGCCGCCCTCGTCCGCGCACTCTTCCAGGCGGCGCCTGCCGCGTCCCCCATCGCCATGGCCTCGTGATGCGCATCGCCTACGTCTGTGCCGATGCGGGCATTCCGGTGTTTGGGACCAAGGGGGCCTCGGTCCACGTGCAGGGCGTCGTCTCGGCGATGCGACGCGAAGGACACGACGTGACGCTGGTCGCCGCGCGCGCCGGGGGCTCGCCCCCCGCCGCACTGTCCGAGCTCCCCGTCCTGCTGGTGGAGCCGGCCGCCGCCACAACCGCGGCCCAGCGGGAGCGCGCGATGTGCGCGGTCGATGCCCGCATCGCCGAGATCCTCACGCGACAGGGGCCGTTCGACCTGGTCTACGAGCGCTACTCGCTCTGGGGAACTGCCGGCATGTCGTACGCCCGTCGCCATGGCGTGCCCGGGATCCTGGAGGTCAATGCCCCGCTCATCGAGGAGCAGCGCACGCATCGCGAACTCGTCGATGTGGCCGGTGCCGAGCGGGTGGCCGCGAGCGCCTTCGCCGACGCGGCACTGTTGGTCGCGGTCTCGCAACCGGTCGCGCGCTACCTGCGCGACCAGCCCACCCGGCGCGCTCCGGTCCTGGTCGTGCCTAACGGGATCGATCCGACACGTTTCCCGACGCCGGCCTTTGCCGGGGGACGGGCCGGGCGCCCATTCACGCTGGGATTCCTGGGCACGCTCAAGCCGTGGCACGGCCTCGATGCCCTGGTCGAGTCGTTCGCCTTCGTGCGGGCGATCGACGGCCAGGCTCGGCTCTTGATCGTTGGGGACGGGCCGGAACGCGCGGCGCTCGCCGCGGACCTCGAACGACGGGGACTCACGGACGCCGCGACCATCACCGGGGCCGTGCGCCCCGAGGAGGTGGCGCATCACCTGGCGGCGATGGACGTGGCGCTCGCCCCGTATCCCGCCAGCGGCGATGCCTACTTCTCGCCACTCAAGGTCGTGGAGTACCTGGCGGCCGGCGTCCCGGTCGTGGCCAGCCGCACCGGCCAGCTGCCGGAGCTGGTGCGCCATGGCGTGACCGGACTGCTCGTGCCACCGGGCGACGCCCGCGCGACGGCGTCGGCGTGCAACCGACTTCGCCTCGACCGCGCGCTCGCGCTCTCGATGGCGCGCGAGGGACGGCGCGAGGCGCTGGCCACCCGCACCTGGGACGCGGCGGTGCGACGGATCATTGCGGTGGCGCGACACCCGCTCCCGCGCATGTCGTCGCTGGTGCGCCCCGGTGCCGGCGATGCGGTGGGGGTCCCGGCATGAGCCGCCGTCCGCGCCGTGGCGCCGGCACCTGGCGTCGCCTGGCCCCTCACCTGCTCCCCGCGCTGCGCGCGCAGCGGGCGACCATCGCCCTCGCGACGGCATCCCTGCTCGCCGAAGTGGCGTTGCGGCTGGCGGAGCCCTGGCCGCTCAAGCTCGTCTTCGATCGCGTGCTCCCGCAGGCCGGACGCACCGCCGGCGCCGCCGGGCTCGAGGCATCGCAGGTGATCTCCCTGGCGGCGATCGCGCTGGTCGCCGCCGTCTCGCTACGCGCCGTGGCGAGCTACATCCAGACCGTGGCCCTTGCCACGGTGGCCTCGCGGGCGCTGACGGGGGTGCGCGAGGCGCTCTTCCGCCAGATGCAACTCCTGCCACTGGGCTTCCACGCCCGCGCGCGCGCCGGCGACCTCACCGTCCGGCTCACCAACGATGTCGGCATGCTGCAGGACGTCGCGGTCACGGCGCTCCTCCCGCTGCTGGGCGACGCCACGATCCTCGTCGGGATGACGGCACTCATGCTCTGGATGCAGCCGGGGCTCGCCCTCATCGCGTGTGCCCCGCTCCCCTTCTTCCTCTTCCGCTGGCGCCGCACGCATGGACGCCTGCGCGAGGCCGCGCGGGCGCAGCGCGCGCGGGAAGGGGCGATGGCAGCCGCTGCCGCCGAATCGGTGAGCGCCATCCGCACCGTGCAGGCGCTGTCGATGCAGGACGCGATGGCCGGCACCTTCGGGCGCCAGAACGCCGGAAGCCTCAAGCAGGGAGTCCGCTCCAAGCGTCTGGCCGCCGGGCTCGAGCGGTCGGTCGACATTCTCATCGCGCTCTCGACGGCGCTCGTGCTCTGGCGCGGCGCGTACGAAGTCCTGGGCGGAGCGATGAGCGCGGGCGATCTCGTCGTCTTCGTCGCCTACCTCAAGGCGGCCTTCAAGCCGCTGCAGAGCTTCGCCAAGTACACAGCGCGACTGGGCAAGGCATCGGCCGCGGCCGAGCGCGTGCTGGAGATCCTGGAGACGCCGGTGGGGACCCCCGATGCCCCGGGGGCGATCGTTGCTCCACCCCTTCGTGGGGCCGTCCGCTTCGAGGTAGTCAGCTTCGGCTACGAGCCGGATGTCCCGATCCTGCGCGAGGTGTCGTTCAGCATTGCACCTGGCGAGCTCGTCGCCGTCGTCGGGCGCTCGGGAGCCGGCAAGTCTACTCTCGCATCGCTCCTCACCCGGCTGCACGAGCCAGTGAGCGGACGCATCGTGGTGGATGGCGAGGACATCCGCCACTACCGGCGCGAGTCCTACCGCGCACAGGTGGGCGTCGTCCTGCAGGATACCGTCCTCTTCGCCGGGACACTGCGCCACAACCTGCAGCTCGTGGCGCCTGACGCCGATGACACGCGACTGCTGGCGGCGCTGCGCGACAGCCACGCGCTGGAGTTCATCGCGCCGCTCCCGGATGGGCTGGATACCATGGTGGGTGAACGTGGGGTCACGCTCTCCAATGGACAGCGCCAGCGCCTCGCGCTCGCGCGCGCCTTTCTGCGTAACACGCCGCTCGTCGTGCTCGATGAGCCGACGGCCGGCCTCGATGAGGACAACGAACAGGCGGTGGCGGCCGCGATCGCGCGCCTGGCGCGCGGACGTACGACGATCCTCGTCACGCACGCGTTGCACCTGGCCGCTCGCGCCGACCGCGTCCTCGTCCTCGACGGCGGGCAGGTCGTGGAGCAGGGCGCCCCATCGGTGCTGGTGCGCGACGGTGGGCAGTTCGCCCGCTGGTATCGCGAGCAGGCAGCCCGTTCCGGCATCGCCCCGGCCCCGGTCCCCTATGCGGTGTCCCATGCTGGGTGAGGGCGACGCCGCCCTCGCGCAGCGCGATCGCGCGATTCCGGGACTCGCCACCGTGCTCAGCCCGGACGCACTGCTCGCCTTCGTGCACGGCGCCGACGATGCCACGACTACCGCTGGCATCTCGTACGTTCGCTACAAGGCCGGGCGATCCTGCCTGACGAGCCTCGACATCGCGTCGGCGAGCGGATGCCGTACGCACGTGGTGCGCGCGTACGCACGCGACACCGAGGGAGCAACCGCCTTCGCGCGCGACGCCGAGCGTGCCGTGCGCGACGGCGCAACCACCGTGATCGATCGTGCGCAGCGCCTGCTGTCCATCGCCTTCCCGCATGACCGGGCGTTGCCGGCGCTCGCACGCCTGCACGACGACACCGCGCGCCAACGACTCTACGACCGCGTCGGCCTCGCATCGCCCGACGACGATGGCCTGGCGCCGCGTCGACTGGTGTACAAGCCGTCGCGCCGCTACGTGGCGCGCGTGGACCGGTCCGGCACCCCCTACGCGGCCGTGAAGGGCTACACCCACGCGGATTTTCCCTCGTTGGGTCCCACGCCGGCATGGCTCGATGGGAGCAGCGACGTCCGCGCGGCTCGCGAGCTTGGCCGCCACGATCGCCGCTGCGTGCGTGCCATCGAGTGGCTCCCCGGGGAACTGCTCGCCGATCGCATCGCCCGCGGCGCAGCCACGCCGGAGCTACTGCGCCGCGTCGGGCGCGCCATCGCCGCACTGCACGCCGGCCCTCGTGATGGCTGGCCTCGGCGCAACGCCGCGCGCGACGCCATGTCGTTGCGCGCGCTGGCGTCGGATGTCGGGGCACTTCTCCCCTCCGAGCAGCAGCGCCTCGCCGCGATCACCGATGCCATCGCGCCTCGCCTGGCCGGCGCGCCCCGTCGTGCCGTCCCCACGCACGGCGACTGCTACGCCAAGCAGTTCCTCGTCGACGACCACCAGCTCGGGCTCATCGACTTCGATGAGGCCGCACTCGGCGACTCTCACGCCGACCTCGCCCTCTTCGTGGCGCACCTGCATCGCGACGCCGCACGCGGGGAGCTCACCGAGGCGCACGTCGCGGGCATCGAGGGGGACCTGCTGCAGGGATACGCATCGGCCGGCGGGGCGATCGATCGCCGATGGCTGTCGTTGCGGCTGGCGGAGGCCATCCTGCGCCTCACGCCGCACCCCTTCCGTCACCGTCACGACGAGTGGCCTACCCTCACGCGGGCGCTCCTCGATCGCGCCGAGCGCGCGCTGCGGGACGCGACCGTCGCGCCGCGGACCGGCGGCACGCCGTGCGGCACGAGCCTGCCCAGCGCGAGCCTGCCCAGCACGAGCGCGCCCAGCACGAGCGCGAGCGCGGCCAGCACGCCGCACTCGCCGGGCGCGCGCACCTACCTGCAGTTGGCCGCGGACCCGGCCCTCGCCTTCGCCGCCCCGCTCCTCGACCCGCCCGCCGCGCTGCTCGCCCTCCGCGCGCGCCGACTGGGAGACCCCTTTCCCATCCGCGACGTCCAGGACGTGTCGCTCATCCGTCACAAGCCAGGGCGACGGGCGGTGCTCGACGTTCGCCTGACGCGGGGCGACGGCGCTGCCGCGCGTTGGATCGGCAAGGTGCGCGCGCGTGGGACGGACGAGCGGTCCGTGATCCTGGCGCACGCGCTGCGCTTCGCCGGCCTCTCCGGCGACGGCGCCGCCTCCGTCGGTGTCCCACGCCCGGTCGGCGTCGTCGACGCGCACCACCTCTCGCTGTTCGAACGGGTCGCCGGCACTCCCGCCACCGCGCTGTTGCTCGCGGATGGTGACGCCGCACGCATCGGCACGCAGATGGCGGTCGCGATGACGGCGCTGCATCAGGCGCCGGTCACCTCGCGCCGCCGACGCACCGTCGATGACGAGCTGGACACGCTCGCCACGCGCCTGGCGACATGGGCGCGCGAGTCGCCCGCGCTCGCCAGCGCGCTGTCACTGGCGACGACACGCTGTGTTGCGCTTGGCGCCCCGCTGCGGGGGCGACTGCCACGCACGCTGCTGCATCGCGACTTCTATCCCGACCAGCTGCTGCTTGACGGCACGCGCACCTGGGTCGTCGATCTCGACCTTGCGGCTGACGGTGATCCCGCGCTGGATGCCGGGAACATGATCGGGCACCTGCTGGAGCTGTCGCTCCGGACGGCGGCGCGACACGGGGCGCTCATCGTGGCGGCACGCACCTTCGGCGACGGGGCCCTTGGCGCCCTACACACCCCCCTCACGTCGGACGCCGTCGCCCGATACGCGGTACTCACCCTGGCGCGGCTCGCCGAGATCGCCCGGCATCATGCCGACCGCCGTCCATACGCCGGCACGCTGCTCCACCACGTCCTGCACCTCACGCGTGGTGCGATCGGCCGTGAGCCGCAATCGCTCGACACACTGTGCGACCATTTCCTCGAGGAAGGCGCGTCATGAATCTCCGCACCGCGCTCCCCGTGCTGGCGCTGGTGGCCGGTGCCGCCGGGGTGCTCCCCGCGCAGTCGCGCCAGGCCCGGAAGCGACCCGTCGTTCCGCCGCTGACAATCGCCGCTCGGCCAGCCGTCGTGCCGCCGGTGGATTCGTTGCGCCTGACGGATGTCGCCTTGCGTTCCCGCACCGTGGCCGGCGCCGTCGGCAAGGGCGTCGATGCCCGCGCCAAGGCATCCCGGGAGCCGATGGCGCGCCCGGCCGACCGATGGATCTCCCTCGTCTCGTTCATGGGGTCGCGCTACGACAGCAACGTCAATCGTGACCTGGTGCCGACACGCTCGGTGGGAATGGTGAGCGGGCTCGGATTGCGCCTGCAGGCGGGGGGCGATCGCCCGTGGCTGGCCACGGAGTACGACGCCGCCGTGCACCGTTACTCGGCGACCGAGCGCTTCGATCGCGTGTCCCAACGGCTGCGCATCTCGGCAACCGCCCAGCTGGCGCGCGCGCTCGAGGTCGGGCTGGTCAGCGAAGGCTCGCTCAAGGGATCGGCCGAGGACCGCGACGTGGCCGACCAGGTGGCCGTGCTGCCGCGCGTGGACCTCAGGCTCTCCGATCGACACCGGCTGCGGTTGGTTGGAGCGCATCGCTGGCGCCGGTACCCCGATGCGCCCGAACAGCATGCGCGCAATGCGTACGGCGCCGTCGAACTCCGGCAGCGGTCGGCCGACGGTTCCACGTGGGAAGGGGAGGCACGCGTGGAACGCAATGCAGCCCGCGGCGACCGCTTCGACTACCGTCGCATCACCTTCGCGACGGCGTACAGTGCGCCGCTGGGACAGCGCTCGTTCCTCGACATCGAGCTGAAGTACCGGGACCAGCGCTACCCCAACCGTTTCGTCGAGGTGGAGGACGTGGACGTCCCACGCCACGACTTCCGATGGGAGCCGGCGCTCGGATGGCGATGGAGCGCCTGGGGGAACGATCTCGACGTGCGCTACGAACCGGAGCGCCGCGGCTCCAACGACCCCGACAAGCACTTCGTGCAACACCTCGTCTCGGTGGGGATTTCGCGTCGCTGGTAGCGTTGCTGTCCGGGGCGCGGGAGGCCAGCTTTCGGCATGCCGCGCTCCGTGACCATCGCCGTCGCCCAGCTGCACCCGCGCAAGGGCGACTATCAGGGGAACCTCGCCCGGCTGGGCGAACTGCTCGCCCAGCTCGCCGAGAGCCAGCCGAGACCGCAGGTCGTTCATCTCCCCGAGACCGTGCTGTCGGGGTACTTCGTCGAGGGCGGTGTGCGTGAGGTGGCCGTGAGCGCAGGCACGCTCGCGGCCGACCTCGACCGAGCGTATCGGGCCGCCGCGAAAGGCGCCCTGCGCCCCGTGGACGTGATCGCCGGCTTCTACGAGCGCTGGCGGGGGACACTCTACAATTCCGCAGCGTACGTGCGGCTTGGCGAGGGGGCACCGCGTGTCCTGCACGTGCACCGCAAGGCATTCCTGCCGACGTACGGGCTGTTCGACGAGGAGCGCTTCGTGGAACGCGGGCACGAGATCCGTGCCTTCGACACGCCGTGGGGGCGTGCCGCGATCCTGATCTGCGAGGACGCCTGGCACTCGCTCTCGGGGACGATCGCCGCGCTCGACGACGCCGAGGTGATCTTCGTATCGTCAGCTGCACCGGCGCGCGGTATCCATCCGCGCGACGACGGCCACCCCGGGCCGGCGACGGTCGCCCGCTGGGAGCGACTGATTCGCGAGATCGCCGAGGAGCATGGCGTCTTCGTCTCCCTCGCCAACCTGGTGGGGAGCGAGGGGGGAAAGGTCTTCGCCGGCTGCTCGGCGCTGCTGGGGCCGCACGGCGACCTGCGCGTTCGCGGTCCGGAGTGGGAAGAGGCGCTCCTGGTCACCACGCTCGACCTGGGCGACATCGGGCGCGCACGCGCCGATACACCGTTGCTGGCCGACCTCCGGACGGCGCTCCCGCACCTGCGCCGTTCGCTGGAAGGGGCCGAGCGTGGCGAACGCGCGGGGCTGACGCCGTACGACACCGATGAGTCGGCGGTGAGCGGCGAGGCATTGCCCGCTGCGAGCGGTGAGGCCGGTGCGCCGGTGCAGGCGACCGAGGTCGGGCTCCGCTCGAGCGGGGGGCCCCCCCCAACAACAAATCCTCACCCTCCCCGCCCCACCGCGCGTCATCAATTCCCCGCGGTTCGTATCATTTCCGCTGCCGACCCCCTCGACGGGATCGGTGGCCCGCCCCCCCTGACGATCAACGCCCCGCTCGTCGAAGCCTGGCTCACGCGCTTCATCCGGGACGAGATGGCGCGGCGCGGCTTTGCCAAGGCCGTCGTCGGCGTTTCGGGAGGGGTCGACTCCGCCGTCACCGCCTTCCTCGCGGCCCGCGCCCTCGGCGCCGAGAACGTGCTCGGGCTGCGACTCCCCTATCGCACCTCGAGCCCCGAATCGCTGGAGCATGCGCAGCTCGTCGTCGACGCCCTCGGGATCCCGTCGCGCACCCTGGACATCTCCGGCGCCGTGGACGGCTACCTGGCGCACGAACCCGACGCCGATCCCACGCGCCGCGGCAACGTGATGGCGCGCGTGCGCATGATCGCCTTGTTCGACCAGTCGGCGACCCTGCGCGGCGTCCCGTTAGGCACCGGGAACAAGACCGAGCGACTCTTCGGCTACTTCACCTGGCATGCCGACGATTCGCCCCCCATCAACCCGCTCGGCGACCTGTTCAAGACGCAAGTCTGGGCGTTGGCGCGACACCTCGGCGTCCCCGACGTGATCGTCAGCAAGCCGGCTTCGGCAGACCTCATCAAGGGGCAGACCGACGAAGGGGACTTCGGGATCAGTTACGCGCGCGCCGACATCATCCTCAACTGGCTCCTCACCGGCTTCTCGGCCAACGACCTGGTGTCGCACGGCTTCGACGCGGCCGAGGTGGCGCTGGTGCGCCGTCGGCTCGACGGGACGCACTGGAAGCGCAAGCTCCCGACCGTCGCCATGCTCTCGCAGACGGCGATCGGCGAATCGTACCTGCGCCCAGTCGACTACTAACGGCGAGGCGCCTGTGTCGTATGTGCTGAAGCTGCGCGACGTGATCGTCGGTCGCTCGGACCTGGCCCAGCGCGACGCCGACAGGCGCACGGCGCGTGGCGCCTTTCGTCCCGGGTTGGGATGGGAGCTCGTCGAGCCGATCTTCGCGCTCCTGCCCGTGGGCGACGTCGACGCGAGCGACGAGCAGCGGTCGCGCTACCGCCGCGCGCGCGACACGCTGGCCCTCGTCCTGTACGCCCCCAATGGGGCGCTGGTCGAGACATCACGCATCGACATCACCCCCGATGCGGCATCGTCCACCGGCCTGACCCTCGATGTCGGCGTGGTGGACGAAACGTTCTGGCGCCGCTAGGCGGCAGCTGGCGGTCGGGCGTTAGGCGGTCGGCGCGGACCGGACGGCGTACGTCGCCGACGCGGACCACCCGTGGGGCGTGACGTCGGGGCGGCGCGGTCGCCTAACGCCGTGCCTTGAGTCCCTGCCCGGGCTTTAGCACGATGTGCACTTCGTCGCGCGGCGCTGCCGCGCCCGCCGGGACCTTGATCACGTTGACGCTGGCAATCGCGGCCGGATCCACCAACTGGTCGAGCCGTTCACCCGCCCCACGACCGCCCTGGGCAGTGATCTCCTCGCGAAGGAGTTCCTTCCCCTCGCTGTTCATGACGATGGCGACAAGGGTTCGGGGAGGCGCCGCCGTCTCACTCCGCTCGCGAACGCTGACACCGGCCCCCGCACTCGCCGGGGCGGGCGATCGCTTCATGGAGCGATCGGCCTTGAGCGTCAGCCGGATCACTCCGCCCTTCGCCTCCGCCGGCAGGAACGATCCGTCCTTGATCACCTCGACGGTGGCGATCGCATCAGCCGGCACGGGGAGCGAATCGAGCATCAGCTGTCCCGTGGAGCTCCTCGCCCCGAGGCGCCCGGTCATGACCACCCGTCCCTCGGCATCGTAGACCATGACCAGCGGATCGTTCACGTTCCCCGAGAGCGTGGGGGCGGGGACGCGCTCGCGCACCTCGGTGCTCAACCGCACCTTGATCGAGTCGGCCTGCGCACCCGTGGGCGTCGATGCGGCCGTCACCTGGCCGTCGGCCACCGTGAAGGAGGTCACCGGGGCGACCGGGTCAGGGCGACGGGTCTCGCAGGCGGTGACGACGGCGCTGAGGGCCACGACAGCCAGCAGGAGCTGGCGCATGGTCCCCAGGTCGGGGCGGAGGGAGGTCATGGCGCGAATCCTTCGTTCGAGGGGAGAGGGAGAGGCGGCAAACGCCAGGTAGGCCGCAAGCCGAGGCGGGCGCCGCGTGGCGGCAACCGTCAGGAGCAACTCGCCATAGGTCCGCACGTCGGCACCACTGGCAAGGACACGGGCATCACAATCGAGCTCGAGCGCCGTGCGCAGGCGCTGCGCGATGAACCAGAGCGAGGGGTTCCAGGGCATCAGCGCGAGCGCGCCGAGTGACGCCAGGAGGAGATACGGATCGCCCGCGCGCACGTGCTCATCCTCATGGCGAACCAGGAGCGCACGGCGCGACACGTCGAGCGTCGCCAGCCACGCGGGCATCACGATGCGTGTGCCGCCGAAGCAGAGGGCTCCAGGCCCGGTGTCGGGGGTGAGGGCGACGCGCGCGCCGTCGAGGACGACCGCCGTGGCCCGTCGTCCTGCACGCCAGAGTTGGAACGCGCTGACCGCCAGCGCCAACCACATCGCCAGCGATGCCGCCATCCAAACGACCACGAGCCACCGCTCCCAATCCGCCCCCGCCGGAACGAGGATCGGGGTGCCCCCTCCGCTCGCCACGCGCGACGCTCCCACGGCCGTCGGCAGGGCGCCAGGGAGCGCCACCGGACGAATGGCGACCGCGACCGGCCCGAGGAAGGCAACGACGAGCGCCACCAACCAGCCCCCACGTCTCGCACCACCGCGCGCCACCACCAGCGGCTCGACCGCCAGCGCCGCGGCAGCGGCACACGCGCCTACCACCACGGTGTAGAGCATCCACGGGGCGATCACCGGCTCCCTCCGCTCTCCTTGAGGCGTTCATTGAGGATCCGGCGGAGGCGCTTGAGCTCTGCATCGTCGACGGACCGTTCCCCGACCAACTGCGTGAGCAGCAGTTCGCGCGAGCCACCGAAGATCTTCTCGACGATACGCCCCAGCGCCGAACGCCCGGCGGCATCTCGCTCCACCCGGGCCACGTAGCGATGCGCCTTGCCGTCGCTCTCGTGCGTCACGTGCCCCTTTGCCTCGAGCGTGCGCAACACCGTGAGCACGGTGGTGTATGCCAGCGCGTCGTCGAGGGACTCCTTCACTTCAGCGACGGTACTCGGGCCCCTGGCCCACAGCACCGCCATCACGTCCAGTTCGCGCCCGGTAAAGACGACCTCGTCCACGACTCGCTCCTACTAGATCTTTCGTAGAAGATGTCCCCCTCGCCAGATTCTGTCAACTAGTTTTTTAGTAGTCGAAACCGTTCCGCAGCGCCTGCGTTCCTTTTCAGGTATCGTTGTAGCACCGACCCTCGGCGATGGCCGGGCGGTCGCCAACCCTCACCACTGACACCTCGCACATGCCGACCCTGCTCCGTCGCCTGATGCTCGCGGCCGTCCTCGTCGCGGTCCCGTCCGTCGCGTTCGCCCAGAACGGCACGGCGCCGCGCAAGATTACCCCGGGCACCTATCAGGTCGTCCCCGACCAGAACTTCTCCGGGGGCATGGATGTCTCCGTCTTCACGACCCGCTTCGAAGGCGACTCGCTCCTCATCATCGAACAGGGCGGGGCGTTGATGACCCGCTCGCGCATGTCGTACGAAGGGGAGCACCTCGTGTGGACCGACATCGAGGGGCAGCTGATGTGCCCCGGCCAGGCCAAGTACAAGCTCACGATCTCCGAGGACGGCAAGACGGTGCGCCTGGCGCCGGTCGAGGATGGCTGCGGCGAGCGCTCGGCGATCATCTCGCAGGTGTCGTTCGTGCGAAAGGAGTGACCGCTCGCGGTCGCACGTATCGCCGTGACGAAACGCCCCCGTGCCGGTTGCCGGCGCGGGGGCGTTTCGATTCGGGCGTCCAGCGCGAGGCGGTCAGTCCTTCTCGCGTGGCAGCTGGCGGCGTCGGATGGCCTCGAGCTGCAAGTCACTCAGCTCCTCGCTGAGGGGAATCTCGGTCCCGTCGCACAGCACGTACCGCAGTTCGACGCGACGGTTGCGGGCGTGGTCACGGGCGGAGCCACCGGCGACGAGCGGCTGCAACTCGCCGCGCGCGTCAGTCTCGAGCCGCTCGACCGAGACGCCGCGCGCCGCCAGGTAGTCGCGCACCGCGTTCACTCGACGCTCGGAGAGCGCCTGATTGTACGCCTCCGACGCCCGCACGTCGGTGTGCCCCGCCAGCCGCACACGCACGTTCGGGAAGGGAGCGAGTGCCGCCGCGGCGCGATCGAGCACCTCGCGCGTGGCGCTGGACAGCATGGAGCGATCGAGGGCAAAGTGCACGTTGCCGGGAACGCCGACGAGTCGCTCAGGCCCGGCGCACCGAGTGGGGCGCTCGGGCAGTGGACGCTCATCGACAGGAACCGGCGCGGGTCGATCCGGGACGATGGGCGCACCGGCACGCGCCTCCATGCCGTTGAGCGTCTGCGCCCACGGCGACTGCGTCTCGGCGTAGCACGCCTTCCCCGCAAGGAAGGGGTGTGCCGCCTTGGCCGGCCCCGGCATGGGGACGGCGCTGGTGACGGTTGCCGCCGCCCCGCCTGTCAGCGACGCCAGGTCGGCCTGCGCCCAGGCGAGCGCATCGTCCGGGAAGGACGAGCGATCGTTGCGCTCGTAGGCATCGCGTGCGAGCGCGAGGTACTCAAGCGCGCGGCGCGCGATGCGCACGCGTTCCGTCGTGGCCGGTGCGACCGCTTGCATCACGCGCCGTTCCTGCGCGGCGATGAGCGCGAGGTCACGCGCGAACGACTCGTCCGAGAGTCGGTCGCTGACCGGCGTGAGGCGGCTCGAGGCGACGGCGCCACCGCGGGCGCAACCACCGAGCGAGATGGCCGCCGCAACGGTGCAGAGCGCGAGGGCGCGACAGGAGTGCGTCATCATGGTCAGTCCTCCTTGCCGCTGCGGCAGGCGTTGTCGCACGGCGCGGCGGGTGATCCGCCGACACCGAAGAGCGACTCGTCGAACTTGAATCCGAGCTCCAGATACGCCCCCTTTCGCGTCGTGCCGAAGGTGTTGAGGTCCTTGTCGGTGAAGCCGAACAGGTTGTAGCCGGCGGCCACACGGAGGTTCTTCATCACGAGGAGGCCAAGCTCACCACCCAGGCCGTACTGCCGTGACGAGAGCCCATCCGTGGCGAGGAGCGAGCCGATCACTCCCATGTCCAGTCGCCGATTGAGGTCGTAGATGCCGCGCCCCATGAAGAGCTGCGAGGTGTTTCGGCTGGAGAGCGGCCCCACGTCATCACGCGCCGACTTGGCGGCGTACCGACCCGAGAGCGTCAGGCGGTTCGTCGGCTGCACGTTGACCAGGGCGGCGAGGATGTGCGCCACCGACTCTGTCGCCGGCGTCGCGGCCAGCGCCCCGAAATGCTCGACCTTGTTCTCGTAGCGCATGACCGCATTCCAGCGATTGCGATCGGTCTCACGCCACGCGAAGCCCAACTGCGACCAGCCGCGCGTCTGGTTGTTCTGCACGTCGGCCACGTCCCACAGCGTACGACCGAGGAAGGTCCAGTCGCGCGTGAGCTTTCGGGCGTAGCCGAACGAGGCGAGCATGTTGTCGCCGGTGTCGGCGTTGCGGAACTCGAGGCGCGCGGTGCTCTTCCAGAGCGCCGGCTTGGTCCACTCGACCCCGCCGGTGATGGCGAGTGCATCGCTTGGTATCACGGCGTGGAGCGGCGAGACCCGTTCGAAGCTCGTGTTGACGATGAGCCCCGGCCCGAGCGCCCACCGGTTGCGCAACCCGATCGACGCCTCCGCATCACGCCCGCTGTAGGCGTCGCGCGCGCGGTACTCGCTGAACATGCGCGTGTTGCGGAGGTAGTCGGCGTCGATGCCGAACACCGTGTACTGCTGCGTGGTGCCGAGGTTGGTGGCGTAGGCTCCTTCCACTCCCGTAAGCCACTCGTGACGCCCGTACAGGCGCGCGCGATTCGAAAGGATGTACTCGCCGCCCACTGCGCCACGGTGCGAGGGATCGCGCACATCCTGCTCGTACTCAGCGAAGAGCGCGGTGCGCGTCTGCTGCGGGAGCGTCCACGTCAGGCGCCCGCGGATCGCGCTCACGTCGCGGTCGACCGGAGCGAGCGTCGACTGCCCCGGCGTCACGACCCCGGACTCCTTGGCGTAGCGGTAACCGAACTCCGCACGCCACGCGCGATTCAGCTGGCGCTCGAGGGCAAGGAGCATCCCGTTGCGCGAGGCATCGCGCATGGTGTCCTCGGTATGCAGCGCTTCGCCCACCAGGCGCGTGGCGCTATCGAGTCGTGCCGAGAAGCGTCCGCCGAATTCGGTACGTCCCCCGTAGAAGGTCGACGAGGTGTTGTTGAAGTCGGCATCGCTGCGCACCGCGAAGGCGCGTCCTTCGAGGCGCTCCGACTGATGGCGAAGCTCGACGCGCGCCGCGTTGCCATTGATGTCACCGACCCCCGTCCGCGCCCACTCGCCCATGAGGAAGGTGCCGGCCGCGAGCTTCGCCGTTGCGTTGATGCCGGCGAGCTGCGTGAGCTGCAGCGGGTTCTCGTCGCGGGCATACGTACCGCCCACTTCGAGGCGACTCGTCAGGCGCCACGACGCGTCGCCACCGTACACCCAGAACTTCTCCCCGCCCGCCGACTCGGCCTCGTACGTCACCCGAATCGACACCGGGTTGAGGTTGGCGTCGGCGCTGGGGATCGGATTGCGGAAGATGAGTCGGCCCGTGAGCGCTTCGATGGTGTAGTCGGCAAAGCGCGTGAGCACCGTGCGCGAGAGGATCACCGACGGCTGGTTGCGGTCGCGCGTGACGATCTCGACGCGTTCCGAGTTGACCAGCCCTTCGGCGCGCGTGAGCGCGTATGGCCCGGAGATGCCACGGCCGGGGAGCTCATCCACCACCTGGCGCCCGCGCCCCTGGCTGGCGAACAGCGTCGCCCGTCCGCGCCCGCCGTCGAAGTGCTGCACGGCACCGTTGAGCGTGCGGTCGTATGCCGAGATCACCCGACGCTCGTCGGCGCGTGCGGTCTGGAAGTCGCCGAACAGGGTGTACGACGTCCCGTTGTCCAGGCGAGCATAGAATCGGCGCCGCGACTGCGCATCGAACTCGCGCAGTGCGCCGTCGCCGTACGTCGGGTAGAAGTCGTCGGGACGGATGTCGCGGAAGTAGGTGCGGCCGCGATCGCGTTCCGAGTCATACGCGAGGGTGAGCAGGCGGTCGCCCGCGACGCGTCCCTTGAGGAAGAGGGCGCCACGCGCACCGGCGCGCACCTTTCCGTCGTTGTTCTCCGTGCTCCAGTCGCGCAATGCCTCCTCGAAGCCGTCGGCATCGCTGGCGAGCGCATTGCCCCCGGAGAGGAGCGCACGCAAGTCGACGCGCGCGTTGAGGAGCCCCGTCGCCGTGAGCTGGCGCGCCGAGGCGACAAACGTCAACGGAAGCGTCATCTCGCCGAGGTCGGTGGTGACGCGCAACTCGCCACGCCCCGGGTCGCCCGGTGCGACCAGGTAGAACGCCCCCTGGCCGTCCTTGAGCGTCACCTGCAATCCCTGATTGGCAACCTCCAGCGCGCTGGCATCGAGCCAGCGGCCCAGCGACGACTCCAGCGTGGCAGTCGCGGTCCCCTTCACCGGCTCGCCCGACGCATCGAGGATGCGCACGTACACCGGGACGAGCGTCTGACCGTCCGCCGGAATGGCGTTAGGCTCGACGGCGACTTCCAGGCGCCCCGGGGCCGCCGGGGACACCGTGCGACGATCACGCGCGTTGAGCGGCGTGACCGGCAACTGCGAGTTGCGATCGGTAAGTGTCCGATTGCCGAGCAGCGGGGAATACGACTGCGACTGTCCGCCATTCGGCCCCTTGGGATGCAGCGGGGTCGCGGCGAGCATCGTCGTGCCGGACGTCCCGCGAGTGTTGGCGAGGTCGTACGCCGCCCGGGCCTCGCCGCGCAGCGTATCACGCGGTGTCGTGGCGGCGAGCACCGCCCCTTCCGCTTCCGGATAGGTCGAGCTCACCGGACGCTCGCCCGCACCGTTCACTTCGCCGCCACGGCGGCGCTCGAGCACGCGCGCCAGCACCTCGGCCGATCCCGAGCCGTCGGCAAAGTCGGCCTTGTGTAGTTCGCCCATCTTCACATCCGCAAAGCGCGAGTATCCGTCGCCCGCGTTACGGTTGCCTAACGGCGTCAGCACCGCACCCTGCGGCAGCGACGCGCGATCGATCTTCACCACGTGCAGGCGCGACGCGACGTTGTAGAAGGAGTACTTCCCTTCCACATCGGTGACGACCGACGATCCATCCTCGAGGAAGACGCGGACGCCGGGGATCCCGACCTCACCGCCTTCCTGCAGCTCGCTGGCACAGTTGCACTGCAGGTAGATCTTGCCGACGATGGCCCCGCGCTCCTGAAAGAAGCCTCCGATGACTCGCGTCGACGCGTACCCCGGCGGCGATTTCGTCCCGCCGCCGGCGCTGCTGGCCACCGCCACATTGGTGTTCACGCCGATGCGAGCCCCGACGCCAATGCGCACGCGGTACGTCAGCGTGACCGAACTCCCGCGCGCGATGCGACCGAGGCTGAAGGCCAGCAACGGGCCTGGCGCCCCCGCCGGCTCTGCAGTCGACGACCGCCCCAGGCGCGCGGTGCGCGCTTCGTAGCTGAAGCCGACCGGGAGGGTATCGCTCACGACAGCGTCCGTCACGTCACCGGCGCCGGTGTTCTTCACCGTCACCGTGTAGTCGATCACGTCGCCCACCTGCGCCTCCGACTTGGAGACGCGCTTCTCGAGTTCGAGCACGCCGACGCCCGCGACCGGGACAGCCACGCAACTCGTATTGTTGATCAGGCTCCCCGTTTCGTTCGGCGCACTGACCCTCGCGCAGTTGTTGACGCCGGGGACGGCCTGCGCACTGACGCTCACGTTGAGGTCGATGGTCGACGTGACACCCGGCGCGAGCGGCGTCGAGCGCAAGCAGGTGACGACGTTGCCCACAGCGGCACACATCCAATCGTTGCCGCTGGCGGAGAGGAAGCCGAGCCCCGCGGGGAGTGTATCCACCACGGTGATGATGGGTGCGGCCGGCGCCGTCCCGACGTTGCGCACGCCGAGCGTGTAGCGCCCGGGTTGGCCGATCACCAGCGAACCGACGATGTCCTTCAGCATCACGAGGTCGACACCGCCGCTGATCCCCGTCGTCTGGGTATCGCAGTTGTTGGCTGCGTTGGCGTCAGGCGTCGTGGCGACGCAGGCGCGGTTGGTGACGGGAGCGCTCACGCCCGCGGTGACGAGTGCCGTGAGCGTTACGGTCGCCGTCTCGCCGGGCAGCAGCGGCGGCGTGGTGCGCGTGCAGGTGACCACCGCGCCGCTGGCGCTGCAGCTGAATCCACCGCCCGAGGCCGTCTGGAACGTCAGGCCCGGCGGCAGGGTGTCCGCAAGGGTGATCGCCGTGCTCGTGGGCAGCGTCCCGACGTTGCGCACGGCGAGCGTGTAGCTGGCGACTCCACCCACCGAGACGCTGTCAGGACCAACCTTGTCGAGCGCGAGGTCGACGGTTCCGCCGACCGGCGTCGTGTTGCTCCCCGTATTGTTGCCGCCGTTCGTGTCACCCGGGGTCATGACCGTCGCCGTGTTGGTCACCGATGGCGCCGCCGCCGCTGTCGGAAGCACGGTCAGCGTGATGGTGCTGGTGGCCCCCGGCGCCAACGGGCCGGGGTTGGTGCACGTGACCAGCTGCCCGGCCGCCGAGCAGCTCCATCCGGGACCGGCCGCCGACACGAAGCGCAGCGAGGCCGGAAGGTTGTCGGTGACGGTGATGACGCCGATCGTCGGGCCAGCTCCCGTGTTCGTCACGGTGAGCGTGTAGCTGGCGGGCTGCCCCACGCTGAAGGATCCGGTCGCGGCCTTCTGGAGCGACAGGTCCGGCGCCGGCGTCGTCGGGATGCCGCCCGTCGCGGCGCTGTTGTTGCCGCTGTTGCTGTCGCCCGTGGTGGCGACCGATGCGGTGTTCGACACGCTGGTGACCCCCGGGGCGACGGCGACCACCAGCTGCAACGTGGTCGCGCCTCCCGGTGCCAGCGGCCCGGCATTGGTGCAGGTGACGACCTGTCCACTCGCCTGGCAGCTCCATCCGGCCCCGCTCCCGCTCACGAAGGTCAGCCCCGACTGCAGGACGTCCGTGACGGTGATCGGCCCGGTGGTGCTCCCCTGCCCGACGTTCTGGACGCCGATGGTGAAGGTCGCGTTCCCCCCGGCGAGGATCGTCCCGTTCACCGCCTTGGTGATGGCGAGGTCCGGCGCCGGTGTCCCCACCGTGACCGGACCGACGGTCGCCGTGTTGTTCGGCAGGTTGCTGTCGCCCGGCGTGGAGACGGTCGCCGTGTTGACGATCGACGTGCCCGCGGTCGCGGAGACGGCGACGGTGATGGTGATGCTGGCGGACTGCCCGGGGGTGAGCACCGCGGTGCGCGTGCAGCTGACGAGCTGCCCGGCCGCAGAGCAGGTGAAACCGGCACCGCTCCCGCTCAGGAAGGTCAACCCGGTCGCGAGGTTGTCCGTGACCGTGATCGTCCCGGTCGTGCTCCCGGTGCCCACGTTCGTCACGCCGAGCGTGAAGGTCGCGTTGCTCCCGGTGGTCAGCGCACTCGCGACCTTGGTGATCGCCAGGTCGACCCCCGGCGCCACGGCGCTGGAGACACTCCCGGTGTTGTTGGCCGGATTGCCGTCGCCCGGCGTGGAGACGGTGGCCGTGTTGGTGACCCCCGGCGCCGCCGCGCTCCCCACCGCAACGGTGAGCGTGATCCCGATGCTCTGCCCCGCCGTCATCGGCCCCGGCGCCGTACACGTCACCGCCTGCCCGGACGCCGAGCAGGTGAAGCCCGCCCCCGTTGCCGAAAGGTAGGTCAGTCCGGCGGGGAGGACGTCGGTGACGGTGATCGCCCCCGTCGTGGCCCCCGCACCGACGTTCGTCACGTCGAGCAGGTACGTCGCGTTCGCGCCCACCACGAACGCGGAGGTCGCACTCTTGGTCAGCTGCAGGTCGATCGGCGACGCGACGGTCGTGGGATCGGAGGCGCTGTTGTTGGCCGGGTTGGAGTCGCCTGGCGTGGCGACGCTTGCCGTGTTGATGATCGAGGGGATCGCCGCGGCGTTGACGTCGACGACGAGGGTGATCGTGCTCGTCGCCCCGGTCGCCAGCGGACCGGCGTTGGTGCAGGTGACGAGCGCGCCCACCGCGCCGCAGCTCCACCCGGTGCCCGTCGCCGAGCGGTAGGTGAGTCCGGCGGGGAGGTTGTCGCTGACGGTAATCGCGCCGGTGGTCGGAATCGTGCCGACGTTGCGGACGGTGAGCGTGTAGCTGCCGCTCGCCCCCACCGCGAAGGTCCCGCTGTGGCTCTTGGCGATGGAGAGGTCGAGGACGGGGGCCGACGTTACCGGGGTGAGCGCGCTCGACGCGTTGTTGCCCGCGTTGGTGTCGCCCGCCGTGCTGACCGTGGCGGTGTTCGTCACGCTCGGCGCGGCCGGGGCACCGACCGCCACCGTGAGAGTGATGACCGGGAGCGCCGCCCCGCCGGCCACCGGGCCGGGGTGCGTGCAGCTGACGGTTCCAGCGGCGTGCCCGCACGTCCAGCCGGTTCCGGTGGCCGAGACGAAGGTCAGGCCGGCCGGGAGGACATCGCTCACCGAAATGCTCGCCGTCGTCGCCGTCGTCGAGACGTTCGAGACGGCCAGCGCGTAGGTCGCATTGCTGCCGATCGTGAAGGCCGACGACGCCGTCTTCGCAATCGTGAGGTCGGGGGCACCGACCGTGACCGGATCGCTGGCGCTGTCGTTGGCCCCGTTGGTGTCGCCGGCCGTCGCGACCGACGCGGTGTTGGTCACCGTCGGGAGCGCCGCGGCACCTACGGTCACCGTGAGCGTGATCGCCGTCGACGCGCCGGCCGCGATGGGGCCGGGGTTCGTGCACGTGACCGTGGCACCGGCGTTCCCGCAAGTCCAGCCGCTCCCCGTTGCCGAACTGTAGGTGAGTCCCGTCGGAAGGATGTCGGTGACCGTCACGGCGCCCGTCGTCGGCAACGTCCCGACGTTGGACACGGTGAGGGTGAAGCTGTTCGTCGTGCCGACGACGAAGGTCCCGCTGTGCGTCTTGGCGATCGCGAGATCGATCGAGGCCGGGGCACTCACCGGCGTCGTCACGCTCCCCGTGTTGTTGGTCGCATTGCCGTCGCCGGTCGTGGAGACCGTCGCCGCGTTCAGCACGCTCGGCGCGGCGGCCGCGCCCACGTCCACCGTCA
Source organism: Gemmatimonadota bacterium (assembly GCA_016719105.1). Classification (NCBI taxonomy): domain Bacteria; kingdom Pseudomonadati; phylum Gemmatimonadota; species Gemmatimonadota bacterium. Next base: position 131,829 of record JADKAQ010000004.1, on the reverse strand, counting down.
GCGTGATGGCCGGGAGCGATGCCCCATTGGCGACCGGTCCCGGCGTCGAGCAGCTGACGGTCCCCGCCGCGTGCGAACAGGTCCACCCGGTCCCGGTCGCCGACACGAAGGTGAGCCCCGCCGGGAGGATGTCGGTGACCGAGATCGCCCCGGTCGTGGCCGACGTCCCCACGTTGGACACGGTGAGCGTGTAGCTGGCGTTCGCGCCGACGGTGAAGGGGCCGGTTGCCGCCTTCGCGAGCGTGAGGTCGGGAGCCGGCACGACCACCGGCGTGGCCTCGGACGCCGAGTTGTTGCCTGGGACGGCGTCGGGAACCGTCGTGGAGACGGTCGCGATGTTCGTGACGAGCGGAGCAGCCGCCGCCCCCACGCTCACCGTGAGCAGGATGTCCGGCAGCGAGGCTCCGCCAGCGAGCGCGGTCGGGTACGTACACGTCAGCGTCTGGCCGGCAATGCCGCAGCTCCATCCCGTCGCGCTGACCCCCACGTAGGTGAGCCCCGCCGGGAGGATGTCGGTCACGGTGATCGGGCCGATCGTCGCGTCGCTCGACACGTTGGCGACCCCGATCGTGTACGTCATGTTGCTGCCGACGGTGACCGATGCCGAGGGCTCCGTCTTGGTGATCGCGAGGTCGATCAGCGGGTCGACGACCGTGGTGAGGTCGGACGCGCTGTTGTTCCCCGTGTTGGTTTCGCCCCCGCCCGACACCGTCGCGGTGTTGGTGAGCGACGACGGGGCCGTGGCCGTGACGTCGACGGTGAGCGTGATGGGAGCCAGGCTCGCCCCGGCAGCGACCGGCCCGGGGTTGGTGCAACTCACGGTTTGGGCAGCGATGGTACACGACCACCCCGTGCCGCTCGCCGCCGTCGGCGTCAGGCCGGCCGGGAGGACGTCGCTGACCGAGATCGCGGCGGTGCTGCCGCCGTTGCCGATGTTCGAGACGGCCAACGTGTAGGTCGCGCTCTTGCCGCGCGTGAACGACCCGCTGTGCGACTTGGCAATGGTGAGGTCCGGGACGGTCACCGTGATGTCGGTCGGTTCGCCGGTCACGAGCCCCCCTACGGGGAGCGACTTCTGGTGAATCTCGAACTGCTTGTCGACCGTGTCGGTGTACGTGATCGTCGCGATGTTGCTGATGACCGTGCCCGGCGCCGTCGCGCCATTGATCGTGACGCGAAAGCTCAGCGACGTCGACGCCCCGGGTGCGATGGTGCCGTTCTTCGCGCCGGTCGCGCCCACCCCGAGCCGGAAGCGCACGCGTCGCGGGGCGACGTCGTACTGCGCCTGGTCGTCGTTGGTGGCGTCGGTCTTGGCCCCCGCGTTAGGCCCCGTCAGGATGCGCAGCGAGTTGCTCTGGTACGTCGTGTTGGCGGGGATCGTGTCGTACAGGATCGAGAAGAGCGCGTCGTGCGGCCCCGTGTTGGTCGCCGTGATGACGTACTCGAGGACGTCGCCCGGCATCACGTTCCCGCCGTTCAAGTCCGTCACCGTCTTGATCAGGCTCCCGCTGAAGAGCTGCGCGAAGAGCGCACGCTCCACTCGCCCCGCCGAGCGCCCCCCGGCCGGTGTCGTGGCGTCGGCGACCCGCGCGGCGCGCGCGGGGGCCCCCACGAACCCGGTAGCGGGATAGGCCATCGCCCGCACATTGCCGATCGCCGGTCCCTGCGGCGCGAGACGCTGGGCCGCCAGGGGACCGGCGGGAACGGCGAGGGCGACCGCCGCAGCGAACCAAAGGACGAAAGCCTGCGCGGACGCAGGGACGTTAGCGATCGGGAACATTCGGAATTGCGGTGGGGAGAGAGACAACACGGCGCCTAACTAGAAGAAAATCCCGTGCCATAGGTCACCACGGGCGGCACGTCTTCAGCAGCGCCCTGACGCGGCGCCTTCATGCCCTCCCTCCACGAGGGAGCGCAGGATCCGGACATCCTGCCCGACCCCGTCGGACAAAATGACCGAATGCGACGCCAGGGACCATCGGCATCTCCCGCACTTCCAGAAACGGGACCGAAGGCTGGAAGGGCGGCTGACGGGTCTCCGGGCACCCCAAACGAGGTGTGGCACGCGCGCGTCGCTTCGGCGGCAGTGATGCATACGCGGCGAAGCGGGCCGGAGCGGCCGCAAGGACCGTCCCCGGCCGAGCTCAGGAGGGGCGCCCCCTAACGGTGACCGCTCGGCACGACGCTCAGCGCGGCGGCTACTCAGCGCGGCGGCTGCTCAGCGCAGCTGCTAGGCGGCGTACGCCAGGCTCACCGCCCGCCGAGCCCCACGCTTGAGGGCACGGTGCACCGCGCGCGCGTAGCGGACGAAGTTGGCCCCCGCCCAGGGAAAACGGGCGAAGAACTCGTGCGGGAGCATGTCACCCTTGAGCCGATTGCACCTGGCACAGGCGGTCACGACGTTGCCGAAGGCGTGGGTCCCGCCGCGCGCCAGCGGGTAGACGTGGTCCAAGGTGGCTTCATCCAGGGCGAGCCGGTCGGCGCAGTACACGCACCGCCGTCCGCAGTCGCGCATTGCGGCATGCTTGAGTGCACGTTTGACGTCACGAAAGTGCAGGTGACGGGCGCGCGTGTCGTCGGGACGACGGCCGCGCGGCGCGCGAGGATGGACCACCCGGAGAATCCCACGTCGAGACATTGCACCTCGCCGGAAAAGACGACACCCCGCCCCGGGCTGGCCGGGGCGGGGTGTCGCGAGTGGAGGGGAGACGATGCCAGATGCCGCGATCGGTGTCGCGGCATGGTCGGTTCGCACGAAGCGTGTGAACACACTCCCGGCATCGTCCTCCCGTTATGCGGGGGTCGTCGGACCCGCGTTAGGGTACTTATGAGATACCGCGGCGCGGCGCGCAAGGTCCCGGTCGAAACTGCAACGCGCTCGAGACGTCGCCCCCTCCCCCCGACCACAGACGCGCGCAACGCAACGAGGCCGCCCCGGAGGGCGGCCTCAGTGTCGTCCGCGACGACCGAACACGTGCCTGACGTGTCGCGGCGCCCTAGGCGCTCATCACCGTGAGCCGCCGGGCGATCTGCTGGCGCACCGGGTCGCGCAGTTCGGCGATCATGCGGACGGCCATCGCGTCGAGCAGCGTGCGATCGGGCATCGTCGACCCCGGGAAGGGGAGCGGAATGTCGAATCCATCCCCGTTCTTTCTGGGGATGAGGTGCACGTGGTAGTGAAAGACGTTCTGCCCCGCCGCCGTCCCCGAATTCACCACCAGGTTCATGTCGTCGGCCCCATTGAGCCGCCGCACGACGGGCGAGAGGCGCAGCGCCACGTCAAAGAGGTGCATGGCCAGTTCTGGCGGAATGTCGCTCAACGACTCGAAGTGCTCGCGCGGAACGACCAGGACGTGCCCGAGATTGACGGGCTGAATGTCCATGAAGGCGATCGCGCTCGAGTCCTCGTAGCAGATCGAGACCTCTCCCGCCCCGTTGATCAGGTCGCAGAAGATGCAGGGCTTGCTGGGGGCGGGCATGCAGGGAACTCCTCAAAGTGGCGTGCAGCACATCGGAGCAGGACGGATGCCACGACGCACGTCCGGTCTCAAGCGGTTTTCCCCACCCTAATGGAGGGGAAACACCGTGGTTTTCGCAGCGCACGCGCCACATCGAGGCGCAAACGCATCCTACATCTTCACCAACTCGACACGTCGATTGTTCTGCCGCCCCTCGGGCGTGTCGTTCGGCTCTGCCGGCTTGGTGGCGCCGAGCCCCTTCGACGAGAGTCGCGCCGCGTCGATCCCCTGCTCGGTGATGAACCGTACGACCGCCGCCGCGCGCTTCTCCGAAAGGGATTGATTCGACTCGGCATTCCCGACGTTGTCGGTGTGCCCCTCGATCAGAAGCCGGAGATCGGCGTGTTCGTTGAGCATCGCCACGATCTCGCGCAGCGTCGGGGTCGATTCGGGGCGGATGCGATCGGAGCCCGTATCGAAGTAGATCCCCTGCGTCACCACGCGCCCCTTTTCCGCCAGGGCGTCGTACAGCTTCTTCCCACCGGCGGCGAGCCGGAAGGCCCCGAACATTGCCGGCTGCTCCTGGCTGCCATCGACGTAGAACAGGATCTTGCTGCCGCGCGCGGCGGTCCCGTTGGGGATGTTCGCCAGCCGCTGGTCGTTGATGTACAGCTTCACGTAGCGCCCATCGGCCATCACGCGCGCGCGATACATCTTGCCGCGGAAGGCCTCGACCCACTCGGTCCCCGTGTACGCGCGCCCATCCTCGTGATAGCCGATGCGGGCGCCGTTGTGGAACTCGAGACGCTGCAGGTGCTCGTCGTCCAGGGGCGAGATCCAGAGCGCGCCCGCGGGGACGGCGAGGTCGAATTCGAGCGTGTAGCGCGTGGCGAGCGGCTGCGGCAAGACGATCTGGAACTTCGCGTCGCTCATCGCCCGCAGATAGCGGGCCCCCTGCCATTCGACGATCTCCATCGAACCGCTGACGAACTCCAGCGAGCGCGGGAAGTCGCCGACTTCGTCCTTCATGAAGTCATCGGCGTAGAGGACACGTTCGCCCGGCTTGAAGTCGAAGTTGGCCCATGCCCCTTCACCCGGCTTGAGCGCATCGGCGCCCGTCGCCCCCTTCTCGCCAGGCGTTCCCTTCGCCTCCTCGGCCGCCTTCTTGGGGACCGTGTCCTTCGCCGGGACGACGTTGACCGTCTTCCCCTCGGACTTGGCCTTCTCGATGCACTTGGTGTCGCCCATGGCGCAGTCGACGGCCTTGTCGATCTTCCGCCCGACCGATTCCTCGGCCTTGCGCTTGATCCGGTCTTTGATGCTCTGCCCCGGGGCGGGAGTCGACACCGCAGCCGCGGCCAACATGATGAAGGAAAAGACCTTGCAGAACCGCTTCATAGAAGCCTCGCCACACTGGAGGGTGCGGCAGCGCTGTCGGGGCGCATCGGGTCGCGCAGGCGTTGCCGCGCCCTCAATGCTGGGGATCGCCCCCCGTACGGGTAAGAGTGGAACTACCCAGTCTTCGCTCTCCGGGTGACCGACGTATCTTTGGGCGATTGCCGCACCCCTCCTCCAGCACGCGATTCCAATGGCGACATCGACCAGAACCGAGCGTCCGCACGTCTCTGGCCTTTCGCGCGAGCAGTTACAGCGGGCCTATCGGGTCATGCTCCTGTCGCGCCGCATCGACGACAAGGAGATCCAGCTCAAGCGTCAGAACAAGATCTTCTTCCAGATCTCCGGTGCCGGGCACGAGGCAGTGCTGGCCGCGGCCGGGCTGCTCCTGCGTCCGGCCTACGACTGGTTCTACACGTACTACCGCGATCGCGCGCTCTGCCTCGCCCTCGGGATGACGCCCGAGGAGATGCTCTACGAAGCGGTGGGCGCCGCGATCGACCCTAACTCCGGCGGGCGGCAAATGCCGTCGCACTTCGGGCACAAGGCGCTCAACATCGTCAGCAACTCGTCGCCCACGGGGACGCAGTTCCTGCAGGCGGTCGGTTGTGCCGAGGGAATCCAGCGCCTCACCGCGCTGGGGCTGACCGAGGGGGTGCAGTCCGACGAGATCGTCTACGTGGCGTCGGGCGACGGGACGACCAGTGAGGGTGAGTTCTGGGAGAGCCTCAACACGGCGTCGAACCTGAAGCTCCCGGTCCTCTACGTCATCCAGGACAACCAGTACGCGATCTCCGTCCCGGTCGAGGTGAACACGGCGGGCGGGTCGATTTCCAAGCTGGTGAGCTCGTTCCCCGGGCTCTACATCCAGGAGGTCGACGGCTGCGACTTCTTCGCCAGCTACGAGGTACTGCAGCGCGCCATCCAGCACGTACGCGACCGCAAGGGGCCGGCGTTCGTGCATGCGCACGTCATCCGTCCGTACTCGCACTCGCTCTCGGACGACGAGGTGCTCTATCGTCCCCCCGAGGAGCGGGCGGCCGATGCCGCGCGCGACCCGCTCACCACCTTCCCGCTCTGGCTGGTGGCGAACGGCTTCGCGACCGACGAGGAGATCCAGCAGATCCGTGATGACGTCGACGCGCAGATCCTCGCCGCAACCGATGACGCGTTAGGCCAGCCGCAGCCCGACGCCTCCACGGTGCACTTCGCCGTCTATTCCCCCGATGTCGACCCGACGAGCGAGTCGTTCGACACCGAGGACGACCCGCAGTTCTCGGGCAACGCCACGACGATGGTCGACCTGCTCAACGCCTGCATGAAGGACGAGATGCGGCGCGACCCGCGCATCGTCGTGTTTGGCGAGGACGTGGCCGACGTCTCGCGCGAAGCGTATGCCGGGAAGGTCAAGGGCAAGGGGGGCGTGTTCAAGGTCACGCACGGGCTGCAGAAGGAGTTTGGCTCGACGCGCGTCTACAATTCACCGTTGGCCGAAGCGAACATCGTCGGCCGCGCCATCGGCATGGCGGCGCGCGGCTTCAAGCCGGTGGTCGAGATCCAGTTCTTCGACTACATCTGGCCGGCCTTCATGCAGATCCGCGACGAGCTGGCCACGATGCGCTGGCGCTCGAACAACCACTTCGCGGCGCCGGTGGTCATTCGCACGACATACGGCGGCTACATCCGCGGCGCCATCTATCACTCGCAGACCGGGGCGTCGCTCTTCACGCACAACCCGGGGCTGCGCGTCGTGTGCCCGGCCACCGCGCTCGATGCCAACGGGCTGCTGCGCACCGCCATTCGCTGCGACGATCCGGTCATCTTCCTCGAGCACAAGCATCTCTACCGCCAGACCTACAACAAGGCGGCGTATCCCGGGCCGAACTTCATGATCCCGTTCGGCAAGGCGAAGGTCGTGCGCGAAGGGAGCGACGTGACGCTTGTCACATACGGCGCGACGGTGCAACGCGCGCTGGCCGCCGCCAACCAGATCGCCGACGAGGGGATCTCCGTCGAAGTGATCGACCTGCGCACGCTCTCGCCGTGGGACCAGGAGACGGTCTACGCCTCGGTGAAGAAGACGAGTCGCGTCATCGTGGCCTACGAAGACTCGATCTCGTGGGGCTATGGTGCGGAGATCGCCGCTCGCGTGGCCGATGACTGCTTCGCGTGGCTCGACGCTCCCGTCAAGCGGGTCGCCAGCACCGACACGTTTGTCGGCTATGCCCCACAGCTCGAGGACGCGATCCTTCCACAGATCGACGACTTCACGCGCGCTTATCGCGAGATCGTGACGTACTAGGCGACGTCGAACGCATCACAAATGTCGGGCCGGTCACCGTGGATGGGTGATCGGCCCGACGTTCGTTCACCGGGCGCGGCCGTTTCAGTTCTCCCCCACGCGATGCCGACACTGACACGTGTCAGGAGACTTCGTGTCCGTTGGGGGAGATCATGTCAAAGCGTCCGTACGAATCCGGTGTTGGTCAGACGTCACGCGTCGTGCGCGTGGCGACGCTGCTGCTTGTCGGCGCATGCTCGGGCGAGAGCGGCAACGCGATCGCGCCCGACGGCGTGAACGCGCTCGTCGCCTCGCTGGCCGTGCGGGAGGTCGCCGCTCCGCTGTATGCGGGCGACACCATCCAACTGGTCGCCGACGCGCGTGACGCGACCGGTCGAGCGCTGGAGGGCGCCACCATCACCTGGTCCGTCTCCAGTGAGGCGCTGGCCAGTGTTGCATCTGGCGGCCGCCTCGTGGGCAAGGGACACGGTGCCGTCACCGTCACCGCGACCGCGGGCCAGGCCAGCGCCACCGTCCCGGTGACCGTCCGCCTGACGAGCGAGTCCCGGCGTCTCGCCTACGCATGGATCCACGACCCGTCGACCAGCACCATGTACGCCCCGACATCGTCCTACCAGCATAACGAGACCGGGGGCGGGATCCGCGTCACGCGCAGCAGCGCCGGTTCGTACCTCGTGTCGTTCGAACGGATGGCCAAGGTCGACAGCACCTTTCGCGAAACCGTCCTCGTGACTCCGTTCGGCTCCAACGGCGAGCGCTGTCACCTCAATGGCTGGGCCAATGCCCCCAACGGGCTCGACCTCGACGTCTCCGTCTCCTGCTACACCTTCGGCGGCGCCAGCATCGACACGCGCTTCTCCGTGCTCGTCGTCGGCTCTCGTTCGCTGCCGTCGCGGCTAGGATTCACGGTCGCGGGCGACGCCGCGTCGCAGTTCGCCCCCGAGCCGACCAACACCTTTTCGTCGTTTGCCGATGGGGTCGGGATCTCGCGCTCGACCGCGGGGAGCTACCTCGTCCAGATGAACGGTGCCCCGACCGACACGCCCCAGAACTACTTCGTGTCGACCTACGGCGGGGCCCCGGACCTCTGCAAGGTGTCGTCGTGGAACAAGGGGGTCTGGGCGAGCGTGATCTGCTACGCGCCGAGCGGCGCCCTGGCCGACGCCCGCTTCTCCCTCCTGATGATCGAGAGCGGGCGCCCGGGCAAGCGCTTCGGCTTCGCCTGGTCCAACGAGCCATCGACGCCGTTGGGCGGCACCTATACCCCCAGCATGCCCTACCAGCGGACGTCGTCGGGTGAGCCGGTGCGCATCACCCATCAGGCCACCGGGAGCTACCTCGTCTCGTTCCCCGGATTGGCCAAGGTGGGGAGCCGCCCGGAAACCGTGCACGTCTCTCCCTACGGCGGAGGGCTCTTCACCTGCCAAGTCCAGGGATGGAGCAACAGCGGCGATGGCAGCTCGCTCGACGCCACCGTTCGGTGCTGGAATCGCGGAAACGGCGACCCCGCCGACACCTACTTCACCATCCTCGTGCTCGAGTAACGCGTCAGGCGGTGAGCCGGCCCGGGGGCGGGGCGACCGTCGGCTCGGCGCGGCCCGCGAGTTGCACAACACATGAGACGATCCCCACCTCGGGCTTCCCCGAGTGTACTGGCGGCCGAGGGATCCGTTGATTGTAAGTCACGACCGGGAAGTGATTTGCGTGATCCCGGTCGCAGAATGTGTGGTCAACTCCCGGAGGGGCGATGCAGCAGATCTCCCACATCGAAGTGCGGCGTCATCCAATCTGGCAAAAGGAGTCGCATCATGAGCGACTCGTGGCGGGGCCCAATGGGGCCATCTCGCCGCGCGGGCGCATGATCCTCGTGACGGTCGCAGGGATGCTCCTCATGGCCCTCTGGCTCGTGCAGCTCGGATAGCCTCGCACGGTCGAAATCCCAGTCCGCAACCCGACGCCGCCGGTCCTAAGGACCAGCGGCGTTTTTCGCGCTCGGCGGGGCATCGAGCACCTCGCGCACCTTCCGCGCGAGTTCCATGGGCCCGAACGGCTTCTGGAGAAAGGCGGTCTCCGGAGCGAGCGTCCCGTGCCGGGTCACCGCCTCGCCGGAGTATCCTGAGAGCAAGAGTACGCGCATCCCGGGACGATCGGCGGTGAGCAGCTCGGCCAGGCGCGGCCCGCTCATGCGCGGCATCACGACGTCGGTGACGAGCAGATCGATCTTCCCCGGATGCTGACGGGCGACGACCGTCGCCTGTTCGCCGTCGCTGGCCTCCAACACCGTGTAGCCGCAGGACGAGAGGATCATCCGCGACAGCGATCGAACCGATCCCTCGTCCTCGGCAATCAGCACGACCTCCGCCCCCCGCGGCATCTCCGGCTGATCGACGGGCGGGCGATCGGACGGTACGGTGGAGTCGTCGCGCGGCAGGTAGACGTGGAAGGCGGTGCCGTTCCCCGGCTCGCTCTGCACCTCGATGTGCCCGCCCGACTGCGTGACGAAGCCGTACACCATCGCGAGGCCGAGCCCCGTCCCTTTCCCCTGCACCTTCGTGGTGAAGAAGGGTTCGAAGACGCGGGCGCTGGTGGTCGCATCCATCCCCACGCCGGAGTCTCGCAAGGTGATGCGCAGGTAGCGCCCCGGTCGCACGCCCGGGAACTCCGCCGCATACGCGTCATCCAACTCGGCGTTGCCGGTATCGATGCGAAGCCGTCCCCCGCCGGGCATCGCGTCACGGGCGTTCACGGCGATGTTGATGATCGCCTGTTCGAACTGCGCCGGGTCGACCTTGGTGAGCCCGAGGTCCGGGTCGAGGGAGAGCACGATGTCCACGTCCTCGCCGATCAGCCGGCGGAGGAGCTTGTGCAGATCCTCGAGCACCGCGTTGAGCCGCACCACCTGCGGCTGCAGCACTTGCTTGCGGCTGAAGGCGAGCAGCTGGCGAGTGAGCGTCTCGGCGCGTTCCCCGGCGTGGCGAATCTCGGCGATGAGGTCGCGGTCGGGATCGCCGGGCTCCAGCTGGTTGAGCAGCAGGTTGCTGTAGCCGTTGATGACGGTGAGCAGGTTGTTGAAGTCGTGGGCCACCCCACCGGCGAGCTGGCCCACGGCCTCCATCTTCTGCGCCTGGCGCAGCTGCCCTTCCATCCGCTTGAGTTCCGTGACGTCGCGCGAGATGGCCACCACGCCGATGACGTTCCCGCGGGCATCGCGGTACGGCCCCGTCGTCGTGAGCAGGGTGCGCGAATGCCCGTGCAGGCTCACCACGTGCTCGTACGTCTGCTCGCGAGCACTTGCCATCACCTCGAGCTCCCGCGAACGGTGGGCCTCGTCCATCCCGGCCGGGAGCAGCTCCTCGTCCGACTTTCCGGTCGCGTTTTCCGGGGCGCAGCCGAGCAGGCGGGCCGCGGCGGCGTTCATCATCAGGTACCGCCCGGCGACGTCCTTCACGAAGACCGCGTCCGACGTTCCCTCGATCACCGACTGCAGGAGCGCATGGCTCTCGCGCAGCGCCATCTCGGCACGCATGCGATCGGTGATGTCGCGCGCGAGCGAGACCGAGTGCAGCAGCCCTGACTCCTTGAACGGGCGCAGGCGAACCTCGACTGGGAAGGTGCTGCCGTCGCGGCGCCGATGGCGCGAATCGAAGCAGACCGTCTGCCCCGACAGCAGGCTACGGCCGAGGCTTTCGAGGTCGAGGAGGTGGAATTCGTCGTCGAAGATGGACGGGAGCTGGCCCACGAGCGCGTCGCGGGAGTAGCCCAACGACTCGCACGCTTGCCGATTGGCGTCGAGGATGCGACCGCCGGCATCGTGGAGGAAGAAGGCATCGGTGGCATGGTCCGCGAAGACGCGAAACCGCGCCTCGCTCCTGCGAAGCTCGCGCTCCACGTGTCGCCGGTCGGTGATGTCCTGGATCACCCCAAAAGTCCGAAGCGGCGTGCCATCGTCGGCGGCCCAGACGTTGCCCGCACAGGCCACGGTACGCAGCTCGCCGCTGGGGTGCACGAGCCGGTACTCGACTTCGTACGGGGCACCGGTCCGGATCGCGGCCTGGACGGCGTCTTCCCTGCGCGCGCCCGGTCGTCCGGATGAATCATGTCCGTCCACGCGGCCGCGGTCAGCTCAATCGTCCCCGGCTCGTGCCCGAAGATGCGGTAGGTCTCGTCGGACCAGGCCACGTGGCCCGTGACGAGGTCCCACTCCCAATGGCCGACATGGGCAATGCGCTGCGCCTCCGCGAGCCGCCCCTCGCTGGCGCGCAGGCGACGGAGAATGAGCAGGCGGTTGAGCCCATCCGAGATGCGCCGACCGATCTCCACGAACAGCCGCTGCTCGTGCGCGTTCCAGCTGCGCCCCTCCGAGCACTGGTGTATCCCGAACACGTACGGCCTGTCGGCAGCAGGATAGAGCGCCATCGTCATCTGCGACCGGATCCCGTAGCGGGATGCCCCCTCGTCCAGCGGCGGTTCGGTATTCGGCCCGAGACAGATGGCGCCGTCCGTCATCCGGGCGCGGAGGAAGTCGGCGGCGACCTCCGGCGTCATCGGAATGTCGACCTCGCTCGGGAGCGCGGGGGGAAACGCCGGCACGGTGCGCTCGACCACGCTGCGCCAGGTCGTCGACACCGGATCGCACGGATACACGAGCCAAGCGCGGTCGCTGCCGAAGATCGACAGCACCTCACCGAGGACGTCGCCGATCTCCTGCTCGAGGTCGTTGGCCCCGTGCATCGCCCGCTGCACGCGGTCCAGGCTCTCGAGGAAGTGGAGGTGGGCCTCCGTGTCGCCGAGTTGGTCCGTCCGATCGGGACGCGGCCCGACCGCAGCGCCGGGCTGATCCTGCGCGGGCGAGGGCTCCTGCTGCGTCATGATCGTGCCGTGGTGCTGGTCGCGTGGACCCACCCGGACGCCCGATCGCGCGGCGCCGCTGCGGTCGCGCGATGTTGCATCGGCCAGGGGGTGGACGCAATAGGGGCGTCGCCCTACACAGGCGACGCCCCTTCCTGATCGTTGCGGCTCACGGCTTCTTGAAGAGCCCCCGGAGCGCCTTCTTGGCGGCATCCTTGGGCGTGACCTTGGCGGTCGAGTCCCCGCCGGCCTCCCCCTGCATGGTGCACTTCTCACTCCCCTTCCCGTTCTTCGCCTCGCACTCGGCCTTGGCCTTCTCCATCTCCTCCGACAGCCCGGCCATCTGGGCCTTCATGTCGGTGACCTCGTAGCCGGCCGGGACCTCGAAGAGCGACGCATCGAGCGACGCCTTGGCCAACTCGGTCATCTCCATGGTCGTGGTCGTCGTGGTCGCGTTCCCCTTGTCGTCGGTGTCGGTGGACTGTTGCACCTGCTTGAGGACGATCCCCTTGATCTGGTTGGCCTGTTCGGCCTCCATCAGCTTCTTGAGGGCGTCGCCGGAGACGCTGCCGACGCCGCGCGTGAAGTTCTTCGCCCAGGCCTCGAACGCCTTGTCCTCGATGAACTGGTCGGCGATCCACGCCTCGGTGACCGACGCGTGCGTCGAGCTGTTCTTGCGACCGAAGACGGAGATGGTCATCACGTAGCCGCGCGTGATGCGGTACTTCGTGGTGGCGCGCCCCAGGAGGCGGTCGCCGGCGCCGAGCTTCTCCACCGAGACCTTCACGTCCTTCACGTCCATCTTCACCATGCCGCTCGCGCCGATGGCCCCCATCATGTTGCCTAACGCTGACGGATCCATGACGACGGCCTTCTTCTCCTTGGGGTCGACCATGGTCATGGTCCCCTTGTCGGCATCGAGGAGCATGTAGCCCCCCTTCTTCATCATCCCCTGTGGCTGGGCCTCGCCCTCGTAGTCCATGCGGGCCTTGCCGGGGATGAGCGCCACGGACATCGACGGCGACGCCGGCGTCCGGTCCTTCTTGTCCGTCTCGACGGTGACCTTCCAGCGAAAGCGCCAGCCGTCAGCGGCAACCGGGGCGGTGCGGACGGGGGCGGCGTCGGCGCGCGGCTGCACCGGGCGCGACGGGACGGCTGCAACGAGGGCGAGCGACACCAGCGGCATCGCCAGCGTGAGCGAGGACAGCATCGTCAGTCTCCAGAGTGCGAAGAAACGTCAGCGGACCATTCCGCCACTAGACGAGTCTAGGTGGGGCGGCGCCACGAAGGGACTGGGAGAACCCCGACCCCCGACCCCCGACCGCCGCCCCCCCGGCGCCCGGCGCGCCGCGCCGAGTCGGCCGCACGCCGGAGCCCGCTACGGCTTCTGGTAGACCGTCTTGCCCCCCACCACCGTGCGCACGACCTTGGCCTCCCGGATCGTCTCGGGGGCGATCGTCGTCAGGTCGCGGTCGATGATGACGAAGTCGGCGAGCTTGCCCGCCTGGAGCGTCCCCTTCTCCTGCTCGTCGAAGGCGGCGTACGCACTCCCCGCGGTGTAGGCGCGCAGCGCCTCCTCGACCGAGATCTTCTGCTCGGGGACCCACCCGCCGGGCTGCTTGTCGTCGAGGGTGCGCCGGGTCACGGCGGCGTAGATCCCTTCGAGCGGCGTCGGCGGGGCGACGAACCAGTCGGAGCCAAAGGCCAGCGTCGCCTTGGCGTCGAGGAGCGAGCGGAAGGCGTACGTCCCCTTGGCGCGCTCCGGACCAATCACCTTGTCGGCCCAGCGCCCGTCGTCGATGGCATGGTACGGCTGCATCGACGGAATCACGCCGAGCGCGGCGAAGCGGGGGAAGTCGGCCGGGGCGACATGCTGGGCGTGCTCGATGCGGAAGCGGCGATCGCGCGGGCCGTTCTCCTTGGCCACGCGCTCGAAGATGTCGAGCTGCGTGGCGATGGCGCGGTCGCCGATGGCGTGCACGAAGACGTGCAGCCCCGCCTTGTCGGCCCCCGAGGTCCACGCGTACAACGAATCGGGCGAGGTCACGAAGAAGCCGGAGTCGTTGGGGGCGTCGGTGAACGGGGCGTGCATCGCTGCGGTGTGCGAGCCTAACGATCCGTCCACGAATCCCTTCAGCGCACCGATCTTGAGCCAGGCATCGCCGCGTCCGTGCGCGGCCACCGTGTCGCGCAGCTGCTGCCAGGTGGAGAGCGGGACCGCGCTGTAGATGCGCGTCCGCAGCCGCCCGGCGGCCTGCGCCCGCTTGAAGACGACGAGATCGTTCCACGACCCGGTCTTGGCGTTGGCCGAACCCACATTGTGCACCGACGTCACGCCGTGCGATGCCACGTAGGTCATCGCCGTGTCGAGCGCGCGGTCCTCGAGCGCCGCCGGCGGATCGGGGACCTTGCCATCGACGAGGTCCATCGCGTTGTCCTTGAAGACCCCGGCCGGCTCGCCGTTAGGCAACCGGATGATCGTCCCGCCGCTCACATCCTTCGTCGCCGCGCTGATCCCGGCCGCGGCCAGCGCCGCCGAGTTGGCGAGCTTCATGTGCCCGTCGAGCCGGTTCACCCACACCGGGTGGTCGGGCGTCACCGAGTCGATCCACGCGCGCGTCGGGAGTTCGCCCCCCCACAGCTCGTGATCCCAGTCGCCCCCCTGGATCCACGTCCCCTTGGGCACGGTCGCGGCAAACGCCTTGATGCGGGCGATGAACTCGGCCGGCGTCTTCGCGTCGCGCAGCTGCACCGACGACAGGCGGAAGCCGCCATCGATGAAGTGCACGTGCGAATCGATGAAGCCCGGGACCAGCATCTGCCCCTGCGCATCGATCACCTCGGCGTCCTTGGCCAGCTTCCGGATCTCCGCGCTCGACCCGACAGCCGCAATGCGCTCCCCACGCACCGCGATCCCGTCGGCCCAGGGACGCTTGGCGTCGCCGGTCCAGATGCGGGCATTCACCACCGCGAGCGTGACGGGGTCGCCGGCTGACTCGGAGGACTTCATGGTGCAGGCGGAGAGGAGGGCGAGGGCGACCAGGGCGGGTACGCGCATGGACTTGCTCAAGTGGGGGACAGCAGCGGTCGCGCGGGGGCGGAGCAAAGGAAGACGGGAAGACGAGAAGACGAGAAGACTTCCCGTCTTCCGCGTTCGTCCTACCGCCGCTCCATCGCGTCGCGCACGTCGAGCAGGATCTCGAAGTACAGCTGCTCGCGGCGGTAGGCGAAGTCGAGCGATGCCATCTGCGACTCGTCGCCCGTGGCCTTGGCGCGTTCGAACGCCTCGCGGTACATGTCGTCGAGGTTGGCGAGGATGCGGTCGCGGGAGCGGGACATGCGGGTTCTCTCTATGGCTCGGGAAGTGAGTCGGGGAGCCTCGTCGACGGCGGGCGGGCGGCGCGTAGCGTCGCTCGTCTCGATCGCGTCGAGGAGGTATTTCTTGGCGGCACCCATGAAGAAGCGGCGCGGGTTGAGCGAGTCTGTCATGCAGCGGCGCAACGCGGGCGAGCGCGCGGGAACGAAGGCGCGGGGCGGAAACTAGCCCCCGGCTGCCCCGCTCGGGAACCTCTCCCCCCCTTCGCGGGTTCTTTATCGCAGAAGGGGAGTAGCTACGCGGGACGCACAACCCGCGCGTCCGAATCGTCAAGACTGTCCGGCAGCCTCACGCCGGACACGGTTCGGCGGATCTTCTGGATCAGGCGAGACTTTCGAGTCCCGGGCGTACGCGCCGGGGGTTCGAGGGTCTCTTTTTTTTGCAGAAGACGAGAGGACGGGAAGACGAGAAGACGAGATACCGGCCCACTGGCGCGTGACTCGACTCCTGGTCATCCCGATCGACTCCCCCACTCGTCTTCCCGTCTTCCGAGGTTCTGATGAACAACGTCAAAGTCTTCGTCTTGATGGCCGGCATGACCGCCCTCTTCATGGCCATCGGTGGGGCCGTGGGCGGCCAGGCCGGCGCACTCATGGCGCTCCTCTTTGCGGGGGCCATGAACGTCTTCATGTACTGGAACTCGGGGGCGATGGTGCTGCGGGCCTACGGCGCACGCGTCGTTACCCCCGCCGAGGCGCCCGAACTCCACGCGATGGTCGACCGGCTGCGGCAGCGCGCGGGGCTTCCGATGCCCACGGTCGCCGTCGCGCCACACGCCCAACCCAATGCCTTCGCCACCGGACGCGACCCCGAGCACGCCGTCGTGTGCGTGACCGAGGGGATCGTCCAGCTCGTGAGCCGCGAGGAGCTGGAAGGAGTCATCGCGCACGAGCTCGCGCACATCAAGAACCGCGACATGCTCCTGCAGACCGTCACCGCCACGATGGCTGGTGCAATCTCCAACCTCGCGATGATCGCCCAATGGGGGGCGATGTTCGGCGGCCGCGACGACGACGGGGAGTCGCCGATCGCCGGCCTGGCGATGGCACTCGTCGCCCCGATCGCCGCGTCGTTGATCCAGTTCGCCATTTCGCGCCAACGCGAGTTCAAGGCCGATGCGGTGGGCGCCGAGATCAGCGGTCGTCCGCTGGCGCTGGCCAGCGCGCTGACCAAGCTCGACCGGGCCGCGCATCGCATCCCGATGCAGGTGGCGCCGGCCGTCGCGCCGCTGGCGCAGGTCAATCCGCTTTCCGCCTTTGGCGGTCGGGGGATGGCCTCGCTCTTCTCGACGCATCCGTCGACGGAGGAGCGAGTGGCCCGCCTGCACGCGTTGGCGGCGTAGTGGAACGGGGCGGGCGTGCCCGTGTCGCTCCAGCGCCGGGGCGCCGAGGCGAGGTTGACGCCCCTACGCGCCGTCCCGCCGCCCGGACGGCGCGTCGTCTCCCAGGCGATGAAAGACGGCCTCGGCGACGACGCGCCCGCCCTTGAGGTGCTCGACCACGATCCGCTCCAGCAGCGCGGGCGAGACGTTGTGATACCACACGCCTTCGGGGTACACGCAGACGATGGGGCCGCCAGCGCAGACGCCGAGGCAGGGGGCCTCGCTGCGTTTCACGCGCGTGGGGCCGAAGAGCAGGTTCTCGCGCTGCAGCAACGACGCGAGGAGCGCATAAAGCGCCCGTCCCTGTCGGCTCGGCGAACAGAAGCCTCCCGTGCACACGAGCACATGACGGGAGTAGCGCTCCATCTGGGGCGAGCGGTCGTACGGCGACGCCATCACCGCACCATCGCCATGATGATCTCGGCCACGATGAGGAGCACGATCGCCACCTCGAGCGCCTCGGCGCGCGCCGCCTGCGCTTCGGCGTTCAGCATCTCGTACGTCTCGCGCACCAACGTCAGCTTGCGGTCCACGCCGGCGCGCCACTGCGCCCCGCGAAAGATGTCGAGTGCCGCGGAGTAGATGCGGGCCAGGTAGACGTCGTCGGTCACCTTGAGCGAGTTCTCGACGCGCTCGACCAGTTCGGTGGAGTCGGCGAAGAGGCGCTGCATGTCGCCTAACAAGTTCGAGAAGCGGCGCGAGAAAAGGCGGAGTCGGCTTCCACGCGCCGCCTCGATGCGATCGTACAGCTTGGGGATCTCGCCATCCAGGATCGCGTCGTAGTAGCGGAGCTCGAGCAGCTGCGCGTTGGCGAATTCGAGGATGTACTCCACGTCGGTCGCGCCCTCGGCCGGGTCGAGGATCAGCGCGTTGTCCCAGGTGAGGAGGGCGAGGTCATCGGTGAAGTAGGAGAACCGGTGGTGCAGCAACTCGTCGCGCGCCCGCTGCGACAGCGCCCGTCGTTCGTTGAGCAGGAGGGGGGCGACGTCGATGCGCTGCAGGAGGGCATCGCTCGACAGGCGCTGGCCGTCCTCCGTGCAGACCTCGTGCAGCCGGAACACCACGTAGTCCTCGCGCACCGGCGCCATGTTCGGTCGCTCGATGGCCGGGCTGATGCGCTGGAAGAGCAGGCGCGCGTGGTGTTCGAGCAACTGCGGAATGCCGGTGTCGGCGTCCACCGCGTTGCCGAACGTCGCGAAGTCGTCCCACGGGAGGTCGCGCGGGGCCTGCATGCGCAGCGAGAGCGAGACGACGCCAAAATCGAAGATGCGCGCGGTCACCTCGGCGTCGACCGCGCGGCCGGCGATGGAGACGCGTTCCCCGCCAAGGATGACCGCCACGGGGGGATTGGCGATCTGCAGCGCCGCCGCCTCTCCTCGCACCGGGCGCACGCGCTCAGGGGCGCTCGTCGCCAGGAGGTCGAGCGCGCGATCGAGCGAGATCGAGTAGCCCACGTCGAGCAGGCGATAGGCGTGCGCTCCGCCCCGCGTCACGATGGTCATCGGGCGACGGTGTGCGAACGAGAGGGTGACGGAGCGACCGCCATGCGACCCGCGCGCCTCAGTCCTCGTCCACGAGCTTGTTGTCGCCGGGCGGGGCCACGTAGCGCAGCGCGTCCACCGGCGTCCCCTTGACGAGGTGCTTGCGGACGATCGCGCGCGCCCCCTCCTCATCGACCCCGGCATACCAGGTGTCCTCGGGGTAGACGACGACCATGGGGCCGTGGCCGCACTGGTTCATGCAGCCGGCCTTGTTGATGCGCACGATGCCGGCGAGTCCGGCGTCCCTGGTCTCGCGCTTCAGCGTCTGGAAGACGGAGACACCGCCCGCCTTTTCGCAGGTCTTGCCGAAGGAGCAGACGAAGACGTGATGTTTGTACTGTCCCATGCGCCGGAAGCTATGCCCCCGCCCGACGGGACGGAACGGACTGTAGATTGCCGGCATTGATTCGTGACTGACCCAGGACCCGCCATGACGTCGATTCCGATTTCGCCTTCCATCCAGGCCAAGGGCTACGCGCACCCCGAGGCGCTGGTCAGCACCGAGTGGCTCGCCGAGCACCTGCACGACCCCACGCTCCGTATCATCGAGAGCGATGAGGACGTGCTGTTGTACGAGATGGGACACCTCCCGAACGCGCAGAAGGTCGACTGGCATTCCGACCTCAACGACGCCGTCGTACGAGACTACGTGTCGCGCGATGCGTTCCAGGCGTTGCTGCGCGCCAAGGGGATCGACGACTCGACGACGGTGGTCTTCTACGGCGACAAGAACAACTGGTGGGCGTGTTACGCGTTCTGGGTCTTCCAGCTCTTCGGCTTCGGCAACGCCCGCCTGCTCGACGGCGGGCGCACCAAGTGGGAGCTGGAGGGGCGAGAGATGACGACGGTCGTGCCGTCCTTCCGCGAGACGCGCTACGTCGCCCCGGAACGGAGCGACGCGCGCATCCGCGCCTTCATGCACGAGGTGCGTGGGCACGTGGACGCGGGAAAGCCCCTGGTCGACGTGCGCTCGACGCCGGAGTACACCGGCGAGCGCACGCACATGCCCGAGTATCCGCAGGAGGGGACGCTTCGTGGCGGCCATATTCCGGGGGCCCGATCGGTGCCGTGGGCGCGCGCGGCCAACGCGGACGGCTCGTTCAAGTCGGCCCACGACTTGCGCGCCATCTATGAGGAGGAGCAGGGGCTGCGCCCGAGCGACGACGTCGTCGCCTATTGCCGCATCGGCGAGCGCTCCTCGCACACCTGGTTCGTGCTCACGTACTTGTTAGGCTACCAGAGCGTGCGCAACTACGATGGCAGCTGGACCGAGTGGGGGAACGCCGTGCGCGCCCCCATCCGCATGGGAGGCCAGCCGTGAGCGACATCGAGACGATTCCGGGCATCGAGACGAAATCGACGAGCCTTGCACACGTGACCTGGACTGGCGCCCACAGCTTCGAGGCAGGACGTCCCGGCGGGGTCACGCACCGCCTCGACGGCAATGCGGAGGTCGGGCCCGGTCCCGTCGACGCCGTCCTCAATGCCCTGGCGTCCTGCATCTCCATCGACGTCGTGGACATCCTCGCCAAGCGGCGGACGCCGCTGCGGTCGCTCACGGTTGATGTGCAGGGGGCGCGCGCGGCAGCGACCCCGTCGCGCCTCATCGGGATCCACCTCGCGTTCCATCTCGCCGGCGAAGGGATCGAGCTGCCGCACGCCGAGCGGGCGATCGAACTCTCGGCCAACAAGTACTGCTCGGTTCGCGATTCGCTCGACCTGGCCATCCCGATCCGCTGGACGATCGACATCACTCCGTAGGCTCACGAAGGGGCGACCATCGCCCTTTTCGTGATGAGGGGGAGGCACGCGCCTAACGCGTGTGCCTCCCCCTCGCGCATTGCATCGTGGCGCGGCGTGGCTCGCCGCTCGAGCACCGCTACGGCACCGTCCGGCGCGAGGAACGGTGGATGCTGGTGATGCGCCACCCCTCGGCGCCGTGCAACACGACGACGAGCTCCGCCCCCGTGAAGGCGGCGGGGCGCCCGGCGAGCGTCCCGGTGGACGACGTCGTGGCCGTCACCCACGCCACATGTCCTTCGAGCCGTACGCGCACCGCGCGGCGCACCACGGGGAGGGCGCGGGCGCGCGCGATGTCCGGCGCCATCGCCCCGCGGCGATACGACGCCCTGGAGACGACGACGCCGTCGCCTTGGCCGGCGACGCCGTCGCTTGGGGTGGCGACACCGTCGCCTTGCATGACGACGTCGTCCGACAGGAGCGAAAGCACGCGCAGCGAGTCGCCAGCCGCAAGGGCCGCATGGAACGCCTCCACCGTGGCCAAGGCGCCGGCGCTGTCGGGCTCGGCCATCTGGTGCTCGGTGTGGACGACAGCAGCGGGCGCGACGTGCCCTGCGTGCGGATCGGGGGCGCGCCGGTTGGCGCTGTCTTCCTTTGGTGCCGCCTCGTGGCCCGCGTGTTCCCCGATCATGTTGCCATCTCGATCGTGCCGCATGACGAAGCCGCGCGGCACGGTGGGGGTGGGCAACGCGCCAAGCAACCCGGTCGCCGGCCCCCCCATGTTGTGCAGCCCCATCATCTCAGCCATCCGGCGCCATCCCGCAACCGACATGACCTCCGTGGTGTCGTCACGGAATCGTGCCGCCGCCAGCAGGATCTCGGCGCGCTTTCGGTGGCGCGGGACCTTCTCCGACACCAGGATGTCCGAGATGACGTCGTGCATCGAGTGCAAGTTGTCGAAGATGATGGCCAACTCGGGATAGCGCGTCGCGAAGGTCGGGGCGATCGCTGACGTCATCGGCATCTGGTACGGCAGCGTTGCGGGCGGGTCGCCCAGCATCTGGCGAAAGCGCGCCACCGCCGAGGCCACCCCTGCCTGTCGCGCTTCGCGCGTCTGCCCGGTCACCAGCGGCTCGTACAGTCCGACCTGCAGCCAGTGATACCCCCAGATCAAGCCATTGAACTTGGGATAGCGTTCACGAAAGGCGAGGGAGTAGTACTGCTCCTGCATCAGCGCCATGGTCTTGGGGCGCGTGCTGAAGGCCACGTCGCGGCGCGACCGGTAGTAGCGCGTGAGTTCCGCGAGGCGCGCGTCGCGAGCGGCGGCATCCAGGCGCTCGTCGGCCAGCACGTCGTAGACCTGACGGTGCAGGATGTGCGCCCACTCGAACATCTGCTTCGCCTCAGGCGCAAGACGCGTGTAGTGCGGCATGATCGCCACCTCCTTGAGCGGGAGGCGCGGCGGCGAGACGAGCAACCGCCGGGTGAGGACGTTGTACTCGTCCTCCTCGAGGATCCGCGGATCGGCGCCAGGGCGCGTGTACAGCAGTTCGTACAGGATCGCGTGGCCGTAGTCGAAGGCGTTGAACAGTCGATCGGCCGCCGGATACTGCGAGCGGAAGACCCAGTTGTCGCGCCCCGGATGGTAGAACTGCTCGTACGCCGTCGACCACTGTGCCGCGGCCGTGCCGGGGATGCACACGCTCCCCACGACGGCGGCGGCAAGGATGGCGCGCACGACGGCGCTCACCCGCTCACTTGCAGGGAGGCGGTTCATCGGACACCCCCAAAGCGATGGAGCAGGGAGAGCGAGACGGCCGAGCCGAAGGTGACAGACCATTCGCCGTCGGCGGACAGGTCGCGACCGACACCCGCGTCCAGTGCCAGTCGCGGCCCAACCTGGTAGCGCACCCCCGTGGCCGCGCTCCAGTCGACCGCGTCGGCGACGAGCGCGCGCCGGGCGACCACTTCGCCCCCGACGAGCATCGAACGAAAGACGAAGGTGTGATCGCCAGCGACCCCCACCTCCCAACGAGATGCCTCACCCAGACGGTCGCTGGATTCGTATCGTCCTGGTGTGAGCGACGCGTTGAGGTGCACGCGGCCGAAGGACGTCGTGCGCGTCGCGAGCGCCGTCAGTGTCGGGATCGCGCGCGACGGCCCCAGCGGGCCCGCGGGGAGCAGCGCACGCACGGCGATGGCCATCCCGGGCAGCGTCGTCGTTTCGGTGTTGAGCGCGTGGAGCACGGCGAGGTCAATGCCGGCGCCGCCGAACGTCTCGCGCCCACCCCGACGCCAACGCGCCATCGGGACGCCAAACTCCAGCTGCGTGCGCGGGGCAACGCCCCATGCCAACTCGGGTTCGACCTCGAGTGTGCTACCACGGCCACGCGCACCGCTCACCCGAAGCGGCGCGAGTTGCCACTCGATGGCGTGCCGTTCGATCGCCAGGGCGTCTTCGACACGCAGCGGCCGCCCGCGGTCCAGGTTGTAGTAGTCGGTCTGTGCCTCGGCCGCCTGCGCGGCGACGGCCATGGCGACGGCGATGGCGATGGCGATGGCCACGCCTGTTCGCGCGCGACGTGCGCGCCCTGGCGCACGTGCGCTGCCTGCTGCTCCCTTCATGATATCGAGCCCTCGATGACGAGTTCCTTCGCGTGCCGGCCGCGTGGGCGACCGGCGGGGAGTGAAGGCGCCGCGACGCACCGGCGTGCGTCGTCAGGCGCAACCCGGGCGCATGCCCGGGGAACTCGTCAGGCGCGTGGAGGGGGGAGCTCGGGGGCGAGTGACAGTGAGGCCAGCTGTGCACCGGGTTGGCGCGCCGGGCGCACCGGGCGCTGTCGCTCGGGCACGGAGGCGACACGCGGGGCGGCGTCGATCGCCACGCTGCATGCCGCCTGCGATTCGCAGCCGCCCGAGCCATGCTCCTGGCTCTTCGGCTGCGACGCGTCGTGCTCGCCGTGCGCGCCGTGCTCGGCGTGCGCGACCGGCTCGCCCTGTTCGCCATGGGCGACGGACCGGTCGTGCGCCGATGCCGAGTGGCTACTCGCCGCGTGGCCGGCCGCCGGTGCGCTCGACACCACCGGATGCGCCGTGGCGCTTCCGGCCATGAGGCACCACTGCCCTCCGGTGAGGATCATCACGATCCAGACCGGGAGGACGACGAGTGCGGTGCGCGCGCGACGGAGGAACGTCATGATGCGGTAGAGCCTAGCGAGGCGCGCATCCGTGGCACAGTCCCCCGGTCATCGCGCATGCCGGTACATCAGCTCGATCAGCTCGTCGTAGACGTCCTCGGCCGCCTCGGGCCCCGTCTTCACGGCTGCTGCCACGCAGTGACGCAGGTGGTTGCGCATGAGTTCGCGCCCGGTCGCCCGCAGCGCTTCATGCACCGACGAGATCTGCGTGAGGATGTCGGCACAGTAGCGGTCCTCTTCCACCATGCGCTGCAGGCCGCGCACCTGCCCCTCGATGCGACGCAGGCGCTTGAGGTTGCGCGCCTTGATGGCGGGATCGACCGCCACCGCCTTGCGCCCCTCCACGTCACCGTCGGCTGATCCTTCGGTCGCATCACCCACCCCGCAGCCGCACCCGCAGCGCTTTGCCCCGCCGCCGCCGATGTCGTCCTCGGCGGCGTGATGCGGCGCGCCGTCGGTCATTTCAGGCATGTGTCCTCGTCACGTGAGGGGGGCGCCAACTCCGCAGGCGCAGCGAGTTGCTCACCACCGACACCGAACTCATCGCCATCGCGGCGCTCGCGAGGATCGGACTGAGCAGCAGGCGAACGAACGGGAACAACGCCCCCGCTGCCACCGGAATCCCGACGCTGTTGTAGACAAAGGCCCAGAACAGGTTCTGTCGCATGATGCGAAGGCTCGCCCGGGCGAGAGCCAAGGCATCGACCACCGAGGTGGGATCGCCGCGCATCAGCGTGATGTCGCTTGCTTCGATGGCGATGTCGGTCCCGGTGCCGATCGCGATCCCCACGTCGGCCTGTGCCAGCGAGGGCGCGTCGTTGATCCCGTCGCCAACCATCGCCACGATCCGCCCGGCACGTTGCAGCCGGCGGATCTCCTCCACCTTGCCCTCGGGACGCACGTCGGCCACCACCAGGGCGATCCCCGCCTCGCGGGCGATCGCCTCGGCGGTGCGCTGCGTGTCGCCGGTCAGCATCGCCACCTCGATCCCCATCCGGCGCAGCGCCGCCACCGCCGCCGCCGACGTCGGCTTGATGCGATCGGCGATCGCCAGCGCGCCGGTGAGCGCGCCATCGACCGCCACGTACACCGGCGTCTTCCCCGACGACGACCAGCGCTCCACCTGCGCTTGCAGCGGCGTTACGTCGATGGCATGGTCGGCCATCAGCGCCGCGTTGCCCACCGCCAGCGCGTGGCCGTCGACCACGCCGACGACTCCCATCCCCGTCACCGAGTCGAAGGCCTCGGCCCGCACGAGCGTGCTGCCGCGCGCCGTGGCCGCCGCCGCGATCGCCTCGCCTAACGGGTGCTCGGACGACTGCTCGAGCGACGCCACCAGGCGCAACATCGCCGTCTCGGTCACCGCGTCCCCCCGGTGCAGCAGGTCGGTCACCGCCGGGCGCCCCTCGGTGATGGTCCCAGTCTTGTCGAAGACCACGGTGTTCACGCGCGACGCGCGCTCCAGCGCCTCCCCGCCCTTGATCAGGACGCCGAGTTGGGCCCCTCGCCCCGTCGCCACCATGACGGCGGTAGGGACCGCGAGCCCCATCGCGCACGGGCAGGCGATGATCAGGACCGCCACCGCCGCGGCAAAGGCGCGCACGAACGGCGCCGAGTCGCTGACGACGAACCAGACGACGAAGGTCGCCACGGCCAGCGACAGGACGATCGGGACGAAGATCCCGCTGATGCGGTCCGCCTGGCGCTGGATCGGCGCGCGTGACCCCTGCGCATCGCGCATGAGCGTGACGATCTGCGACAGCACCGAGTCGGCGCCTAACGTGGTGGCGGTGTACTGGAAGGCCCCGGTGCGGTTGACCGAGCCGCCGATGACCCGGTCGCCGGCCCGCTTGGCCACCGGCATCGATTCACCCGTCAGCATCGACTCATCGACGGCGCTCTCGCCGGTCGCGACCAGGCCGTCCACGGGGATGCGCTCCCCGGGACGCACGGCGATCTCGTCGCCGCGGCGCACGGCCTCGAGCGGGACCTCGACCGTCTGACCGTCGCGCACCACGCGCGCCGTCCCGGGTTGGAGGTCGATGAGCTTGCGCAGCGCCGATGACGTCTCGCCCTTGGCGCGCGCCTCGAGCGCGTTGCCCACGAGGATGAGCGCGATGATGATGATCACCGCCTCGTAATACACGTCGGGGGCCACGCCGCGACTCGTGAAGAAGGCGGGGGCCAGCGTCGCGGTCGCCGAGAAGAGGAAGGCCGCGCCGGTGCCGATCGCGATCAGCGTGTTCATATCGGCAGAGCGATGCGTGAAGGCCTGCCACGCTCTCGTGTAGAAGTGCCGCCCCGCCCAGCCCATGATGACGGCCGTCAGCAGCAAGAGCGCGTGGCTCAGCCCCGCCGCGGGGACGGCGTACGCCCACGGCATGAGTCGCTGCAGCGCCGGATCGAGGACCCGCATCGACCACTGCATGAACGGATCGCCGCTCCCCCCCATGCCGAGGTGCGCATTGGCCGCCATCAGTGGCATGGAGACGATCATCGCGATGACCCCGGCCACTCCGGCGCCGATCGCCTTGTGCCGGAGTTCGGCGAACTCCTGTCGGCGGGCCGCGTCCTGCGCCTCCTGTTCCTCGGCGGCGGTGCGCCCGGGGACCGGCAGGTCGGCGCCGTAGCCAGTGTCGCGAATGCGCGCGACGATGGCCGATGCGTCGACGACGCCAGGGTCGAAGGAGACGGTGGCGCTGTTGGTCATCAGGTTGACGTTGGCCTCGACCACTCCTGGCGTCTTCCCGAGCGTGCGTTGTACGCGCCCCTGACAGGCCGCACACGTCATCCCGCTCACCGGAATGACCACCTTCTCGACGGGCGACGGCGGCACCGGGCCCACGGCGTGAGGCACTGCGCGTGTTGTCACGACGGTTCGTCCACCACGAGCGTCCCGCGCCGCATGCCGAGTCCGCAGGTAAAGGAGAACGTGCCGGCGGCGCCAGGAACCAGTTCGACGACGGTCCGGGCGTGGGCTGGGAGAAAGCGGCGAATCCCGAAGTCGGGAAAGACCACCTCTTCCGAGCCGCTCGACTCCTCCTGCCGATCGAAGACGAGGCGCACCCGCGCCCCGCGCGGCACCCGCACCGTGCCGGGCGAGTAGCCGCCGCGCACCACGATCGGGATCTCGGCAATGCCCGAATCGGCCCCGACGATCGCGGTCGCCTCGGGCGACGAGAAGAAGAAGTACCAGTTGATGAGAGCGATCAGGGCGACGCCGCCCACGACCACCCCCCACTCCGCCGGGCTCACGTCACCTGCTGCGCGCCATATCCGGCGTCCGCCGCGGCATCGATGAGCGCCCCCACGTTCGTCCGGGCCGGGTCATAGGCGACCGTCGCCTCTCCGATCTGGACGTGCTCGGCGGTCGCACCATCCACCGCGGCCAACGCCTTCTCCAGAGCCTTGACGCAGTGTCCGCACGACATGCCGTCGACCTTGAGCGTGACCCGTTCCATGCCTCCCTCCGGTGTTGGCGTATGTGGGGGCGAGATACCCCCCACAGGTATCCAGCCTATATACCACCAGGGGGTATGTCAATCCGGGAAGGGGGATCAGCTCAACTTCAGCCCCGCCTCGCGCAGCTTGGCCATGACCTTGGCTCGTACCTCGCCCGGACAGCCGCAGTCGTCCTTGGTCTCGTGCAGCGCGCTGATGAAGCGTTCGGCGAACTGGGCGTGGGGGAGGCAATGGGAGCAATTCGCCAGATGGCGCCGCACCGCCTCCATGCGCTGCGTGGTGAGCTCGCAATCCACGTAGTCCCAGAGTTGCTGCATGGCCGAACGGCAGTCGAGCGTCGAGGTTTCGTTAGGCATCGTCGTGCTCCTTGGCGACCGCCACCGACGCGAAGCCGGCGTCGCGGGCGTATTCCCTGAGTTTCTCCTGCAGTTGCCGTCGCCCGCGAAAGAGGCGCGAGCGCACCGTGCCGACGGGGACCCCCAGCACCTCCGAGGCGGCGTCGTACGACTGATCCTCGACGTCGACGAGGATCACGGTCGACCGAAACGGCTCGGCCAGCTCGTCGAGCGCGCGGGTGAGCGCCGGTGCGAGATCGACCCGGGAGAGAATCTGGTCGCTCCCGTCCTGGCGCATCTCGGTGTGGGCCTGAACAGCGGCCAGCGTCTCGGCGTTGCTGTCGTCGACCTCGACTTCGCGCCGCAGCTTTTCACGCGAGCGCAGGAAGGCGTTGCGGCAGATGGTGAAGAGCCAGCGACGCGCATCGCTCCCGGGCTGGAACGTGTGCCAGGAGCGGTAGGCGCGCAGGTAGGTCTCCTGCACCAGGTCCTCGGCGTCGGCCGGGTTCCTCGTGAGGGAGTTCGCGAATCGATAGACGTCGTCCATGAACGGCAGCGCGTCGCGCGCGAACTCGGCGTCTCGCGTGTCGGGTCGATCGGGAGTGTCGTCCATACAGTGGCACCTAGCCGTGTGCGGTCCGCGGGGTTCCTCGCCCCGCGTCTTGGACGATAACCGCGCGCCAGGGAGGGGGCGAGCCGGACACCGCGCCGGCGGACGCCGGTGTAGATTCTGCCGCGCCGGACTGGATCCCTCCATGTCCCCTCGCCCGACCGACCGCCGATGACGATGCATTCGTCGCCCTCCCCCACCGTCCCACCGGCTTCGCGACCCTCCTGGAGCGATGCGGGGCTCGTCGGTGAGTTGCCGCTCGTGTTGATGCGCATCGACCGGGACGGACGGTTGGCCTCGCTCAGCCCGTCGTGGGAGCGCTTCAGTGGCTTCACGGTCGAGGAGACCATTGGGCGGTCATACCTCTCGTTCATCGACGCCGGCGACCACGCCGCGTGCCGCGCGACGGAGGCCTATCTCTACGCCGGCAACACAGGCCCCGGCGCCGGCAAGCTCCGCATGTACCGCAAGGACGGCACGGTGCGCGTGGCCGAAGTGCGCTTCTTCGTCATGTGCGACGCGGCGGGGATGGCGGCGGGGCTCGGCGGGGCGATCGTGGACATCACCGACCTGCGCAACGATCCGCGACACCAGGTGGACGCGTTGCGCCTGTCGGCCGGACGCACGCGCATGCTGATCGAACGCGCCAGCTTCGGCGTCTTTGGGTGCACCCCTGACGGGCGCCTGATCGACGCGAATCCGGCGCTGGCCATGATGCTGGGCTATGCCAACACGTCGGAGCTGCTGGCCGCCAACGCCTTCGACGTGCTCTGCCCCATCGGCGAGGTCCGGGATCACTGCATGAAGGCGCTCAGCGGCGACGCGCGCGAGGTGACGTACGACCAGCCGTGCCACCGCGCCGAAGGGCCGCCGGTCCGGTTGCGGCTGACGATGACAGCCGAGCGGGACGCGGGCGGGCGCATTCGCTTCCTGCAGGGGATGGCCGAGAACATCACCGAGCGCGAACGGCGGGAGGAGATCGTCCGGCGCGGCGAGCGGATGGCGTCACTCGGGCGCACGCTCGCCGGGGTGGCGCACGAGATCAACAACCCGCTGGCGGCCATCACCGGCTACACCCAGATCCTCCTCAAGCGCGAGCAGTCGGGCGACGACCGGCACGCGCTGGAGACGGTGCTGAGCGAGGCGCGTCGCGCCGCCCGGATCGTGAAGGACCTGCTGACGATCGCCCGTCGCGAGGAAGGGGGGGCGCGTGTCCGCGCCGACCTCAACGCGATCGTGCGCTACATCTTCGACACGCAGCGCTACGCCATGGAAACGCGCGGGATCCGCAACAGCATGCAGCTGGCGGACCGTACCCCGTTCGTCACGGCCGACGCGGCGCAGCTCGAGCAGGTGGTGCTCAACCTGGTGGTGAACGCGCGGCAGGCGCTCGAGGCGCGCCTGGACCAGCGCACCGCGAGCGACAGCTGGCGTCCCACGCTCGACGTCGCGACGCACACGGTGGACGGAACGGTCACGCTCACGGTCACCGACAACGGCCCGGGAATCCCGGCCCACGACCTGCCGCGCATCTGGGACCCGTTCTGGACGACGCGCGACGAGGGAGAGGGGACGGGACTCGGGCTCGCCGTGGTGCACAGCATCGTGGTCTCGCACGGCGGAACGATCGAGGTCACCAGCGTCCCCGCGCAGCGGACCCGCTTCACGATCACGCTCCCCATCGCGCCGGCGGTGACACCGCCCGACATTCGCCCGGGAGCAACGCGCAACACGCGACGCGTCGTGGCCACGCGCCCGCTCGACATCCTCGTCGTCGATGACGAGGCGGTGATCCGCGAGCTGCTCTCGCGCTACTTCACGACGCGCGGGCACGCCGTGGTCGCGGCCGTCGACGGCACGAACGCGTTGCGCCTGGCGGAACAGGGATCGTTCGACGTCGTCATCAGCGACCTGCGCATGCCCGGGATGGACGGCCACGAACTCATCCGCCGGCTGCGCCAGCTTCCGTCGTGTGCGAGCACCCGCTTCCTGATCTCCACCGGCGACGCGACCGCCGCCGCCCTCCACCCCGGTGATGACGCCATGGCCGATGTCGTCGTCGTCAACAAGCCCTACGACGTCGATGCCCTCGTCGACCTGGTCGAGGCGGGGTGAGCACCGCCCCGCATCCCTTTCCTGCGCCTTCCCATGAGCCTCGCTGACCTGCGCCGCGAGTACACCCTCGCCTCCCTCGACCTCACCGAAGTCGATCCCGACCCGATCGTCCAGTTCATGCGCTGGTTCGACGAGGCCCGCCGAGCCGAGATCCTCGAGCCTAACGCGATGACGCTGGCGACCGTCGACGCCGACGGGCGTCCGTCGGCGCGCGTGGTCCTCCTCAAGGAGGTCACGCCGCTCGGCTTCGTCTTCTTCACCGACTACCGCTCGCGCAAGGGGCGCGACATGGAGGCCAACCCGCGCGCCGGGCTGTGCTTCTTCTGGAAGGAAATCGAGCGCCAGGTCCGCATCGGTGGCACGGTGGAGCGGTTGGCCGTGGAGGAGTCGGCGGCGTATTTCGGCAGCCGACCGTTGGGGAGCCGGATCGGGGCGTGGGCCTCGGTGCAGAGCGCCGTGATCCCGGGGCGCGACTGGCTGGAGGCGGAGGTCGAGCGGGTGCGTGCGAGCTATCCCGACGGCGACGTCCCGCTCCCACCGCACTGGG
Source organism: Gemmatimonadota bacterium (assembly GCA_016719105.1). Classification (NCBI taxonomy): domain Bacteria; kingdom Pseudomonadati; phylum Gemmatimonadota; species Gemmatimonadota bacterium. The sequence goes on along the minus strand of JADKAQ010000004.1, from coordinate 101,522 downwards.
GTGGCTATCGCGTCATCCCGGACGAGTTGGAGTTCTGGCAGGGACGCGAGAGCCGCCTGCACGACCGCGTGCGCTACCTGCCGAACGGCTCGGCCTGGCGCGTGGACCGCCTGTCGCCCTGATCGTCCGGGCGGCCGGCGGGGCTACCAGTCGCGGCTGTCGCCCTCGACTTCCTCGCGCAACTTGACGTAGCTCTCGTAGCGCGACGGCGAGATGCGCCCGGCGGCCAGGGCGTCGCGTACCCCGCATTCGGGCTCCGCGAGGTGGCGGCAGTCGGCGAAGCGGCACGACGCGAGCGTCGGGACAAACTCGGGGAAGCACTTGTCCAGCTCGCGCGCCTCGATCCCCCAGAGCCCCACTTCGCGCAGCCCCGGCGTGTCGACCACGTAGCCGCCATCCGGGAGCGGGTGCATGCGGGCGCCGACGGTGGTGTGCCGTCCCTTGTTGACCGACTCGCTGATCGCCCCCACGCGCAGGTCGACGCCGGGATAGAGTGCATTGAGGAGCGACGACTTGCCCACGCCCGATGGACCGGTGAGCGCGGAGATCCGTCCGCGCAGCGCCGCGTGCAGCTCGGCGAGCCCGGCGCCGGTGTGCGTACTCGTCAGATGCAACGCATACCCGATCTCGGCATACGGAGCGAAACGCCGCGCCGCCTCGCCCGGGGGGGCGAGGTCGACCTTGTTGATCACCACGCGCGCGGCCACGTCGTTCGCCTCGGCGATCACGAGAAACCGATCGAGCATCTTCTCGTTGGGCTCAGGCTTCACCATCGCGAAGACGACCACCACCTGGTCGACGTTCGCCACCACCACGCGCTCGCCGTGCCCACCGGGGGCGCGGCGCGCCAGCTGCGAGCGGCGCGGGAGGATCTCGGTGATGGCCCACGCGTCCGTGGTCGCGTCGTGCGCGAGCGACACGTCGTCCCCCACGGCCAGCTTGGTGACCGAGCCATGCTTCACCCGCCCGCGGAGGGCGGCAATCCGTGTCGTCCCGTCCGGCAGGCGCACCTGCCACTGCCCACCCGTGCCCTGCAGCACCACCCCGGGAACGCCGACTGGCATCAGGACTCGTCCTTCATGACGTCCCACCATCGGCGCGCCGGCGCGTCGCCGACGAGCGCCGCGATCGCGTCCTCGAGCGCCTGGCGCGTGTCACTGATGGACCACGCGCCTAACGCCTCACGCGCCACGCCGGGCGATTCGCCCCACGCGAGGAACGGCGTCTCCAGGTGCCCGTCGACCCCCTGTGCCCCGATCCGTCGCCAGCGCGGGAAGAGGAAGTAGGCGCCGAACGGGCGCGCCGCCTCGCCAGTGGCATCGACCTCGATCGACACGGAGTACGAGAGCCCGTCGGATCCCTCGAAAGCGGCGGGGCGCGCATGCACCCGCATGTACCCGCCGATCGTGTTGGCATCGCCGAGCGCGTGATCGGGTTGGAGCCACTGGCCGGACATGCCTAACGCCTCGGAGCGAACGTTTCCTTCATGATGCTCCCCGTCATGAAGGCCACGTTGGCCGGGCGCTCGGCGAGGCGACGCATGAGGTAGGGATACCACTGCGTGCCGTACGGGACATAGACGCGCATGCCGTACCCCTCGCGCACGAGCTGGTCCTGCAGGTCGCGCCGCACGCCGTAGAGCATCTGGAACTCGAACCGGTCGCGGGCGATCCCCTGCTCCGTGGCGTAGCGCTTGGCCTCGGCGATGATCGCCTCGTCGTGGGTGGCGACCCCGGGGTACTTGCCGCGCAACATGAGCCGCTTCATCTCGGTCACGTAGCTTGCGTCGACGTCACGCTTGTCGGGGAAGGCGACGGTGGCCGGCTCCTTGTAGGCGCCCTTGCACAGGCGCACGCGGCACTGGATGTCGAGCGCGTTGGAGACGTCGGCCGCGGTGCGGCGCAGGTAGCTCTGGAGGACGATCCCCACTTCCTCCGGGAAGCGCGGGAAGAGGTGCTCCTCGAACAGCTGCAACGTCCGCTCGGTGTAGGCGCTCCCCTCCATGTCGAGTCGGACGAACGTCTGGTGCGTGCGGGCCCGCTCGAGGACGCGGGTGATGTTCTCGATGCAGAGCGTGTCGGAGATGTCCTGCCCCATCGCCGTGAGCTTCACCGACACGTTCGAGTCGAGCCCCTCGGTGGCGATGCGATCGAGGAGGGTCACATAGTGATCGGCGGTGGCCCGTGCCTCGGCCGCATTGGTGACGCTCTCCCCGAGGAGATCGAGCGACGCCGAGATCTTCCTGGCGTTGAGGGCGCGCACGGCGCCGACCGCATCGTCGATGGTCTCGCCGGCGACGAAGCGCGAGGCGAAGCGCCTGGCCATCCCGTTGTTCCGAACGAATCGGAAGATGCCTTGCTGATGCGACAACCAGAGGAACGTCTGACGGAGCATGACGCGAGCGGAGTACGAGAACGGGCGCGCGGGGCGCGTGGGGCCGGTCGGCGACGCCCGAGGAGGGGGAGCGCGCGAGGGACGTGCAATTGCCGCGTGCGCGGTGGCGGAAATATAGGGGAGCCCGCAGGCTACGGGGCGCGTTCGCGCGCCACCGCCGGGGCGGTGGCGAGGCGCACGATCGGCGGCGGCGCGCCCTGCGGGGCGCTCACGCGTCCACCGACGTCCCAATTGGCGACACCGTCGTCGCTTTCGGGCTCGAGGAGGTACATCGCGACCGCGCCCAACGGCTGCGCGACCGGGACGAGGTACGTGCCGGCCGCGAGGCGTTGCGGCCCGCCCGGAGCCCAGTGGCCGAGGAGTCGCGCCTCGCGGCGTCCCTGGAACGGGCGTGCAGCGATGGACACCGAGTCGGTGACCCATTGCGGTCCCGCATCGCCCACCCACTCAGCCGTTAGGCGGTGCAGCTCGATCCCGTGCGCGCGCAGCAGGCGCAGCGTCCCCGTGTCGCCCGCGGCGACGGCGTAGCCGAAGGGCGGCGGGCGACGCACGGTCGCCTCGAAGCGGTCGAACACCGGCATCCGCTCAGTGCGATAACGGCCGGTGCGCCGCAGGCCGCGCCGCACGCCGGGCTCGCGCCCGACCGTGTCGGTGGAGGGCTCGAGTTGCTCGACGATGACGTCCGCGTCGAAGGGGCGCGTCGTTAGGCGCGCGCGCACCGGCACGTCGGCCACCCGCGCCGGATCCCACGCGCGTAACGTCCCCTCGGTGCGCCGGACCTGCGCCTGGATCACTCCCCCGCGCTCCGCCACCAGCGACAGGAGCTCGCGCACGAAGGCGTACGTCGCCTTCACGCGCACGTCGAACGGATCGTGCGAGTACGCCTCGCTGAGGATCGAGATCCCGCCGCGCAGGGCGTAGTAGTTGGTCCCGAAGCGGGGGCGATGGTCGTAGGTGAGCCATCCCTTGGGGACGCTGGCCGGCCCTTCGTCACCGGCAAAGTTCCCGTAGGGGAAGGTCGTGATGCCGTGGCGCTCGCGCGTCCGGCGCTGGACGTCGGGGAGGAGCGAGTCGCGCGCGTAGGCGCCGCCGAACGTCGCCCCGGGCAGTTCCGCCGCCGAATTGAGCGACGGCGAGTAGGTCAGGTTGTAGCCGTGGTACGACCCGTTGGTCGTGTGCAGGTCCACGAAGACGTGCGGCGCCCAGGCGGTGAACATGGCGAGCGACGCACGCGTCTCCGGGGCATCGACCTTCATGTAGTCGCGATTGAGGTCGAAGCCGCGCGCGTTGGGCCGCTGCCCCACCATCTCGGGACCGTTCTGTGCGCCCCGGTTGCGTGCCTGATGATCGAATCGCTCGTTGCCGTCGCCGTTGTAGATGGGGACGGCGATCAGGATCAGGGAGTCCAGGACGTTGCGCCGCGGCTCGGCGGTGAGGTCGCGCAGGAGCGCCTGCAGCGCCTCTTTTCCTTCCACCTCGCCCGCGTGGATGTTGCCCTGGACATAGACCACGGGGCGCCCGCTCCGCCGCGCGTCCTCGGGCGTGCGCACGAGCGGACGCGAGGCGATGACGTACGGAATCGTCCGCCCTTCGGTCGTCGTGCCAATCGAACCCATCGCGATGGCGGCGCCTGCCGCGCGCAGCGAGTCGAGAAAGGCGACCACGTCGGCGTGCGTCGACGTCTCGCGGAATGCGGTGCGCTCCGCGCGGGTGCGCGGGAGTGCGGCGCCGGCCACGAGGCGAGACGACGACGAAGTCGACGTCGTGGCGGTGTCGGTCGTCCGCGAGGCGGAGGCGCAGGCGGTGAGGGCAAGTGCCGCCGCGAACCTCGCGAAGGTGCGCAACGCGAGGGTACGGTGGGGACGATTCGGGTACCGCGTGTCGCGCGCGGTGGGGGTATGCTGTTGTTGGGGGGGGCCCCCCGCGGTGCTCACTTCGGTCATCGCATCCTCGCTCTCATGTGCACTGCCGTTCGACCCATCGTCCGTCCTTCCTACGCGCGCGCACCACGCAGTGCTCGCGCTGGAGCTCGACGACTCGGTCCGGTGCCTCTTCGGCAGGGGCGAAGCGCCCCCCGCGATGCGACACCGCCCGTACGTCGGCCTCACGTGGCCGGCCTCCATTCGCCGGCCCACGTCACCCACCGGGTCGAAGCCGCAGCTCCCTCCCCCACACCTCGCGATACAGTCCGGCGAAGACGAAGCGGCGCCCCGCCGCCCCCACCCCGACCTGCGGCTCGTAGTGCGCGCGCACGTCGGCCAGCGGGCGAATCATCCGCGACAGCGATCGCTCCACACCGTCCAGCAGGTACTCGCCTTCCCCGTCGCGAAAGGTCACCCACGCATGTCGCCCGATTGCCGCGTCGGGGAGGCGTCGCACCCCCACGACGAAGTCGGCCTCGTAGCGCGCCTCGAGGAGCTGTCGCCAGGCCCAGAGCGAGAAATCCTCGCAGTCGCCGCTTCGCAGCAGTTCGAACGTCGTCGGGTGCAACCAGTGGTCCGCCTCGCCGAGGAGGTGCGCATCGTCGGCATACCGGCAGTGCAGGAGCCACTCCGCCACCTCCGCTGGCGTCGCGCGCCGCACTCGGCACGTCCCCGACAGGTAGTCGCGAAAGTCGCCCGCCCCTGGCCCAAACGCCCGCAGCGGCGGTTCGAGGTCGAAGCGATGCCACGGATCGCGCGCGCCCAGTGCCACGCGCTCGGCGTGCGCGAGCCCCGTCGCCTCGCGCACCCACTGCACGATCGATACGAGCCCCGCCATGCCGTTAGCGTCCCCCGCCGGAGCGGTCGGTCGCGCGCCGAGCACGCCACGGCGCCCCGGTTCCTCGATCGGCGGCCGTCATCGGACGATGATCAGCCCGACGTCGCCGGTGAACTCGTCCTTCACCTTGGCGAGGTTCACCGGCACGTCGAACTCCTCGCGATTGAGCCGCAGGTTGATGCGGTGAATACCCGGCGTGACGTGGTAGTAACCGCGCCACTCGCCGTTGGGCTGGCGAATGAGTGGAACCGGGACCCACTCGGTGAAGTCGCCTAGGAGTTCGACGGTGCGGATCCCCGGCGCCCAGACGCGCACTTCGCGAAGCGAGAGAGAATCCAGCGGCGGGCCGATGACGAGCGCGAGCCGTTCGGTGATCGGCAGTTCCGGTCGCTCGGGCGGTGGGGGGGCCAGTGGGCGGGCGGGGCGCGCCCGCAGCGCCTTGAGTCCTCCCGTCGGGAGGCGGAGGGCGAAGGCGGCGTATCGTCCGCCGGGGAGTCCCTGGATCAGGTCGATGGGATAGGAGCCGACGCTGGCGGTCGCGAGGGCGCCGGCGCGCAGCGACCAGGTGGTCGTCAGCGAACCCCACCCTGCCGTCCCCTGCTGGGCTTCCCCCAGTCGCACGCCTAGCGAGGCGTCGTACGTCACCCGTCCGCGGCTCCACGACACCGTCGCCTCGTTGTCGCCCAGCACGTCGCCGTACTGGAGTTGCATGGGGGTCGCGGTGTACGAGACCACGGCGTCACCCACCCGGGCCCATCCGCCGGCGTCGCCCAGGACGGTGGTGCGCCAGGCGAAGCCATCGAAGGTTCGCGTGATCGCGGCACCGCCGCGCACCGAGTAGTCGTCGGCGAGGAGATGGAGGCGCGCCTGGCTCAACAGCTGCAACGTGGGCATGAACCCCTGTTGCGCCGTGCTGGTGGTGTTGAGCGAGAGTTCGCCGCGCACGGCGCGGAACCACGGGCGCAGGATCCCACCGGCGGCAATGGGGGCGGAGAAGCGCGAGCCGGTCAGCCCCCCCTGCATCGACCAGCGCCCGTCGTTGAACAGCGAGACGAGCCCGGTGGCGAAGAGCGAGCCCGAGGCGCGCTCAAGGGCCAGCGTCTCGGTGAGGGTGAGCGCGCCTAACGTCAACCCGTTGCTGTAGTCGACCGTGGCAAAGCCGACGTCACGCGTGCGCACCGGTGCCTGTGCACCGAGCGGCGAAACGGCGGAGACCAGCAGGCACCAAAGCAGTCGCGCGGCGGGGCAGAGCGCCCCGCCGCGCACGATGTGTGGCGGAATACGGCGTGGGGTTGGTTACGGGCGCTTTTTCGGCTTCCCGCGCGGCGCCGCCGGTGCCTCACCGGCACCAGAGACGTTGTTGCTCCCCTGCACAGCCCCGACCGCAGTCGGGTTGAGCGCTGGATCACCGGCGCGGGTGGAACCGCGCACCGAAGGTAACGCGCTCCCCGGAGCCCCGCCATTGGCCGCGGTCGTCGCGTCCGCGATCTGCCGCTCGAGCCCTTGGCCACGCAGCGACGCCGCGGTGGCCGCCGACATGCCGCCGGAGATGTCGCGCTCGACATCCTGACGCAGCCTGGCGAACTGGTCCTCACTCGCCGAGGCGAGCACCAGGTTCACGATGACCGGCGAGATGGTGTCGGCCGGGACGCCGCGATTGACGAGATAGTTCATGACGTCGAGCGCCATCGCGTAGCGCACGCCGTTCCTGGTGGCGCGCAACCGCTCGAGCTGACGCACATTGACGCCGTTGCGCAGCGCATGCGCTCCCGCCACCACCTCTGCATCGGGCGACCCGGGGCCTAACGCCTGCCGTGCCTTGCGCAGGTCGTCGGCCCATCCACGCACGACCGAGACGATCTGCGACCCCGTCGCCCGCTTGCTGGCCCCTTCGAGGGCACGATCGACGAGCGGCTCGGTCGGGACCCCCGACTTGCGCGCGCTCTCGATGATCGCGTCGACCGCATCACGCGTCTCGCGATCGAGGCGGTTCGTTAGGCGTGGATCGCTGGCTTGCGGAGTGAAGGCGTTGAGTGCCAGCGCACCCGTGAAGACGAACGCCAGGCGGGACAGGGAAGGCATGGATCAGTCCCGGTGCTCGACCGTGATGACCGAATTGGCCGAGCCGAAATCGCTCGACGTCTGCGGCCGTGTGGGATCGGTGATACGGAGCTTCCCGTCCACCTCGAACTGGTATTCGTAGCGTCCGGGCGGAAGCGGGACGGTGATCGACCATGCGCCGTCGTCCGACACACGTTCCATCTTGAAGCGCGAGGCATCCCAGTCGCTGAAGTCACCCACCAGCGACACGGAGGTCGCGTTGGGGGCGATGAGCAGGAACTGCTGCAGCTCGAGGGCACTGGGGTCACGCGTGACGTCCGCCACCGGCTGGAGCGCCGGCGCACTGTCCTGCTGCACCGCGACCGTCGCCGCTTCTTCCGCGCCCGGCTTCGCCGCCTTCATGGTCACGACGCCGACGAGCGCTGCGGCGGCCGCCAATCCGGCCACCTGCGACACGGAGAAGTTGAAGGTGCGCCGATACCACGGACGCGCCGAACGATGCACGGTGATCGGAATGACCGCCGGCTCGAGCGCCGCCATGACGCGCTCGTCGAAGCGCGCATCGATACTGACCGGGGCTCTGAGCTCCCGGGCAATCTCGGCAATGAATGGGTCGAAGTCGTCGTCGTGTGCCATCACCGTTGGACCTCCTGCAATAGCGCCCGAAGGCGTTCGCAGGCTCGCTTGACTCGCATTTTCAGCGCGGACACTCCCACCCCGGTGAGCTCCGCCATCTCTTCATACCCCAGCTCTTCCACATGCTTCAACAAGAAGGCCTCGCGCTGGTCCTCCTCGAGCATCAGCAGCGCTCGCTGGATTTCCTCACGCCATGCCGTCTGGTCTTCCGGGTGCTCCTCGGAGGCATCGAGCAACGCGACGTCGTCTCGCACGAACGTCCGTTCCCTGCGCCCCCGCCGAGTCCCCGCCGTTCGACAGCGATTTGCCAGGATGCGAAAGAGCCACGAGCCGAATCGCACCGGGTCATCGCACTTGGCCAACGACCGGTAGGCCCGAAGGAAGGCATCCTGCAACGCCTCCTCCGCGTCCTCCCGATTCCCGAGCATTCGCACGGCGTACCGTGTGAACTGCGCCCGGTAACGTCCGACGAGGATGGCGTACGCGGCGGTGTCACCCGCCACGACCCGCGCCACGATCTCGGCGTCGTCGTTGTCGCTCTGTAATGGAAGACCCTGCGATATCGCCATTGGTCAATATCAAGTAACAACGCGCCGGACTCTACTTCGTAAGTGGTTGTTTTACAAACACTTACGGTTGAAAACTCGCGCGGGATCCGTGCGCCCCGCACCGTCGCCGCGCCCTCCATCGGCCACGCCGGTCGGTGGCTCCCCGACAATCTGGCGGGTCGGCGCCCCGCGGGCGAGGGCGTATTGGGCGCGTGATCCCGGTCGTTAGGCGTTGGTGCGCTGGATCACAACGGCCGCGCGCCGGACGGGTGGAAACGCTCGCCCTTTCGCGCCATCCGCACCAACAGCTCGGCGGGCGCAAAGCGACCACTAAACCGGGAATTCAACTCCTCGAGTCGTTCCACCACGCGCGCCGCCCCTACCGCGTCGATGTACCGGAAGGGGCCACCGCGAAACGGCGGGAAGCCGATGCCGAACACGGCGCCGATGTCGCCATCACGCGCCGAGCGCACGATCCCCTCCTCGAGGCAGCGCACAGCCTCGTTCACCATGCTCAGCACGCATCGCTGCTGGACCTCCTCGGCCTCGATGGCGACGCGCTGCGCCCCGCCAGGGGTGAACGCATAGATCGAGTCGTCGACGCCGCCCTTCTTGCCGTCCTCATCGTACAGGTAGAAGCCCTTCCGCCCCTTGCGGCCGAGCCGGCCGGACTCGACGACCTTGCGCAGCGTGGTCGATGGCATGAGGCGTTCGCCAAACGCCTCGACGAAGATCGGGCCGGACTTTCCCGCGATGTCCAGGCCAACTTCGTCGAGCAGGGTGAGGGGACCCACGGGGAAGCCGAAGTCGAGGATGGCGTTATCGACGGCATCGATCGCCGCGCCGCCGTCCACCAGCCGGCCTGCTTCGTTGAGGTAGGGTGAGAGGATGCGGTTGACGTAGAAGCCGGGCGCGTCCTGCACCACGATCACCGTCTTGCCGAGCTGCTTGCCATAGGCGACCGCCGTCGCCGTGACCTCACGCGCCGTCTGCGGGGTCACGATGATCTCGAGCAGCGGCATCTTGTGGACCGGCGAGAAGAAGTGCATCCCGAGGACGCGCTCCGGCCGCTGTGACGCGGCGGCGATGCGGGCGATGGGGATGGTGCTCGTGTTGGACGCCACGATGGCGTGCGGCGGGATGACGGCCTCCACCTCGCGCACGACCTGGTGCTTCACGTGCAGGTCCTCGAAGACCGCCTCGATGACGAGGTCGACGTTGCCGAAGCCGGAGTAGTCGACCGTCCCTCCCGCCAGGAGCAACTGGTCGTCCATCTGCTGCCGGGTGATGCGTCGCTTGCTCACCGACTCCCGCAGTACCTCGCGGATCGCGGCGAGCCCCTTCCCCACGCGCCCGACATCGGCGTCCTTGAGTCGCACCATGGTCCCCTGCTGCACCGCGATGGTGGCGATCCCCGCCCCCATGAATCCCGCGCCGAGCACCCCCAGCTTGCGCACGGGCATCGTGCTCACCGGCGCATCGCCAACGCCGCTGTCCTTCTTGAGGGCCGTGCTGGCGAAGAAGATGCCGATCAGTTCGCGCGAGATGGCGGTCATCGCCATCTCGCCGAAGAGGCGCGCTTCCTCGCGGTACCCCCGTTCCCGATCCTGGTAGCCGGCGGCGACCGCCTCGATTGCCGCCAGGGGCGCGGGGTAGTTCCCGCGCGTCTTCTTGAGCGTCTGCTCGCGCGCCTGGCGAAAGACGATGGCGCGCCCGACCGGGTTGTCGTCGAGCAGGAGCGCCTTGGCGTCGTGCTTGCGCGCCTGCGGGTTGCGTTCGCGCGTCCCGTCGGCCAGCTCGCGCGCGCGCTGGATCGCGACGCGACGCAGCACCGCCGGGTGCACGAGTTCGTGCACGAGACCGATCTGCGCCGCCTTGCGCGCGCGCACGTTCTTCCCGGTCAGGATCATGTCGAGCGCCGCCTGCAGCCCGACGGTCTGGGGGAGGCGTTGGGTCCCGCCGGCGCCAGGGAAGATGCCTAACTGCACCTCGGGAAGTGCGAGCACCGTCTTCGGGTGTTCGGTGGCGATGCGATAGGCGCAGGCGAGCGCGGCCTCGAGCCCCCCTCCCATGCACGCACCGTGGATCGCCGCGACCACGGGGATCCGCAACCGCTCGAGAGCGTCGAGCATCGCGTGCCCATCGCGCGATGCCTTCTCCGCCTGCGCCGCGGTCGTCCAGGTCAGGAACTCCTCGATGTCGGCGCCGGCGATGAACGAGTCCTTCTTCCCCGACAGGAGCACCGCCCCGACAATGGTCTGGTCGTGCTCCAACGTCCCGAAGAGGGCAAGGAACTCCTCCTTCACCGCCTGCGAGAACTTGTTGACGGACTCCCCGGGGAAATCGAAGGTGATGATGGCGATGCCATTCTCAACGGTCAGCGAGAGCGCGCTCATGGGGCAGTCTCAGATGGGATGACGGGATGACGAGCAGTCAGGAAGACGAGTTCGGCGGCCGACGCAGGGAGCGGCGATGAGCGAGGGGGAGCGTAACGCGAGGGGCGATCAGCCGTCTCCCCGTCGTCGGCTCTCCATCGCTCAGCTTCGTTCGACGACCATCGCGAAGCCCAGTCCACCCGCCGCGCAGACCGTCATCAGGCCGAACTGCGCATCCCGGCGCGTGAGCTCGTGGCACAACGTGGTCGTGATGCGCGCGCCGGTCGCACCAAAGGGGTGTCCGATGGCGATCGAGCCACCCATCACGTTGAGCGTCGCGGGGTCGACCTCTCCCACCGGCTCGGCGAAGCCGGCGCGCGCCGCCCACTCCTTCGACGCCAGCCCCTTCATGTTGGAGAGGACCTGCGCGGCAAAGGCCTCGTGCATCTCGACCAGGGCCATGTCCTTGAGCGTGAGTCCGGCGCGATGGAGGGCGACCGGCGCCGCGAGCACCGGGGCCATGAGCAGCTGCTCGCCGGGATCCACGGCGGCATAGGCGTACGACCGGATGTAGCCTAACGCCGGGTACCCTAGGGCCCGCGCCCGGTCCTCGCTCATGAGGAGGACGGCGGCGGCACCATCCGTGAGCGGTGACGCATTGCCGGCCGAGACGCTGCCGTAGCGCTTGTCGAAGACCGGCTTGAGGGCGGCCAGCGCCTCGAGCGTGGTGTCGTCGCGAATCCCGTTGTCGCTGGTCAGCGCCGTCTCGAAGCGCGGCGGCACCCAGACCGGGGCGATCTCGCGCGTGAGGCGCCCATCGCGGCTCCCCTCGCTGGCGTTCCGGTGCGAACGCAGCGCGAACGCGTCCTGCGCCTCCCGCGTGATTCCGTTGAGCTTCGCCATCTTCTCGGCGCTCTGCCCCATCGTCTCGCCGGTGGTGGGCTCGGCGATGGCCGGCGTCACCGGGATCAGGTCCTTGGGGCGGATGCGGGCCAGCGCCTGCACGCGCTGCGAGAGCGACTTGGCGCGCGACGCCGCCACGAGGGCGTCGGAGAAGCCGCGCGAGTGCAGGATGGGGACGTTGGAGAGCGACTCGGCTCCGCCCGCGATCATGATGTCGGCGTTGCCTAACGCGATCTGGTCGGCCGCATCGGTGATCGCCTGGTTGGCGCTGGCGCAGGCGCGGCTCACGGAGTGCGCATCGACCCGCTTGGGGAGGTGCGGGATGAGCGACACCTCGCGCGCGATGTTGGGGGCGAGCACCGACGGGACCACCGTCCCGAAGATGAGGGCGTCGACCAGCTCACCGGAGAGGTTGGTGCGCTGCAGCAGTTCGGCCACGCACAGTCGCCCCAGTTCGATCGCCGAGAGCGACTTGAGTCCCGTCCCCGACCTGGCGAACGGGGTACGCACGCCGGCGACGATGGCGACACGGCGACCGATGCGAGAGGTCATGGCAAGACGGGAATCGGGAGACGGGAGACGGGAGGGGAGTCGGGGGGTGGGGGTCGACGCTCCCGTCGCTTTCAATATTGCGAGTGCCCACGACCGGCGCATGTTGGGGATCGTCGCCAGTCGCGCGGCGGCTCGTCAGCAGGTGCCGAGGGTCGCGCGTTGTTGTGACAGCACGGCCCGGAGCACGGCCAGTCGCCTGGCCGGTTTGCACAGCCAGTCGCCTGGCCGGTTTGCACGGCCAGTCGCAAAGCCGACCGTCTCGGCGGCGGCGCGCTGGTCATCAGGCGTTTCCCCCAACCTTCCCCTCCCACAATGCACCGTCTCGGTTCCCGACCGCTCGTCCTGCTCGCGCTCCTCTCGACGCCGCTCGCGGCGCAGCAACGGCCGCCGCAGGAGCGGCCGGCCCCCGCGAGCGCCGCTCCCGCAGGTGCGGCCCCCGTCGCAGCTCCCGCCCAGCGGGCGTCGGTCGACCCGGCGGGCGTCCGGATCATCGCCGACACGACCATCCGCTCGACCGACAACGTCACGATCAAGGGGAAGCCGGTCCCCTATCGGGTGACGGTGGGGACGCAGCCGGTGTGGGACGACAAGAACGTCCCGATCGCCTCGATGTTCTACACTTACTACGAACGCACCGACGTCACCAACCGCGACGCACGCCCGCTGGTGATCTCCTTCAATGGCGGCCCCGGCTCCGCCTCGGTGTGGATGCACATCGCCTACACCGGACCCAAGCAGCTGCGTATCGATGACGAAGGGTACCCGGTGCAACCGTACGGGGTGCAGGACAACCCCAACTCGATCCTCGATGTCGCCGACATCGTCTACATCGACCCAGTGAACACCGGCTTCTCGCGCATCATCGGCGACGCCAAGCGCGAGCAGTTCTTCGGCGTCAACGAGGACATCGCGTACCTCGCGCGCTGGGTCGATGCCTTCGTGACGCGGCAGGGGCGCTGGACGAGCCCCAAGTACCTGATTGGCGAGAGCTACGGGACGACGCGTGTGGCCGGCCTCGTCTCGCGGCTGCAATCGTCGCACTGGATGTTCTTCAACGGGGTGATCCTCGTGTCGCCGACGGGGCTCGGCGTGGAGCGCGACGGCCCGGTGTCGGCGGCACTCCGCCTGCCGTACTTCACGGCGACCGCGTGGTATCACAAGGCACTCCCGGCCGACCTGCAGGGGCGCGACCTGGAGCAGCTGCTTCCCGAGGTGGAGAGCTGGACGATCGACAAGCTCCTCCCGGGGATCGCGCGCGGCGGCTCGCTACCGTCGGCGCAGCGCACCGAACTGGTGAAGCAGTTCGCCCGCTACAGCGGGCTCTCCGAGGGCGCGGTGTCCGAGCACGCCCTGGCAGTCCCGACGCAGTTCTTCTGGAAGGAGCTGCTGCGCACGCGTGGGGTGACGGTCGGCCGTCTCGACTCGCGCTACCAGGGGCTCGACCGCACCGACGCCGGCGATGCCCCCGACTTCGATCCCGCGCTCACCGCCTGGAACCACGCCTTCGCGCCAGCCATCAACCACTACCTGCGCGACCAGCTCAAGTTCAGGACCGACCTGCAGTACTGGCTCTTTGGCCCGGTCAATCCGTGGAACCGCTCGGGTGAGCAGACGGGCGAGCAGCTCCGTCGCTCGATGTCGGAAAACCCGTACCTGCACGTGATGGTGCAGTCGGGCTACTACGATGGCGGCACCGACTATTTCAACGCGAAGTACTCGATGTGGAATCTCGATCCCGCCGGCCGCGTGCAGGACCGGATGACATGGAAGGGGTACCGGTCGGGGCACATGATGTACCTGCGCCGCGATGACCTGGCGACGTCCAACGAGGACATCCGGCAGTTCATCGCCCGCACGACGCCCAAGGCTGGGCAGCCGGCGAAGCGTTAGGGGACGCCTCGGGGGTGTTGCACGCCGTGGCCTCGACGTAGGCTACGGCGTGCCTTCGTCTCGCCCCGTCCCTGCCCCGCTACCTAACGGCAGCCACACGGCCTGCCCGCTGCGATGAGCGACGCCTCCTCGCGGCCGTGGCGCGACCACGCCGTCTCCGCCCTCGCCCGCGAGACCTTTGACCTGCTCGTCATCGGTGGCGGGATCGTGGGGTGCGGGGTGGCGCGCGACGCCGCGCTGCGCGGGCTGCGCGTGGCGCTGTGCGAGAAGGGCGACTTCGCCAGCGGGACGTCGAGCCGTTCGTCGCGCCTGGTGCACGGCGGGGTACGCTACCTCGAGCATGGCCACTTGCACCTGGTGTTCGAATCGAGTCGCGAGCGGCGCCGCCTGCTGCGCATGGCGCCGCACCTCGTACGCCCGCTCGAGTTCACGTGGCCCGTCTACGCGGGGGCGCGCGTGGCGCAGTGGAAGCTGCTGGCGGGGCTCACGCTCTACGATGCGCTTGCCCTCTTTCGCAACGTGGGAAACCACCGGCGCCTGACGCCGCACGGCGTGATCGCGCGCGAGCCCGAGTTGTCGACGTTGGGGCTGGCGGGCGGTGCGATCTACTGGGACGCCGCGACCGACGACGCGCGCCTGACGCTGGCCAACGCCCTCGGGGCCGCCGATGCGGGGGCGACGGTGCTCAACTACGCCGAGGTGACCACGCTAGTTCGCGGCAACGTGCACGGCCGGGGGCGCGCCACCGGGGCGATCGTCCGCGATGGCGTGGGCGGGGGCGAAGTCACCGTGCGCGCGCGGTGCATCGTGAGTGCGGTGGGTCCCTGGACCGACACCGTGCAGCCGCTCGAGGGGGGTGAATCACACACGGGCGTGCTCGGCTCGGCGGGGGTGCACATCGCGGTCCCGCGCCTGCGGGTGGGGAACCGAACGGCCGTCACACTGGTCGCGCCGCAGGATGGGCGCGTGATGTTCGTCCTGCCGGCCGGGATGCAGACGATCATCGGGACGACGGAGACGCCGGCCGCACGCGGTCCCGACGACATCCGCCCCACGCGCGAGGAGGTGCGGTACCTGCTCGCCGCGTGCAACGCGAACTTCCCGGCGGCCCAATTGGGCGACGACGACGTGATGTCGGCATGGTCGGGGATACGGCCGCTCGCGGCCACGCCCGGCGACCACGAGGCGGGGAGCGCGTCGCGGGAGCACACGATCGGCGAGGGGGCGCTTGGCGTCCTCTGGGTGACGGGCGGCAAGCTGACGACCTACCGGGCGATGGCGGAGGATGTCGTGGATCGCGTGTGCGCCGCGTTAGGCGAGACCGAGCGCCCCGGACGTCCACATCGCGAGGTCCTCCTCCCCGGCGGGGCGATGCAGTCGCTGGCGGCCACGGAACACGACGCGGAGGCCGCCATCGGCGACGCCGACGTCGCGCGCCGACTGGTCGGGGCATACGGGAGCGACTGGCGCGAGGTCTGGCGCCCCACGCGCGACGACGTGGCGCTGCGCGCACGCCTCGATGACGCGCTCCCCTACACGCTGGCCGAAGCGGTGCATGCCGTGACGCGCGAGATGGCCGTCACGCTCGGCGACCTCCTCATCCGCCGCACGCACCTGGCGTTCGAGTTGCGCGACCACGGCCTGGCCGCCGCGGTGCAGCTGGCGGAACGACTCGCGCCGCGTCTCGGGTGGGACGCGGCGCGGGTGACGCACGAACTGGGGCGCTACGAGCGCGAGGTGGCGCGGCTGTTCACGATAGAGTGACGCCGCGCCCGGGCCGACGACGCCCGAGCGCTACGACTGCTTGAGCCGAGCGCGCACCGCCCCGACGAAGCGCGCCGCGTCGGCCGGATGGAACTGCTCGAGGAGCGGCGTCTCATCGGTCTTGAAGTTGTCGAAGGTCCACGTCGGCTTCTCGACATAGTCAAAGCGAATCGCCCCGTGCTCGTACGCGATGCCGCGAAGAGCCGACACCGGGAAGCCACGCGCCTTGTCGAAGACCTCGGAGAGGCCGGCGGAGACGGACTTCTCGACCACCCCCTTCATCACCTCCGCAAACGCCCCTCCGTCCTTCTCGGACGAGTCCTTGGCCATCTCGTTCTTCAACTCCGCCTTCACGTGCCGGCTGATGGAGTCGGAGAAGGCGACGACCACCGAATCGTGGCGCAGCGACATGACGAGCGCGCCGTTGGTCGTGCGCATGGAGACGGCGCCGTTGGGCGCTTCCACGAACGAGGGCTTCGATTCGCCCGGGGCGCTGGCCGCCGCCGGCGGCGAGACGGCGTCGCCGGTGTCGGTCGAGACGGAGACGCTGACGGCCTCCCCTGCCACGGCGTCTCCCTCATCACGCTCCGACGAGCAGGCGACGACAAAAGTGCTTGCTGCGAAGAGGACGGCGAGCGGGCGAAAGGCTGACATGGCGTACTCCGGCGGGGTTCAGGATGAGGGCCCTACGTGGCGCGCGCGCCGGAGGTTCCAGCCCCGGCGCGCGACCTCACTCCCGTCACCATATAGTTGGGGCTACCGCGGCGAAAAGCGGCGCGTGTAGACGAGGACGGCGCCGAAGCGCGAGTTGTCGAATCCGCCGCGGCTGGTGGCGGCCACCCCCAGTTCCATATCGCGAAAGGCCACGATCGCCTCCACGTCGCTGGCCGAGATGGCGTCGATGCGCAGGTTGACCGGGATGCCGTCGAGGAAGACCTGGGCGCACCCCGACGAACCGGAGAAGCGAAGGCAGCCGCTGGGCGGGTTGTACCACTGAAGCCCGGCGAGCCGGCCATCCCGCACGAGGTCGCCGAGCGAGAAGGCGTGCCCGCGCAGCTCCTCGATTTCATCGGGGCCGAGGAACCGCTGGAACCCGGCCCCCGACGCCGAGCTGAAGACCCGGCGCACATCGAGGGCAATCACCTCCTTCACGCTCAGCTCCGCCGACTTGCCGGTGATATAGATCGTGTCGCGGCGCGTCTCGTCCTTGAGCAGCTCGAAGGTCTCGGTCACGACCGGATAGTAACCCTTGCGCCTGACGAGCAGCGCATACTTGCCGGGCTTCTTGGCGGTGAAGGTGAAGCCGCCGAAGACATCGGTGGTGGTGGTGTCGAGGACGACCTGCTTGCGATCGAGCAGGGCGAGCTTGGTGGTTGCCACCGGGCGCTGGTTGGCACCGATGACGACGATGCCGTCGATGGTCTGGGCCCCCGCGGTGCCAGCAGCTGCGAGGAAGGCCGAGCCAAACAGCAGCGTGCGGGTAGCGCGAGCGAGGGCGGACATGTGGCACCTGAGTGAAGGGTCGTGGCTCGTGGTACCCGGAAACCAATGGTGGGTGCCACTCGGCATGCGAGGTTCGCGCGCGACGTGCGACAGGGCAGTAGCATGAGTCCCGGTGGCGCCGAACGCCGAGGCGGCGGCTCCGACGGAACGAGGCGGCCCGCCGGAGCGAGACCGCCTCGTCATCATTGCCTGTTTTTCGCCCGCCGTCCACAGGCCCGCGCACAATCGGGCGACGGATCGTGTCTGGCGCCGGCGACCATCCGCGCGAGCGCGGCTTCGCGGTCGCGGCTAGTCGATCTCCTCGACCTGATGGATGGTCACGAGCTGGACGATCTTGAGCTTGCGCGTGCGCGCCGGGAGCTTGAGGAAGGCCACCTCGCCCACGGCCTTGTTGATCAGGGCGCGGCCGATCGGCGAGGACATGGTCACCTGTCCCTCGTCGAAGTTCTCGGAATCGCCGAAGACGAGCGTATACGACTCGGTGACCCGGGTGTCCTGGCATTCGACGATGACCTTGGAGCCGAGGCCCACGCGGTCGGAGGGAATCATGGACATGTCGACCTGCGCGAGCTTGCTCAGGCGCAGGCGCAGCTGCCCCAGGCGGGCCTGCACGAACTGCTGCCGTTCGAGGGCGGCCTTGTACTCCGAGTTCTCGCGCAGGTCGCCCATCTCGACGGCCCGACGGATCTCGTTGGGAAGCGTGACGTTGAGCTCGTACTGCAGCTTCTCGACCTCGGCGCCAAGCTTCTGCTTGAGGGCTTCGAGCATGGGAGCCTACCGGCAATAAAAGGGGAGCGCCCGGCCATGGAGGAGAGGCCGGGCGCGTCGCTAGCGGGGAAGCTAAGCGGCATGCACGGCGAATTCAATTCTCGGGGATGGCTGCCGAGGCTACACTTCGCCCCATGATCCGGACCGAGCGCCACGGCGACGTGGTTCGTGTGGAGATGTCGAATCGGCGCAGCCGCCTTGCCGGCTTCTCGGTGAGCGCCTTTCTCGTGCGCGGCATGCTCGTCGACACCGGCTTTCCCGGGGTTGGGGACGACGTCGAGCGCCTGCTTGCGAGTGAACGGCTCCAGGGGATCCTCGTGTCGCACTTTCATGAGGATCATGCGGGGAACATCGCGGCGGCGGCGCGTCGCGGGATTCCGATCGCCGCGCACCCCGACACGCTGGCGTACGCGCGGGCCCCCGAGCGGCTGGCCTTCTATCGACGCTTTGCCTGGGGGAGCGCCCCCCCACTCACCTCTCCGGTCACCCCATTCGACCCCGAGGGGTTGGAGATGATCCACACGCCGGGGCACTCGCCGGAGCACCAGGTGGTGTGGGACAGTTCGACCGGCACGCTGTTCTCCGCCGACCTGTTCATCGGGGTGAAGGTGCGCGTCGCGCACGAGTACGAGGAACCTCGACGGCTGGTCGAGAGCCTCCAGCGAGTGGTGGCCCTGGCGCCGGCGCGCGTCTTCGACGCGCATCGGGGGCTTGTCGCGGATGGGTTGTCGGCGCTTCGCGCCAAGCTCGCCTGGACCGAGGACCTCATCGGCCGAGTGGACGCGATGGCGCGCGAGCGGATCCCGCCGGCGCGCATCGTGCGCGAGGTGCTGGGCCCCAGCGACTGGACCGACCACATCTCGCGCGGCGAATACTCGCGGGCGAACCTCGTGCGGGCCATCCTGCGGGAGGGTGCCTAACGGCTCCCCCACGGCCCACATCGCACGAGATCGTTAGGCGGCGTCGTACCCCGCGCCACGCACGCCCCGACGCGCGGGCGGCGCCGCGGGCCGCAAGGCGCGCGGCCTCGCGTCCGGCCTCGCGGCGCCCCCGCTACGGCGTGTTGTCGAATCTCCCGCGCGCCGGCCGGTAGATGGCGACCTCCGGGACCGTGGGCGAGAAGAAGGCGACGAAGGCGATGCGCGCCCCCTCGTTCTCCCACGCGCGTTGCTGCGCGAAGGCCCGGCGGTAGCGGGCGTGGATGCGCCCGGTGAAGGGCGAGTGTTCGCGCCAAAGCGGGGGGAGCAGCCCCTCGGCGTTGGCGGTGGCGGCGATCGTCGCCGGGAAGTCGTTGCGGGCGAGCGCGACCTCGCCGCGAAGCGCCGCGGCCATCACCATCCCGAGGGCGGTGTCGCCGGCGATGGCGGGGAGCTGGTCGAGTGCCGCCGCCTCTGCCTTCACCCGCACGGTGTCGCCAAGGGCGGCGCTCAACAAGCCGATGGCGTAGGCGCGCACGTGCGGTTCCATGCCCCGGTGCGGGTGGAGCCAGTCGCGGGGGGCGTCGGCGGTGACGGTGGCCTTCCACTGCTCGAGCGCGGTGCGGAGCGAGGCGAGGGTGGCCGTGTCGGTCCCCGACGACAGCCAGGCCGTCCATGCCGCGAGCGGGAGGCCGAGCGAGGGATCGATCGCGGCCGCCGCTTGGAGCTCCTCCTGCGCCGACACCGTGCGCGTAACGGCAAAGAGCATCTGACCGCGCCAGGCATGGGCGGCGGCGACGATCGCCGGGGAGTGCTGCGAGGCGTCGGTGAGCGGGAGGAGGAGCTCGGCAGCGTGCCAGAGCGAGAGCGGATTGAGGATCCCGGACGAGGTGGCGAGGGCGCGTGACACCTCGAAGATGTCGCGTTCGGTAATGACCTCGGGCGGCGCGATCGCGCCGCTGTCCCCCGCGGCTGCGCGGGCCAAGGTACCAGCGCGCGCGGCGGCATCCGCCGTCAGGCGCAAGACGACCTTCCAGGCCGAGCTGTCCTGCTTGGCATCGGCAGCGATCGCGCGCATGGCGAGGCGCGTGGCAGGCTCGATCTGGTACAGCTCGGAACCCCACCCGATCCAGTTGGCCAGCCGGCGGTCGTCGTACAGGGCGGCGAAGCGCAGGAGCTCGAGGCGCGCCGCCTCGTGGAAGGGCGACAGCTGCAAGACACGCCAGAGCGCCGGGATCGCCCCCACGTGCGAGACGCGACGCGTCGGCTGGTCGACGAGCGAGCGCCCCACCGGCGAGCCGTAGGCGATGAGCGCCGAGTCGATGACGCCGCCGTCGTGGCGATGGACGAAGGCCGCCGCATACCAGAGCGTCGGGTCGTCGTTCACCTCCAGCAGGAGGGTGCGATAGACCGAGTCGCTGCCATGGATGTCGCCGGCCATCCAGCGCTGGTGTGCCTCGAGGAGGCGCCGCTCCGGCGGGGAGAGCCTGGCGCGCAGCCGCGAGGCGCGGGCCAGCGCGCGGCGCGCCCCCGCCTCATCGAGGCGCCAGGCCGCGAGGAGCGACGAACCTAACGCGACGCTGGCGTTGGCCGTATCACGCTCGGCCGCGGCGAAGGCACGACGCGCCTCGCCCAGGCGCCCCCGTCCCAGCGCGACCTGTCCGGCCCGCAGGAACGAGTCGGAGGGCGAGGCGCCGCCGATGGTGTGCCGGAGGGGGCGGGCGAGCGCGGCTGCTGCCCGCTCACGCTCGCCCGCGGTGTCCTGCACGATCGCCGGAGCGGTGCGCCGCAGGCTGTCGGCCAGCTGGGCCAGCGAGGGGAACGGCTTGGGGATGACGCGGGTGCGCAGGCGGTGCGTGATCTGCACCGCGAGGAAGATCCCCCCGGCCACCGTGACGACGGCGCCCAGGTTGGACGCCCACATCATCCACTTGGGCGTGGCCATCATGAGGCCGTCGCGCCCCGGGGGGCGACGCGCGGGGGGGCCCTGGGGCTCGGACGGTGGGGGGGCGGGCGACTCCGGGGGGGAGTCGGGGGAGGACGGCGTTGGCGTGTCGCTGTTCACAGGGATACGGATGCGGAAGTCGGCCCAATGTGCAGCGGCGTGCGGGGTTGCCGCGAGAGTTGCGGGTCACTTGCTTGTCCTGAGTATCCCCGATACCGAATCCCTCCGATGCCGCAGACCGACTCCCGACCGACCCCGCGCGCACACCGGAATGCGCTGCAGCGCGCCACGCACAGCGTTACGCGCTGGCCCTCGCGGCTCATCGCCGCCCTGCTTCTCACCGCCTGCGGCTCCGACATCGGGGTATCGACCACCGAGCCGGTGACCGGCCCCGGGACGGTCTACACCCTCGCCAGCGCGAACGACATCTCGATCCCCGCGACCTTCACCGTCGACGGCACGAACGTCGAGATCCGGAAGGGGGCGCTCACGCTGGGAACCGACTCGAGCTACATCTTCTCGATCGCGATCCGCAGTTCGGTCAACGGATCGACGCCGTCCAACGGCACGACGACGCTGCGCGGCCCCTTCCACCGGAACGGGACGACGCTGGTGCTCGTCCAGCAGTCCGACACCATGTTTGTGGGGACGTACACCCCGAACAACATCAGCCTGCTGCGGGGCGCGGCCGTGGTGACCGGCAACCGCTTCGTCTTCTCCCGTTAGGCAGCGTACGGAGACGGCGACCGCGATGCTTCGCCGCACCGCGCTGGTCTCCTCTTCCGGCCCAGGCCGGCGCGCGCGAACCGCCCTCCTGATCGTCGCCAGCGCGCTGGCGGCGGGCCGGGGGGCGGTGGCACAAGGGAGCGCTGCCGCCGGCGCCACGCCACTTGGCACCCTCCCGCCGGGGATCACCGACGGCTACGCCGCCACCCTGCGCGGCGAATCGTTCGGCTATCACTCCGCGCACCCCACGGCCCGCGCGTCGCTTCTGGTGCGGTCGCTGGACAGCACCAATGCAGCGCGGTGGACCACGGCGCCGGTGGTGGCGAGCGGCGACGCGCCTCGGCAGGTGAGCTTTCTGGCGGCGATGGATGTCGCCGACCCCGGTCAGTCGCCGGTGCGCTTCTGGGTGACGGTGAACGGGGCGCACCGATTCGCCCTGGCGCAGCCCACCACCGACGCCGACACGTGGAGCGTGCGGGGAAGCGACGGCGTGGCCCTGCGCTTCCGGCGCCTCCTGACCGACAAGTTCGGCGACGTGCACGGCGTCTTCACGCTCGACCTCCCGGCCGGTATTGCACCTGTCGGACAGCCGGTGACGCTGCAGGTCCAGGGGGAGAGCGTGGGGCGGATGAGCTGGTTCATCCTCTACACCGTGTCGATGCAGCCGACGGTCAGCGCGCACGCGGAGCAGATGCTGACGCGCGAGGATGGCGGGCTACGACAGACGGTGCGCCTCGATGCGTGGCACCCGTTCCACGCGACGACCATGGCGATCGCCGTCGACGGGAGCTTTCGCGTGAGCGCACGACTCGAGGCGGGGCGCGCGACGGTGCGCGTGAACGTCCCGGCCGTGACGACGCCCACGACGGTGCGCATCGTGGCCACCACCGCGACCGCGCGCGCCGACCTGGGCGCGGTGCCCATCGAGCCGGTGGTGCCACGCGAGGTGCACCTCATCAACCACTCGCACCTGGACATCGGCTACACCGACGTCCACGCGCGCGTGCTCGACAAGCATTGGCGCGGGCTCGACAGCGCGATGGTGTACAGCGAGCGCTCACGCGCCAACCCCGACTGGGGGCGCTTTCGCTGGAACGTGGAAGGGCTCTGGCCGCTCGAGGGCTACCTCGCGACACGGCCGGCGGCCGACACCGCCCGCCTGCTGGCCGCGGTCCGCAACGGCGACCTCACGCTCAACGCGCTCTACGCCAACCTGATGACCGGGCTGTCGGGAAGCGAGGAGTTGTTGCGCCTGACGGAGTACGCGCGGCGGCTCCGGCGGGAGCACGGCCTGGCCATCACTACGGCCACCAGCAGCGACGTCCCCGGCTTCACCTGGGGGATGGTCCCGGCACTGGCGCAGGCGGGGATCCGGTACCTGTCGAGTGGCCCCAACTACATGCCCGGTCCCTCGTACGACGGCGACCGCATCGGGCACACGCTCGCGGCGTGGGGCGACCGGCCGTTCTGGTGGATGGGGCCGAGCGGTCGTGACAGCGTGCTGGTGATGGTCGCGGGACGGGGCTACTCGTGGGCGGGGGGGTGGCCGTCGGGACGCATCTCGCTGGATGATGCGAACCTGATGAGCGAGTACATGGAGACGCTGCGGTCGCGCGGCTACCCGTACGAGATCGTGCAGGTGCGCGTCTCGATCGGCGGCGACAACGGCTTCCCCGACGGCCGTCTCGCCGACGTGGTACGACAGTGGAACGAGCGCTTCGTCTCGCCACGTCTGGTGATCTCGTCGCTCCCGCAGCTGTTCGCGACGATGGAGCGCCGATACGGTGCCACGCTCCCTCGCCTGCGAGGCGACCTCACCGGCTACTGGGAAGACGGGGCGATGAGCACCGCCGCCGAGCAGGTCATGACGCGCGCGAGCGCTGCGCGGATCGTGCAGGCGGGGACGCTGGCCTCGCTGCGCGCCGTGCCACTCTCGTCGCGTGACGTCTCGGCCGCGTGGCGGAGCGTGCTGCTGTGGAGCGAGCACACGTGGGGGGCCGACCGCAGCATCAGCGAGCCCGATTCGCCGGAGACGCTGGCGCAGTGGGCGCTCAAGCGGCAGTTCGCGCTCGACGCCGACTCGGCGAGCCGCGCCCTGCTCTCGCGCGCCAGCGGCGCTGGCGAAGCGGGCAGCGCTGGCGAAGCGAGCGGCGATGCGGGCGGCGCAGCGAAAGCGCGCACGGACGGCGGCGACGGCGCGACGACGCCGGGAGTCGGCGTCGACCTGTGGAACACGCACGAATTCACGGTGCGAGGGGTGACGCTCGTGCCGCCGTCGTTGCAGCTGCAAGGCGCCGTGGTGACCGCCAGCGGGGCGCCCGTGTGGTCGCAGCGACTGCGCGACGGCTCGGTGGCGGTGCTTGTCCCGCTGGCCGCCATGGGGGCGACGCGCCTCTCGGCGCAGCGCATTGGAGCGAGTTCGTCAGGTGCAACTCCCCCGCCGACGCTGGCCGGCCCGACGGCGCGCCCCCAGCCTCCCCGGCGCGCCCACGAGGCGGCAACGCCCGCCCGCGCCGACGGCGACTCGTTATGGAACGGTCGCGTCGTCGTGCGCATCGACAGTGTCACCGGCGCGGTGGCCAGCGTGCGCTGGCGCGGACGCGAACTGGTCGATCGCGCGCGCGGGGGGTGGAACCGCTACCGCTACGTCGCGGGACGCGACACCAGCGCCGCGCGCGATGCGGCGCGCCCGCGCCTCGACGTGCTGGACGACGGCCCGCTCGTCGCCACGCTGCGCGTCACGAGCGACGCCCCGGGGGCCGAGTCGCTGGTACGCGACGTAACGCTGCACGCGGGCGATGACGCAGTGCGCGTCGTGACCCGCATCGACAAGCGACTCGTGCGGGACAAGGAGGCGGTGCACCTCGCCTTTCCGCTGGCCGTGCCGGGTGGCGTGGTGCGCATGGAGCAGGGGTTGGCCATCGTGCGACCGGACGTCGACCAGGTCGATGGCGCCAACCGCAACGTGTATCCGGTGCAACGCTGGCTCGACGCGAGCAACGCCGACTTCGGGGTGACGCTCGTGACCCCCGACCTCCCGCTCTGGCAGCTGAACGGGCTCACCGCCGAGGCGTTCAAGCAGCCCGACGGCCGTGAAGCGTGGCTGCGCCGGGCGCTCCCCGGTACGGAGTTGGTCGCGTATGCGATGAACAACTACTGGCACACGAACTTCAAGGCCGACCAGCCCGGGCCTGTGACGTTCCGCGTCACGCTCGTTGCGCATGGCCCGTTCGATGCCGCCGAGGCAACAAGAGCGGGATTGCAGGCGAGCGAGCCACCACTGGCCCTCCCCGCTTCGGCGGCGACCACGCGCCTGCGCTTCACGCTCGACAACCCGCGGGTGATCGTCTCGAGCATCGTGCCCGCCGCCGACAGCCGCGCCGACCTCGTGCGCCTGTGGAACCCGACGCACGAACCGCAGCGCGTGGCGCTGCGGTTCGGCGACCGAGGTCAGCGGCGCATCTGGCGCAGCTCCCCCGACGAGGAGCGCGGTCCCCTGGCACCGACGCACGTCGCGCTCCCCGCGATGGGGAGCGTGACGCTGCGCATCGAGCGCCGCTGACCGCTACTTGGTCTTCTCGTACTCGCTGCGCAGGCGTGCCATCATCGCCTCGCGCTTGTCGTACAGGCGGCGCAGCGGACGCTTCTTGCGCTTGGCGAGCGCGTACGACGTGAGCAGCGGGAGCGCCACCGTCGAGTCGAGGTAGCAGACCACGGCGTCGGGGAGGCGATCGGGGTCGATCTTCCCCCAACTCACCGCCTCGGCGGGTGTTGCACCTGACAGGCCACCGGTGTCGGGGCGTGCGTCGGTGATCTGCAGGAAGTAGTCGTGCCCCTTCTCGTCGATGCCTAACACTTCCTGGATCTGCGGCTCGGTCTGCAGGGCGAAATTCTTGGGGCTTCCGCCGCCGAGGATGCAGATGGCGCTGCGCCCGCCGGAGCGCTTGGCATTGAGCACGATCGACGCCGTCTCGTTCACGTCGAGGTTGGGATCGATCGTGCACTTGTTCCCGTCGAGCGAGAGCGCGGCGATGTTCATCCCGATCGACGAGTCACCCGGCGACGAGGTGTAGATCGGGACGCCGCACTTGTAGGCGGCGCTCAAGAGCGACTTCTGCCCGATCCCGAGCTTGCGCTCGCGCTCCCGCACGTACTTCCCGCAGAGATAGTGAAACTCGGCGCTCGACATGGGGCGCTGGAACTCCGGCCCCTGCACCACCGCGCGGAAGAAGGCATCGGTCGAGAGGAGGACGTCGTAGTCGAAGAAGATGTCGTAGATGCGCACGACGCCTTCCTCGCGCAGCATCACGTCGGAGGTCTGCGGGTTGCCGCGGTGCATGGCGAGCCCGAGCCCGAAGTGCGTGTCGTGATAGAGATTGGCGCCGGTGGAGATGATCCAGTCGACGAAGCCCGCCTCGATGAGCGGGATGACGGCGGCCATGCCGAGCCCCGCCGGGGTGAGCGCGCCGGTCATGGTGAGGCCGATCGTCACCGTGGGATCGAGCATCTTCTCGGTGAAGAGCTGGCACGCCTCGCGCAGGCGCCCGCCGTTGTAGGCGAGATACGTCCCGTCGATGAGGTCGACGACCTTCTCCTTGCCGTTGATCTTGCGCGGATCGATGCGCCCGCCCTTGAGGAAGCGCGACGCCGGGCCGGCGCCGTGCGCCTTCCCCGCCTGCTCCCGCGCTTCGGCAGCCTTCTTCTGCGACGATTTAGGCCCGGAGGCCGAGGCCCGCTTGACCGTCGCCCCAATGCGCGACGCCTTGAGCCCAAGCGACCGTCCCTCTCTCGTCTTCCCGTCTTCCCGTCTTCCCGTCTTCTGCTTCTTGCTAGCCAAGATGCTCCTCCAGCCGCGTGCGCGCGGCGCTGAGTTGTGCTCCGTAGGCCGCGATCACCGCCTGCGCTGCTTCGTGCGGGTCGTCGGTCACCAACAGCAGGTCGAGGTCGCCCGGCGAGATCTTGCGCTCGACCAGGACGCGCGAGTGGAGCCAGCGCATGAGCCCGGCCCAGTAGTGGCGCCCGAACAGGACGACCGGGAACTGGTAGATCTTCCCCGTCTGGATCAGGGTGAGCGCCTCGAACATTTCGTCGAGCGTCCCGAAGCCGCCGGGAAAGATGACGAAGGCGTTCGAATACTTGATGAACATCGTCTTCCGCACGAAGAAGTAGCGGAAGTTGATGAGCGTATCGACGTACGGATTGGCCCCCTGTTCGAAGGGCAACTCGATGTTGCAGCCGATCGAGCGCCCGCCGGCGAGCTTGGCCCCCTTGTTGGCCGCTTCCATGATCCCGGGGCCGGCGCCGGTGAGGATCGCGAAGCCCGCCTCGGCGAGAATGCGCGCCGTCTCCTGCGCCGCCCCGTACTGCGGATCGTCGGGCCCCGTGCGCGCCGAACCGAAGATCGTGACACCCTTGGTCACGTCGGCCAGGGTGTCGAAGCCTTCCACGAACTCGCTCTGGATGCGCATCACGCGCCACGGATCGGTTCGCGTGAACGCCTCGCCGGCCACGGTGGGCTGCAGAAGCTTGGCGTCCTCGGTGAGCGGGAGCGGATCGCGAATGGAGGCGTCGATCACTCGGTGCGCGCCGCTGGTGCGAGCGGTGGACGTCTCCGACGGGGGCTTCCGGCCGGCGGCGCGATGCCCGGTCTCGGTGCGCTCCTTCAGCCCTTCCAGCGCCTCCTTGCCGGCATCCAGCAGGCGCTCGGGATCCATCGCGCGCCCCGACGGCGTGCTTCCACGGCGCCGAGGTTGCTTACGAATGGGCATCGGGTGGTTAAGATCGTGGAAGGTGAACGTGCAACACGCGCATGAGCTTAGCGTATCACACCGGGGGGCGGAACGGCCGCAGCTTCCCGTGACCGTTCCCCTCTCCCGTTCCCTTACCGCAGGCGCCGCCGTTGTCGGTCATCGTCCTCGTCGCTGATGGAGCCCGGCCCGACACGCTGCGTGCCGCGATGGACAGCGGGGCGTTGCCACACCTCTCGCGCCTGCGCGCGGATGGGGGGATGCACACGGTCACCACGGTGTGGCCCTCCGTGACCGGCGCCGCGTACACGCCCTTCCTGATGGGGCGCTACCCCGGGGGCGTCGGCCTCCCCGGGCTCCGCTGGTTCGATCGCTCGCGATCGATCGCGCCGTGGTCCGGGCACGCGCGCAGCTACGTCGGCATGGGGATGCGGCACATGGACGGGGATCTCGATCCTGACGTCCCGACGGTGTTCGAGCGTGTGCCTTCCTCGCTCGGCGCGCTGGCGGTCATCGAGCGCGGCCTGCCGGCGGCGCAGCGCGTGGGACGCGGCGTGCGCTTCGTGGCGCAGGTCGCACGCACGCACTTTCGCGGCGACGTGCGCGGATGGTTGGCGATCGATCGCCAGATCGGGACGGAAGTCGTGCACCGCGTCCGACGCGACGCCCCGCGCTTCGTCTTCGCGGCCTTCACCGGGATCGACAAGACGTCGCACGCGTGCGGGCACGGCGGGGCGCTGGTACGCGAAGCGATGACGACGCTGGACGACGTCGTCGCCGAGCTGCGGCACGACGCCGAGCGCGCCGGACGCTGGGAGCAGACGCACCTGTGGATCGTGAGCGATCATGGGCACTCGCCGGTGACGGCACACGATGACCTCGCCGTCCTCCTTGCCGAGACGTGGGGCTTTCGCACGCTGGCACACCCGTGGACCATCGGCGCGGGACACGAGGTGGCGGTGATGGTGAGCGGGAACTCGATGGCGCACGTCTACCTCGAGCTGGAGCGCCGCGAGCGTCCCTACTGGCCGCAGCTCGAGGGGCGCTGGCGCGGCGTCGCCGACGCGTTGCTCGCCCGCGACTCGGTGGACCTGCTGATCCTCCCGTACGCCCCGCATGTGGCACAGGTGCGCAGGCGCGGGATGGGGTCGGCGATGATCGCGATGGACGCCAGTCGCGACCATCACCGCTACAGCTACCGCCCCATCGATGGCGACCCGTTAGGCATCGGGGCACTGGAGGGGGTCAGCGCCCGCGACGTCTTCGATGCGTCCATCGACAGCGAGTATCCCGACGCGGTGGTGCAGATCGCCCACATGGCGGCGGCGTCGCGTTCCGGCGAGCTGATGCTGTCGGCGGCGCGGGGGTGGGATTTCCGAGACCGCTACGAACCGATTCCGCACTGCTCGTCGCACGGCGCGCTGCACCGCGACCACATGCTCGTCCCGTTGCTGCTCAACCAACCGGCCGGGCAGCTGCCGCGGCGCACGGTGGACGTGATGCCCAGCGCGTTGAGCGCGCTCGGGCTCGGCGTTCCGGACGGGCTGGACGGCGAGAGCTTCTTGGCCGACGCCGGGAGCCTTGCGCTGACCGCCGTCGAATGAGAGGATAGCGCGGGCACGCGGCGTCGGTTGGTTCCGCGGCCGTCACTTCAGACAACGAGGATGCCACGATGCGACGCGGAGCCTACCTGCTCGGCGCGATGGTGCTGCTGGCGGGGTGCGGGGGAAAGAGCGCGACCACGGGATCGGGAGCGACCAGCGGCGGTTCGGTCAGCACGGCGGTGGCGCCGGCCCGCGGCAACTCGAACCTGATCCTCGAGAACGAGATCGCTGCGTCGGGGTCGTCGAACGCGCTCGAGGCGATCCAGCGCTTGCGGCCGGCGATGCTGCGCGGGCGCGGGAGTTCGCAGATCGGCGAGGGGAGCGGGAGCGACCAGATCATGGTCTACGTCGATGGAGTTCCCGCGGGCGGCCTTTCGGCGGCGAGCGGCATCACCGCGTTGACGGTCAAGGAGATTCGCTACATCAACGCCAGCGACGCCACCACCCGGTTCGGGACGGGGCACGCGATGGGGGCGATTCTGATCACGACGAAACGGCGTTAGGCAAGACTGGTGCTTTGAAGACGGGAAGACGGGAAGACGGGAAGACGAGATAACGACCCTGGGGGAGCCGGCACTCGAGTGCTGGCACCCCCAGGGTTTTGATCTCACTCGTCTTCTCGTCTTCTCGTCTTCCCGTCTTCTCCGGCGGTCCTGCCTACGGCACCACCGCCGGCTTCGGCTCGATCTTCACGATCCACAGCCCGTTGTACATGTCGTTCACGTAGGCGAGGCCGTCCTTCACCACCACGCCCCACGTCATGGCCGCGTTCTTCACGCGGCCGTCCATGTCGGCCGTGTTCAGGTGACCGATCTCGCGCCCCTGCGCCCGCAGGTCGCCGCGCAGCTCGCCCGAGATGTCGAAGGTGCGGAAGCCGCCGTTGTAGGCGCCCATGTAGAGCGTGTCGCCGGCGATCCACACGTTATGCACCCCGCCGAACTCGGGCTCGTAGTACGCCACCGACTTGGGGTTGGCGATGTCCGAGACGTCGATCACCTGCATGCGACCGTAGGCGCGGCCGGCGGCGGCATCCTTGGCTCCCTTCACCCCCGATGACGGGAAGACTTCGTCGGCGATGAAGACGTAGTTCTTGTGGCGCCACGCCGTGTGCGTCCCGCGGATGAAGCCGGGGCCACCCACCGCCTCGACATCGCGGTACAGGAAGTTGAGGTCGTACTTGTACTGCGAGACCACCTGCGGATTGCTCGGCGTGCCCCCCTTCATCCCGTTGCCGACATCGAGGATGACCAGGCCATCGTTCCAGTAGCTGGCGTACAGCAGCCCGTTCTGCACATCGATGTCGTGCAACGTGCGTCCCGCATCGCCGTGAATGCGGGGGGTGCGCCACTGCGCCACTTCCTTCGGCTTGTAGGGGTCGTTGATGTCGATGACGTGCAGCGCGCCGGTGCCGTCATTCGTCAGGTAGATGTGCGTCCCGTACTTCTCCTGCTGGAAGATGAACGCCGAGTGGACGCCGGCCGTGACCCCTTCGGTGAACTCGGAGATGACCTTGGGGTGCAGCGGATCTTCCAGCGAGCAGATCACGATCCCGTTCTTGCGATCGCTCGCCCCTTCGCGCGTGAAGACGAGGTACTTCCCGTCGGGCGAGGTCATCACGTCGTTCACACGCCGCGTGTTGCTGACGATGGAATCGGTGATGACCGGCTTGGACGGATCGGAGATGTCGATGGCGACCATCACGTCGCCGCCACTGCCCGAGCCGAGGTAGGCGACCTTGCCGTTGGGGTGAATCCAGACCTCCTCGGTGGTGAAGCGGGTGCGCGACAGGCGGCCGACGACGGTGAGCGGGCGCCGCACTTCGCGCGCCCCCACGCGCACCACCGCCTGCACCGACCGCGCCCCCTGCGAGGCGGTGACGACGTATTCACCCGGCGTGTAGGCCGTGAAGGCGCCATCCTGTTCGATGAGCCCTTCGCCCGGGGAGAACGACCACGAGGTCGACAGCCCGCTCATGGCGTTGCCGCGCGCATCCTTGGCGTTGACGCGGAAGCGCTGCACGTCGCCCTGGCGGGCGTCGACGCGCGCGGGGAAGATCTCCAGCGAGGCGACCTGTGCCCCGACGACCTCCACCGGGACCTTCACCGTTGCCGCCCCCGACGTCCCGGTGAGCGTCGCCTTGCCGGCGGCCGCGCCGGTGATCATGCCGTCCTGGTCCACCCGCGCCACGTTAGGCGCCGACGAGGCCCAGCTGATGCGGTCGCCCGCCCGCAGATCGTTGGTACGGGAGAAGACCTGCCCGCCGATGCGCAGGCGCTGCGTGAGCGCGAGCTTGATGCTGGCGTGTGAGGGCTTGATCGACGCCGCCGGGCCGGCGACCATGCGCACCTCGAAGCGCTCGATCTTGGGGCGCGCGCCGGGGATCACGGCGACGGCGACCACGGGCAACGTCCCGGTGGCGCCCGACTCCACGAGCCCGAGCGAGTCGACCGTCCCCTCGAAGCGCCCGCCCTGCGCCCGGAAGCGGATCTTCACGCCGTCGACCGGCTTCCCCGAGGCGTCGAGTGCCTGGGCGGAGAGTCGCAGCGTATCCCCGGCCACCATGGTCGGCTTGGCGGGGGTGATGGCGATGCGTGCGACCTCGGGGGTCTGCGCCGCGAGCGGGCTCGTCGCGACGAGCAGCGATAGTGCAACGAACGAACGTGATCGCATGGGTGTGGGGGGTGAGGGGACTGTTTGTGATCTCGTGCGAAGTGCTCAAGAGCTGGACACGGAGGTTCACGGGGTAGCACGGGGGTTCACGGAGGAGATCAATCGTACGCGGAGCCCTCCGTGAACCCCCGTGTTCCCTCCGTGAACCCCCGTGTCATGCTCTTGATGTTGAAGGCGAAGGACACTGCACTGGTTTCTACATCCGCGAGCGCTCGAAGACCACCCGCCCCCCGACGATCGTGATCACCACCTTCACGTCCTTGATCCGGTCGGGCGGAATGGCGAAGAGGTCCTGGTCCAGCACCACGAGGTCGGCGAGCATTCCCGGCATCAGCTTGCCGCGCGACGCTTCCTCGCCCATCGCGTAGGCGTTGTTCGCCGTGTACGACGTGAGCGACGTCTCGAGATCGAGCTTCTGTTCGGGGCGCCACCCGCCTTCAGGCTTGCCGTCGAGCGTCTTTCGGGTCACCGCCGCATACAGGATCTTCATCGGGTCGGCGGTATACCACGAGGCGTTCGTCCCCGGCCAGTCCGAGCCGAAGGTCAGCATCACCCCCGCGTCGCGCAGCGTCTTGAAGGCGTACGCCCACTGCGCGCGCGCCCCGATGCGCTCCTCCATCCATCGCATGTCGTCGATGGCGTGGTACGGCTGTACCTCGGCGATGATCCCCAACTTCGCGTAGCGTTTCGCCACCTCGGCGTTGCGCAACACCTGCGAGTGGATGATGCGGTAGCGGCGGTCGCGCGCCGGGTTCTCGGTCATCACCTTTTCATACAGCGTGAGCAGCGTGTCGATCGCCTCGTCGCCGATGGCGTGCACCTGCGGCCAGAGCCCCGCACGGTCGGCGCCGGCCAGGTTCTTCAGCATGTTGCCCGCCGGCTCCATCCCCGACCCGGGGCCGCTCGTCGCCGCGGTGTTGGTCGAGTCGCGCCACTCGCCGCGCTTTCCCGAGTGCAGCTGCGGTTCATAGAATCGCGCCGTCGAGTTGCCCTGGATCCCGTCGACGAAGCCCTTGAGTCCACCGATGCGCAGCCAGTCGTCGCCGAAACCGTGCGGGATCCCCACCGCCGTGAGGTCGTCCCACTTGTCGAGCGTGGGGCGCGCGTACACACGCACCGTGAGCTCGCCGCGCTGCTTGAGGGCGTGGTAGACCGGGAGCTGTTCGGGCGGGGTGATGTCGTTGATCCCCGTGACCCCCAGCTCGTTGAGATGCGCGATGGCGGCGCGCGCCTCGCGCAAGCGCTGTTCGAAGCTCTTGGGCGGGATCGCGGCGCGCACACGCTGCAGCGCGGTGCCGCTCACGCGCCCCGTCGCCCGCCCCCCTGCGCACTCGAGCCCTTCCACCGGCTGTGCGCAGTCGAGCCGCGCCGCGGCAAGCGCCGCTGCATTGGCAAGGTAGGCCGAGCGGTCCCAGCGCTGCAGAAGGACCGGCGTAGCTGCCGTCACCGAATCGACGATGCTGCGGTCAGGGGAGAAGCGCGTGGCGCGTGTCTGCTGCTGGGTGCCGGCACTGCCGGCGTTCCAGTCCTCGTAGGCCCCCCAATCGCCCCCCGTGATCCACGCCCCCTGCGGCAGCCGCTCGCGCGCTGCCTTGACCCGCGCGGCGAAGGCCGCCGGTTCGGCGACATCGAGCAGGTTCACCCCCAACAGCAGGGCCCCGGCCTGGTTGAAGTGCGTGTGATTGTCGATGAAGCCGGGCGTGACGAAGCGTCCCCCGAGGGCGATGACGCGCGTCGTCGCCGTGCGGTGCGGGGCGACGTCGGCGGCGCTCCCCACCTTCAGCAGCTTGCCATCACGAATCGCCACCGCCTCGGCATACGGCCGCGCCGCATCCCCGGTCCAGAAACGACCGCCCGTGAGGACGAGGTCGGCCTCCTGGGCCGCGATGGAAAGCGGCGCGAGGATGAGGGCAGCGGCGAGCAGGCAACGCATGACGGCGTGGGCTTGGGGTAGGGGGTGTATTCTGACCTCAACACGCAGCAGGCGACAGGGTGCCCAGCCGGGCCATGTTGCCGATGGCGCGCGCGGCACGTGATTGTTCTCCCGGGCGGACCCTTTTCGGTGCGCCAGACGTACAGGTAGCAGGATCCGCCGTCCCCCTCCGAGACTCATGCGCCCCTCCGCGCCACTCGCCCGACTCGCCGTCGTCGTTCCGTTCGTCCTCGCCGCCCCGCTCACCGGTTCGGTCGCTGGGGCGCAGGTGATGCAGGTTCGCCCGGTCACCCCCGAGGCGGCCGCACCGCGCATCGGCGAGCTGCGCGACAAGCAGGGGCTGTTCGAGGCGTTCCGGCGGAACAACCTCCCGCGCATGGACTTCAACCGGAGCGGGCCCAAGGCGTGCGACGAGCAGGTCGGGCGCTTCTGCTACTGGTACGACGAACGCGAGGCCAAGGCGCCGGACGAGCCGCGCTCGATTGCCGAGGCGCGCGACCGGCTCGTCGCGGTGCTCGATTCGGCATCGCGCGACTTTCCCGACGATCGCTGGACCTCCGGACAGCTCGTGCGCTACCTGGCCGAGTCGGAGCGCATGGACGATGCGGTGAAGGCGGCGGCCCGCTGCCGGGTGGGTGGCTGGTGGTGCGACGCCCTGCAGGGTTTCGCGTTGCACGTGGCGGGGCGCTTCGCGGCCAGCGACAGCGCCTGGGACCGCGCCCTGGCCGCCATGGACGAGAAGCAGCGCTGCGACTGGCGCGACCTCAAGCTCCTGCTCGACGACGCGATGCTGCGTGAGTACCGCGAGTCGAACTGCGCGAGACGCGCCGCGATCGAGGAACGCGTCTGGTGGCTCGCCCGCCCGATGTTGTCGCTGGCGGGGAGTGATGCCCGCTCGGAGTTCCTCTCGCGACGCCTGTACACGGCCTTCGTCGAGGATGCCCCGTCGGTCTACGCGATGGGGTTCGACGTGGACGAACGCGAGCTCCTGCTGCGCTACGGGTGGCCGCGGGCCTGGTCGCAGCACATGGTCTACGCGTACGGGCAGGGACAGCAGAAGGTGATCACGGGGCACGAGCCTGCCCCTGCCCCGCCGATGCTCCCCGTCGCCGCCACGGTGCGCAACCCCGCCCTCAGCGACTCGGTGGGGTGGCGCGGCAAGGGACTCCCCGGCGTCCGGGCTCGTTATGCGCCCGACGTCGCGCGCGCCCTCCTCCCGCTCACGCACCAGTCGGGCATCTTTCGCCGTGGCGATTCGGCGCTCGTCGTCGTGGCCTACGACGTCACGACGACGCCGGCGCTGGCGGGGGCGGCCACGCGTCCCGGTGAGCTCGCGGCGGCGCTTGTCCTCACCAAGGGCGAGGAGGCTGACGCCTCGATCGTTAGGCTCGCGACCCCCGGCGTGCGCGGGACGATCACTGCCTCCACCTCGTGGGGCCCGATGCTCATGAGCGCCGAGGTCTCGGCGCGCAAGCAGCGCACCCTGGCGCGGGCGCGCTACGGGATGCGCGCCACCGAGAACCCGGGGTCGCGCGTCAGCATCTCCGACCTGCTCCTCTTCGATCCGTACGACGGGATGCCACGCACGCTCGACGACATCCTGCCGCACGTGAGCTCGTCGCAGGTGGTGCGGGAGGGGAGCAAGGTGGGGATCTACTGGGAGACCTACAACACGAACCCGAGCGGCGAAGGGATCCAGGTGTCGATCACGGTCGCCCCCGAGGACAAGGACGAAGGGGGATGGCTGCGGCGCGGGCTCACCTCGTTGCGCCTGGTGCGTGAAGCCCAGCCGGTGACCGTCGGCCTGAGCGACGTCTCGGCGCGCGGGCGCGGCTACACACCGCGAGCAGTCGTGGTCGACCTCGCCACGCTCAAGCCGGGACGCTACCTCATGCAGCTGGAGATCACCGCCGAAGGGACGGTGCCGGTGCGCGGAGAGCGGGTGCTCACGGTGCGTGGAGGGCGGTAGATTGCCGGGGAGCCGTCTCCCCTTCACGTCGCCGCCATGACCGCCACCGCCACGCCGTCGTTCGACCTTCCGACCTTCGCCGACATCGAGGATGCCGCCCGCCACGTGGGCGAAGCGTGCATCGTCACCCCGCTGCTCGAGTCGGCGGTAATCAACGCACGTGTCGGTGGTCGGCTGCTGGTCAAGGCCGAGGGACTGCAGCGCACCGGGTCGTTCAAGATGCGCGGCGCCTGGAACCGGATGCGCCGCCTCACCGCCGACGAGCTGTCGCGAGGGGTGGTGGCCTACTCGTCAGGCAATCACGGGCAGGCGGTCGCCGCCTGTGCGCGGCGCCTCGGGACGTCGGCGGTGGTGGTGATGCCGGCCGACGTCCCGCTCACCAAGGCCGAGAAGACGCGCGCCTTTGGCGCCGAGGTGCTCTTCTACGACCGGCAGCGCGAGGATCGCGTGGCGATCGCCAAGCGGCTCATGCAGGAGCGCGGGTTGGTCATGGTCCCCCCGTTCGAGGATCGCTGGGTGATGGCGGGCGCCGGGACGGTGGCGCTCGAGACAGTGCAGCAGGCGGCGGCGATGGGGGCACCGCTCGACGCCATGATCGCCTGTTGCTCGGGGGGAGGGCTGGCGGCGGGGACGGCGCTGGTGATCCGCGCGCTGCTGCCTAACGCCGAGGTGCTGGCCGCCGAACCCGCGGGATTCGACGATACGGCGCGTTCGCTCGCCGCCGGACATCGCGTGGCCAACGAGCCCGGACTCACCTCCATCTGCGACAGCGTCCTGGCCCCGATGCCAGGGGAGCTCACCTTCGAGGTGAACCGGCGGAACCTCAGCGGCGCAGTGGCGGTCACCGACGACGAAGTGATCGAGGCGATGCGCACCGCGTTCCGCGACCTGGGACTCGTGGCCGAGCCCGGGGGGTCGGTCGCGCTCGCCTCCGTGCTGACCGGGCGCTTCCCGCTCAACGGTCGCACGGTGGCGGTGACGCTGAGCGGGAGCAACGTCGACCTCGCCTCCGCCCTGCAGTGGATGGCGGGTTAGGCCGAGGCGAGGGCCGCGTCAGGCATCCGCGGGTGCCCCGAAGCGGGCGACCACCACGCTGATGTTGTCGCTGCCGCCGCCGGCGAGCGCCGCCGCGACCAGCGCCTCACAGGCCGCGCGCGCACCGGTAGCCTCGCGCAGCAGGCGTTGCACCTGATCGTTGGCGACGTGCTTGGTGAGCCCGTCGCTGCAGAGGAGGAGCGTGTCGCCCGCCTCGAGGTCGATCAGGCCGACCGCGGGGTGTACCTCGGAGCTTCCCACCGCGCTGGCCAGCGTGCGCCCCATCGGCGAGTCGGCCACCTGCGCGTCGGTCATCGCGCCGGAGTCGAGCAGGTACTGGCCGAAGGTCTGGTCGCGCGTCAGCTGCAAGAGGCGCTCGCCGCGCAGGTAGTAGGCGCGCGTGTCGCCCACGTGCACGATGTACGCGCGCGGAGCCACGAGCATCACCATCGTGAGTGTCGTGGCGGGCGACCACTGCGTGTCGCCATGCTCGCCGCGCAGCGCCGCGTGCGCAGCCTGCACCGCCGCCTCCATCTTCTCGATGAACTTCGCCTCCTCATCGACGTCGAAGCGGTGGTAGCACCCGGTGGCCTGCCCGAGGTACTCGAGCGTCGTCTCTACCGCACGACTGCTCGCCTCGGCCCCGCCCGCACGCCCGCCCACGCCGTCGGCGACCGCCATGAGCCATGCCTCGCCGCCGTGCATCCGCTCGGCGAGCCGCGCGGTGTCGAGGTTGGTGCTCGTGACCTCGACGATCTTGCGCATGCGCGCGACGACGAAGTGATCCTGGTTCTCGGTCGGGACGAGCCCCGTATGCGAGAGGCCGTAGACATCGGTGAGCATCGCGTCGCGTGGGGTGCCTCGGTCGCGCGCGTCGTGCGCGTGCGGTGCACCACCGGGCGTGCCGTCGCCGAGCGGGGGAATGGTCATGCCCGGAATATGGTGCGCGTGCCGGCCCGCGCGCCTGTCGCGACCGCGGCCCGCGGCGCGACGGCTGCTACTCCTCGTCGTTCCACGGGTCGGTGGGCTTCTCGTACTCCTTGGTGGGGAACTTGAAGGCCTCGACCAGCGCGGGATCGCCCGCAAACCCCAGGACGCGCTGCGCCACGTACTCTCCCACCACCGGGCCGAACTTGAACCCCTCGGCCTGCCCCACGCCGGCGACCCAGGCGTTGCTCGCGTCGGGGAGGTGGTCGATGATGAAGTCGCGGTTGATGCTCGACTCGTAGTGACAGGCGCGCGTCTCGTTGAGCGGCATGTCGGCCAGCAGTGGAAAGCGGGCCTGCACGAAACGGCGCGAGCCATCGATGCGATCCTGGTTCATCCAGCGGTTGCTGATGTCCGGGTCGTTCTGCGACAGGTCGAGTGCCGCCTGGGCGGCGGCGCGTTCCTGTGCCGCCTTGCGCTCCGCCTCGGTCGGGGGAGCGGCGTTAGGCGGTGCGATGGCCCCGCGCACGCGAAAGCCGCGCAGGTCAACCGGGAGCGCCGGCCACCCCGTGACCCCGGGGAAGTTGTAGCTGGGAAGGTTGGGGAAGGTGAAGCGCCGATCGCCCTCGGGGACGCTGAAGTAGCAGACGTAGCCCATCGGGACGCGCATCCGGTTGTCGAGATGCTGCGGGAAGACCTTCCGCAGCCACGGACCGCAGCAGAAGACGTATTGGTCCCCGCGGACCACCGTCCCGTCTTCGAGCACGACGCCGTCCATCTTGCCGCTGACGATCGCTCCTGGGCGGGCCCGCGAGATGATGAGCTGCACCCCTTCGCGCTGCGCGATGGCGGCGACCGCCTGCGTGGCGGCGCGTGCCCGCGCGACGCCGGCGTCGGGCTCGGTGATGGCGATCGTGATGTCGCGCGCGTTGATCACCGGCCAGCGCTTCATCACCTCGGCGCCATCGATCACCTCGTGCGCGACGCCCTGCGCCGTCCAGAGTTCACGCGTCCGCTTGACGAACGGCTCGTCCTGCGCGCGACAGATGACGTCGCCGGTCTGGTGGAAGAACTTGGTCTTGAACTCCTTCGCATACTCGTCGTCGAAGGCCTTCCAGCGCCCGATCGCGGTGCGCGCCCAGGACGTCCACAGCTCGCCAGCCGTCGCACGATCGCCGTACGACGAGCGAATGCCGCGTGTCTCGTCGCCGCTCGATGCGCGCGAGTTCCCGGGGCCATACGCGTCGATCATCGTCACGCGTGCGCCACGCCGGCGAAGGTAGAGCGAGGTCCATCCCCCCCACGCGCCGCCGCCGACGACCACGATGTGGCCGCTCCCACGCGTCGCCCGCGCCGGGGAGATACCACGCGCCGGGACGAGCGCCGGCCCCCCGCTCCCCGTGGCGCACCCGGTCACGAGCATCGCCCCCGCCCCCACGCCAGCCACGCGCAGGAAGTCGCGGCGATCCATCGGATCGACGACCGCATCGGGGGCTATGAGAGGGGCGACCAGCGGGACGTTCGGGGTCGGTTCGTCGGACATGGCTCGTGACGGTCGAAGAAGGGGCGAAAATGCACGATGCCTCGGGGCATTGCCAGTCGCCAGATCCCCGCACACGTTGAGGCGCAGACCGCTGGACATATTGCAGCTCATCTGCAGCGATCGCTCAGCGCACGCCGTCCCACCGTCTCCCTGTCACGAGGATCCCCGATGTCGCGCACGCTCCTCTTCGCCGCCCTGCTGACCCTCACGGCGACCCCCGTGCTCGCGCAGAACCCGAAGCGCGAGGCCATCATCCCCGCCGGCACCTCCGCTTCGCCCACGCTCACCCCGGGGATCAAGGTCGGGAACCTCGTGTACGCCGCCGGCCAGCTGGGGACGCGTCGTGAGAATCCCGATACCACGATCCAGGGACAGACGCGCATCGCCCTCGAAAACACGAAGAAGGTCTTCGAGGCCGCGGGGACGAACATGGCGCACGCCCTCAAGTGCACCGTCTTCCTCATCGACGTGAAGGACTTCGGCGGGATGAACCAGGCGTATCGCGAGTTCTTCCCCGACACGCCGCCGGCGCGCACGACGGTAGTGGTCGCGGCGCTCGTCGTCCCCGGGGCCAAGGTCGAGATCGAGTGCCTGGCGGCGATGCCGGCCAACTAGTGCCCCGCGTCCCGGGCGGTGTCCGCGTGGTGGCACGCCCCCTCGGCACGGCGTTCGTCCTGAGGACGGCGCTCGCCGTGGTGGGCGGCATCGCCTGTGCCGGGGAACCGCAGATCGCGCAGCCATCACACGCGGTCGAGGTGCGCCGTGCCGTGCAGCTCGACACCTCGCCGCCGTTGGTGCAGCTGGCGGACGGCGGCGCTGCCGCCGCGCATCGCGACAGAGCACCGTACGCTGCAGCTGGCGGACGGCGGCTCTCGCCCCCCTCGACCGACGAGGCCGGGACCCAGGCGGGCCCCGCGGCGCGCGCCATCGCCGCAGGGGGAGCCGGCGTGGAGCAGACCGCCCCCGGGACGCGGCCGAGCGCCGAGATCGTCGCCGCGTTCGACGGGCTCGGCGCCTCGTTCACCGGACCACAGGGGAGCGCGACCT
Source organism: Gemmatimonadota bacterium (assembly GCA_016719105.1). Lineage (NCBI taxonomy): Bacteria > Pseudomonadati > Gemmatimonadota > Gemmatimonadota bacterium. Next base: position 61,305 of record JADKAQ010000004.1, on the reverse strand, counting down.
TGCGCAACCCGTCGGACAACTCGCTCGCCGTGGGTCCCGACCACGTGGTGCAGACGGTGAACACGCGCATGGCGGTCTTCACCAAGCAAGGCGGGCGCTTCGACAGCACCGGACAGGTCCTGTACGGTCCCGTCCCCACGAACAACGTCTTCCGCGGATTCGGCGGACCGTGCGAGGAGAAGAACAACGGCGACGCTGTCGTGCGCTACGACCAGCTGGCGCAGCGCTGGCTGGTGGTGATGCCGATCTTCTCGCGCGTGCGGAAGGGTGAGCGCCATGCGCCGGCGCCGGTGGCAGGTGCGGGGGCGCAGTTGAGCGAGATCGGGCAGGCGGGGCAGCCGGGGGCGGAGCAGGCGTTGTTTCGCCCGCCGTCACCTCCGCCAGCCGCAACGCCACTGCCGGCACAGGCCGCGCCGAGCGCCACCCCGCCCGCCGCGGCTCCCGTCGCCCCCGACACCCAGGGGGTCTACGCGATGTGCTACGCGGTGAGTACCAGCGACAGCCCGCTGGGGAGCTACTACCGCTACGAGTTCATCCGCCCGCTCTTCCCCGACTACCCGCGCCCGGCCGTCTGGCCCGACGGCTACTACGTCCCGTCGAGCACCGGCGACGACGTGATCCAGAAGCACGCGTGTGTCGTGGAGCGCGCGCGGCTCCTCGAGGGGGCGCCGGCCAGCGAGCAGTGCGTCGTCATCGACGACGTGAACTTCCTCAACAACGTCGACCTCGACGGCCAGACCCTCCCTCCCGCGGGGGCGCCTAACGTCATGCTGGCCGCCGGCGGGACGCAGCTCCGGAAGGACGTCGACGACGACGGGATCTACGCCTGGACCTTCAAGGTCGACTGGAAGGACCCGTCAAAGACGAAGGTCACCGGACCGGTGAAGATCGCTGTCGCCCCGTACCACTACCTGTGCGACGGCCAGCTCACCTCCTGCGTCCCGCAGCCAGGGACCGATCGGCGGCTCGACGCGCAGGGGGACAAGCTGATGGCACGCGTGGTCTATCGACGCATCGGGACGCGCGAGTCGATCGTCGCCGTGCACTCCGTCAACACCGCCGCCGGAGCCGGCGGGGTGCGCTGGTACGAGTTCCGCGTCGGCGCGCGCCGCCAGTTGCAACTCTTCCAGCAGGGGACCTACGCCCCCGATTCGTCGTACCGCTGGATGGCTTCTCCGGCGATGGACCGCGCCGGCAACATCGGGATCGGCTACTCGTTCGGCGGGACGCCGCACTTTGCCGGGCAGCGCTTTGCCGCACGCCTGGCCACCGACCCCAAGGGGATGCTGACGCTGCGTGAAGCGGTCCTCGTGGAAGGGGCGGGCGCGCAGGCCAACACGCTGCGCTGGGAGGACTACACGCAGACGGCGATGGATCCATCCGACGATTGCACGATCTGGTACGTCGGCGACTACCTGCGCGCCGGTGACGCCAACTACTCGACGCGGATCGGCGCCTTCCGGCTCCCCGGGTGCAGGCCGCCGAAGGCGCCCGCCAGACGCAACGCACGCCCGACGCCGCCCGCCACCACGGTGAAGCGCCCATGACGATTTCCGCCGAGATGCGCGCCGCCCGGCTCGACGTGGCCGCGCACCGCCTGACGGTCGAGACGGTCCCCGTGCGCCTCCCGGGGGCGGGCGAAGTGCTGGTCCAGGTGAAGGCGTGCGGCATCTGCCTGAGCGACGTGCACATCATCGACGGCTCGCTCCCGGTCCGGCTGCCGCAACTCACGTTAGGCCACGAAGCCGCCGGCCTCATCGCCGCCCTCGGCCCCCACGTCCCCGGATGGGCCGTCGGCGACAAGGTGGTGATGGCGGGCGGGCGGTCCTGCGGGCGCTGCCGCAACTGCATGCGCGGCCACCCGAACGAGCGCTGCCTCGCCTACGAGATCATGGGCGCCCACTTCGACGGGGCGTGGGCCGAGTACGTCGTGGTGCCGTACCAGGCGCTCTCGCTCGTCCCCGATCACGTCCCGTTCGAACAGGCCGCGATCCTCGCCGACGCGGTCTCGACGCCGTACGCCGGCCTCGTGGACCGCGCCGCGCTGCGCGCCGGCGAGTCGGTGGGGCTCTGGGGGATCGGCGGCCTCGGTGTGCACGCCGTCCAGGTCGCGCGCATGGTTGGCGCCGCGCCGATCATCGCGATCGATCCGCTCCCCGCGGCGCGCGAACGCGCCCTGTCGTTTGGCGCCGACGCGGCCTTCCACCCCACCGAGGACGACGTCCCCGCAGAAGTGGCCCGGCTCACGGGCGGACTGATGCTCGACCTCACCGTCGACCTGTTCGGTTCGAACGCGGCCCTGGCACAAGCGTCGCGCTGCACGGCGCGCTTTGGCCGCACGCTCATGGTGGGGCTGTCGCACGAAGCGATCCACCTGGGCCCGGGGGCGATCTTCGGCCTGCGCTCGCAGAGCTTGTTAGGCCACCTGGGCTACCGGAAGGAACACCTCGACCAGCTCGTCGCACTCGTCGCGTCGGGGCGACTCGACGTCTCGCGATCGATCAGCGACGTGATGTCGCTGGAAGACGTGGCCCGCGGGGTCGAGCAGCTGACGTCGAAGCGCGGGAATCCGATCCGGCTGCTCGTCGCGCCGTAGCAGGGCGCAAGAACATGCCATGGCAGGCGGGGAACCGCGCGCTTACACTGCGTGCGACTCCCCTGAGAATCGTTCTCACCTCTTCTGCCGCTTCACGATGATGGCGCGTTCGGCCAGCTCACGATCGCTCACGAGAACCGTCCTGTTCTGGGTTCACCTGGCCTGCGGTATCGCGGCGGGACTCATTATCCTCGTCATGTCGGCCACGGGGGTGGCGCTCACCTACGAGAAGCAGCTCCTCGCCTGGGCGGACCAGCGATCATTGCCGAGCGCGATCGAACCGGCGGGGACGGCGCTCCCGGTCGACTCGCTCGTCGGCCTCGCCGAACTGGCGACCCCCGGGAAACGCGCGACCGCCGTCATCGTCTCGTCCGCCCCGACGGCGCCGGTGAAGGTCGCCTTCGGTCGTGAGGGAGCCCTGCTCCTCGATCCCTATCGCGGCACCGTCCTCGGGAGCGGCGATCAGGCGATGCGCGCGTCACTCTCGACGATCACCGCGTGGCACCGCTGGCTTGGCGCGACCGACGAGGGGCGCGACACCGCCAAGGCGATCACCGGTGCCTCGAACCTCGCCTTCCTCGTGCTGGTGCTGACGGGGGCCATCCTCTGGTTTCCGCAACGCCTCACGTGGGTGCAGCTGCGTGCGGTGCTCTGGTTCCGCCGCTGGTCCACGGGGAAGGCGCGCGACTTCAACTGGCACAACGTGCTGGGCATCTGGTCGTTCGTCCCGCTCGTCTTCATCGTCGCGTCGGGGGTGGTGATCTCGTATCGCTGGGCGGGCGACCTCGTCTTCCGCGCGGTCGGTGAGGCGCCGCCGCCGCGCAGTCCGGCGCCACCGGCCGAAGCGCCGCGTGGGGGGACCGCGGGAGGAGCGGTGGGGGGACGAGCGGAGGCATCGTCGACGGCCGGGTCGCCCGGAACGCCTAACGCCAGCGCACCGCCCGCCATCGACTTCGCGGCGCTCATCGCGCGCGCGAGCACTCGCGTCCCCGACTGGCGCACGATCAACATCCCGCTCCCCGTCTCCGCGTCGCGCCCGGTGGCGCTGGCGATCGACCGAGGAAACGGCGGGCAGCCGCAGCGGCGGGGTACGCTCACCATCAACGTCGCGACAGGCACGGAGGAGTCGTGGGCGCCGTTCGCGTCGCTCTCGGCGGGGAGACGCGCACGGTCGTTCCTGCGCTTCGCACACACCGGCGAGTACTTCGGCGTGCTGGGACAGACGATCGCCGGCCTCGCGACCCTGGCGACCGTCATCCTCGTCTGGACGGGAGTGGCGCTGGCGTGGCGCCGCATGCTCGGCGCACTGCGACGCCAGCGCCCACTCCCTGCGTCGAATCGCTAGGGCCCCGGCGAGCCCCCCGCTACGGGACCACCGAGGGCTTGGGCTCCAAACGCACGATCCAGAGCCCGCTGTTCATGTCGTTGATGAAGGCGAGGTTGTTCTTCACGACCACCCCCCACGTCATCGTGGCGTTGGGGATCTTGCCGCCAGGCGATTGCGGCTGGAAGTGCGTGATCTCGCGCCCCTGGTCCTGCAGGTTGCCGCGCAGTTCGCCCGAGACGTCGAAGGCGTGGAAGCCCGAGTTGTAGGCGCCCATGTACAGCGTGTCGCCGGCGACCCAGACGTTGTGCACCCCGCCGAACTCCGGTTCGTAGGAGGCGACGCTCTTCGGCTTGCTGATATCGGTGACGTCGATGACTTGCAACCGCCCGTACGCCCGCCCCACTCGGCCGCCTAACGCGGCCTGCACTTCCACCGGATCGAAGACCTCGTCGGCGATGAAGACGTAGTTCTTGTGGCGCCAGGCGGTGTGCGTCCCGCGGATGTAGCCCGCCCCCGCCTCGGTCTCCACGCGCGAGCGATAGATCGCGTCGAGGTCGTACTTGTACTGCGACACGAGCACGGGGTTCGATGGCGTGCCGCCGCGCATCCCGTTGCCGACGTCGAGGATGATGAGGCCGTCGTTCCACCAGCTCCCGTACAGCAAGCCGTCCTGCACATCGACGTCGTGCAGCGAACGCCCGGCGTCGGAGTTGCCGGGGCGCGGCGTCTTCCAGCTCGACACCTGACGCGGCTTGGTGGGGTCGTCGATGTTGATGACGTGTACGGCGCCGGTCGCATCGTTGGTGATGTAGGCGTGCCGCCCGTGCTTCGGATCGGTGTAGATGAAGGCCGAGTGTACGCCGGAGGTCACGCCGTCGGTGAAGTCGGCGACCTTCTTGGGGTGCAGCGGGTCCTCGAGCGTGGCCACGACGATCCCGTTCTTGCGGTTGTCGGCCCCCTCGCGAGTGAAGACCATGACCTCGCCCTTCTCGTCGGTCATGATGTCGTTGACGACGCGGAAGTTCTCCATCACCGAGTCGGCGATGACCGGCTTTGCCGGGTTGGAGATGTCGATCACGTAGAAGCGGTCGCCCCCGGCGTGCGTCCCCAGGTAGGCGACCTTTCCGTTAGGGTGTACCCACACCTCGGAGGTGACGAAGGCGGTGCGCAGCACCGACCCGACGACGGTGGCCTTGCGGCGCACGTTGCGTTCGGTGAGCGAGACCGAGGCGTCGCCCGAGACGCGCCCGAAGTTGGCGGAGACGAGGTACGTGCCAGGCTCGGAGCCGACGAAGGCGCCATCGGCCCCGATCTCGCCGCGCCCCGGCGCGAAGGTCCAGTTAGGAGTGAGCCCTTCGATGGTCTTGCCCGCGGCATCCTTCACCTGCACGGCGAAGCGCAGGACGTCGCCCTGGCGCGCGCTGGTCGACGACGGCGTGACGGTGACGCTGGCCCCCGCGCCGCTGATCACGGCGAGCTCCATCGCCCGCTCGGCGCTCCCCGCCGCGGCGGTCACGCGAGCCCGGCCGGCCGCGACGGCGGTGAGCAGCCCGCTCTCGCTCACGCGCACGACGCCCGGGGCCGACGACTTCCACGTCACGCGATCGGTCGCCGAGTCGCCGTCGGCCGACCGGGCGATCGCCGACAGCTGCAATCGCTGCCCGGCGAGCAGGCGCGTGGGCTGCGGCGTGACCACCACGCTGGCGGCCGGACCCGGGACCATCACGACGTCGACGCGCTTGGTGAGCGGCCGCGCTCCCGGCACGATGGCTGAGACGGTTACGGGGAAGGTCCCCACCGCGCCGGAGGTGACGAGCCCGGTGCTGTCGACGCGGGCCTCGAAGCTCCCGCCGGCGAAGAAGCGCACGCGGATGCCGGGGATCGGCTTGCCGTTTTCGTCCACCACGGACGCCGCCAGCCGCAACGTATCCTTGGCGACCATGCGAGGCGTGGCCGGTGTCACGACGAGCCTGGGGGCGCTCCCCTGGGCCGTGGCGGTTGCCGAGCTGGCGAGCGACGCGGCGAGCACACTGGCGAAGGCGGACGCAAGGAGGGAAGGGCGCATGCGAGCGGGACTTGTGGGAGGAGGGTGCGGCGTGGCGCCGGAGAAGATGGAGGGCGGGCCCGAACTTCGGCCACGGTTTGCGGAGCCCCGACCGCTCCGGTCTGGCGCACGCGCCTACAACGCCCCCCGCCGCTTGAGCAGGTTGTACTGCGCCACCACCGCCTCGGCGGCCCCCGCCGGGGGGACGTCGAGCACGAGCACCCCCCGCGAGCGCATGTCGGCCAGCGCGGCCTCACGCGACTGCAGCAGCTCCTCGGCTGCTGCCCGCTCGTAGGCGCCCTGCACCGTACCCGGGCGCGCCGTGGCCAGGGCGTCGAGCGCGGGGTCGCGCAGCGCCACGGCCAGCGGGACGTGCCGCGGCCTGAGCGACCCGACCTGCGCCACCAGTGCCTCGCTCGCGGTGCGGTCGATGACGTCGGTGAAGACGACGGTCAGCGCCCGCTTGCGGTTGCGCTGGGCCAGGAAGGCGAAGGCGGCCGGATAGTCCGGCTCGACCAGCGTCCCGCGCACCGTCGCCAGCGCGTCGAGGATCGCGCGCAGTGCCCGACGCCCGCGCGCCGGGGCGATGTACTGCTGCACGGTATCGGCAAAGACGAGCAGCCCCACGTTGTCGTCGTGGTCGACGGCGGCATGCGCCAGCTGCAACGCGGCTTCGATCACCGACTCGAGCCGAGCGCGCCCCTCGCTCTCGGCGGTCAGCATGCGCCCCGCGTCGATCGCGATGAGGACCTGCTGGCGGCGCTCGTCCTCGAACTGCCGCGCCATCGGCTTGCCGCGTCGCGCGGTCGCCTTCCAGTCGATGGTGCGGGTATCGTCGCCCGGGACCCACTCGCGCAACGACTCGAAGACGCGTCCCTCACCCAGTCGACGCACGTTGCGCAGCCCCGCCTCACGCCGGCGTTGCGACTGGGTCGGCAGCGCCCGCAGCGACGCACCGACCAACGTGGGAAAGACGGTGACCTGCCACGGGAGTGGCACGGTGAGCGCGCGCCAGGCCAGCCCCCACGGCGACAGCACGCGCAGGTGCAGCGTCCCGTCTCCCCCCTTGCCGCGCGCCAGCGGGCGCACGTCGTGGCGTTCGTACAGCGGCGCGTCAGGCGACAGCCGCAGCGCGCGCCGCCCACCTCCCGCGAACGAGAGGATCGGCGGGAGCTCCTCGACCACGAGCAGCTGCATCGGACGCGAGCGCCGGGATTGCCAGCGATACGACACGGGGAGCGAACGCCCCATCGAGAAGGCGGGCGGTGCGTCGCGCTGCACGGAGAAGTCGTCGGCGGTGACGCTCCAGGCGCGCCACGCATCGATGGCCAGCAACACGACCCAGGCGACGTCGAGGACGATGAGCAACGTCGCCGCACCGCTCCACAGCAGGGCGAGCGGGGCGACGAGCGCCAGGAGTGCGGCGCCGACGAACCAGCGGCGCGACGGGATGATCATGCCCGCGGCGCTTCGACCCGTTCGAAGAGCGACTCCACCGCGGCGTCGGGGGTGACCCCCTCCAGTTCGAGTTCGGGCGCCACCTGCACGCGGTGGCGCAGCACCGGCGGCGCGAGCGACTTCACGTCGTCGGGGACCACGTAGTCGCGCCCGTCCATGAGCGCCGAGGCCTGCGCCAGGAGGAGCAGCGCCACCGAGGCGCGCGGCGACGCGCCTAACGTCAGCGTCGGCGTCTCGCGCGTGGTGCGGACGAGGGCCGTGATGTAGGCGACGATCGACGGCTCCACCCGCACCTGCCGCACCGCCGCACGCAGCGCCTCGAGTCCGGCCGCATCCATCACTGGCTCGATCCCGAACGACGCGGGGGACGCCGCATCGAATCCGCCGAGCACGCGCCCAAGCATCCCCTGCTCCGCTTCGGACGACGGGTAGCGCAGCAGCACCTTCACGAGGAAGCGATCCAGCTCCGCCTCCGGGAGCGGATACGTCCCCTCGAACTCGATGGGGTTCTGCGTCGCGAAGACGGTGAAGCCGCTCGAAAGCAGTCGCGTGTCGCCATCCACCGTCACGGCGCGCTCCTGCATCGCCTCCAGCATGGCGGCCTGAGTCTTGGCCGGGGCGCGGTTGATCTCGTCGCCGAGAACCAGGTCGGCGAACAGCGGCCCGGGGCGGAACGCAAACTCCCCCTGTGCGCCGAGGAAGTTGACGCCGGTGATGTCCGACGGCATCAGGTCGGGGGTGAACTGGATGCGGCGGAACGACAGCCCTAACGATCGCGCCAGCGCGCGCACCAGGAGCGTCTTCGCCGTCCCCGGCGGCCCTTCGAGCAGGACGTGCCCGCGCGCCATCAGCGCCAGCATCGACTCGCGAATCGCATCGTGCTGCCCCAGCACGACGCGCTCGAGCTGCGCCAGGAGGCGTTGCGCCTCCTCGGCGTGGCGCTGCACTTCGGATGGCGTCAGGGGCGAAGGGATAGCCACAGGTCCTCCACGGCATTGGCGGCGTCGAGCACCGCAGTGTCTGGTTGCGAATCGTTGGCCAGCGCCACGAGACGCTCGGCGTTGGCACGTACCTTGGCGTTCGGTGCACGGGCGACGAGGGCGGTGAGCCACGCCCGCCAGTCGTCGCGCGCCGTGGCCCCTCCCGAGTGTGCAGCGAGACGGCGGTGCAGCCCACGCACCATCGCCCCCACCGCCTCCCGGTGCCCGCGCGCGGCACTCAGCGCGGTGGCGAGCGCCCGCACGTGCTCGAGCGGCGACCGTCGCTGGCGCACGATCGCGGCGCGGATGGGCCCGAATCGAATCCCACCCACCAGCAGCGCCAGGAGCCCCACGACGATCAGCTGCCAGGTCATCCACCCCAGCGGATGCCGCGCACTCCAATCGAGCGTCACGCGCATCATCGAACCGCCCGGGCCGAAGCCGTGGTGGTACTCGTCGAAGACCAGTCGGCCTCCGGCCCGCGGCAGCACCGCATCCAGCAGCAGCGGTGCAGTCGACGCCGAGCGGAGGGTGCGGTTGCGCAGGAGGGCGACGTCGGCGACGAGGGTGACCAGGTGGCGATGCGGGGCGACCGTCAGCTGCACAATCACGGGCGCCCCCCGGCGCGTGACGAGAAGCGTGTCGCTGGCGAGGATGGTAACGGCCGGGCACGGCTCACCATCGATCTCGTCCTCATCCTTCCCGGCGCTGTCTGGACGTGCAGAGAGCGAGGCATGGGTCCACGCCGCGCCGCTGTCGACGACCGCCCCAGGCGGCGCCACGCGCGACGAATCGAAGACGCTCGCCGTGATACCGACGCCGAAGCACTGCATCACGGACTCTGCCCCCTCGCCCGCGAGGATGAGGTCGGCCCCCGGGCGCTGCAGCGCCAAACGCACGACCTCCCCCCGTTCGGCGGCCGTGACGTCCTGCCCCGGGGACAACACCGCGAAGCGCAGCGGCCGCGCCGGTCGCGCCTTGCTGGTCCGCTCGGCGAAGCGCTGGGGACGTTCCCGCCAGCGTTCCACCGTCACCCCCAAACGTTCGGCAGCATCCGCGAGCGCGCGAACGCCCTGGCGTCCGGCCCCGAACGACGACGGCCGCATATCCGGATCGTCTCCCCCGCGCAGGCGGCTCCCGGTGGCGAAGGCGAGGACGATGAGGGCGGCCGCCGCGCCGAGCGCGATGACGACCTCAGTGCGCGCGCGCATATCGCTCGGCCACGGCGTCGGCGCGCCACCGGTCGTACGCGGCGCGGTCCAGCGGGACGCGGGCGAAGGCATGCGCGTACATCGCGCCCACCAGCGCTCGCAGCGCGAGCCGCCCCTCCTCGCTCAGCGTCGCGTCGCGCACATACTCGCTCGGCGTCCTGCTGGGGTGGAAACGCATCACCTGACGCGCATCCAGCTCGAGAACGAGGCGCAGGAAGTCCGCCTGCATGGCGGCCACGAAGTCGCCCGCCGCCGCCAGGCGCGCCGATTCCTGCGCGTACCAGGCGGCGTCGCGCGGGGCGCTCTGCGGACCCAGCACGTCGCGTTGCGCCCGACGGCTCCCCCCGCGCACCGTGCGCACCGCCACCCAGGCCGCGTGCGCGAGGATCACGACCAGCACCGCGACCAGCGCCCAGGTGAGCGCACGATACGCCTGCGGGTTGTCGCGTTGCAGCTGAGAGAGCCATTCGCCCACCGCCATCCAGAGGCGGCGCAGCGGGCCGAATGGATCCTCGCGCGTCTCCCATCGATACGCCGGAGCCGCGAAGACCGAATCGAGCGTGGCGCGCAGCGAGTCGGCGCGCGCGAGCGGTACTCCCTGGGCGAGCATCACCCCGGCGACTGCAGCGACGTCGCCAGCATCTCCAGGTCGAACCCTTCCTTCCGCACACGCAGGTCGTAGTACAGCACCGTCGTGAGGACGTAGAAGAACGGATACGCGAGGATCTGCAGCACCGACTGGATGATCATCGCGATCACCGACACCATGGTCGCGGTCATGTTCGCGTCGCTCGTCCCCACGGCGAGGGCGCCGAGGGCGATTCCCGGGATGATGATGAGCGTCACCGCGACCACCAGCGCCCCAAAGATCTTGAGCCGGAAGCCGCGGGTGAGCTCCCAGCTCCGCCCCATCGCCGCCGTCCCGCCGGGGATGTCCTCCAGCACCAACGCGGCGGGGGTGAGCAACAGGCCGCATGCGGCGATGATTCCGGGAATGATGAGGAAGACCATCCCGATCCCCATCAGCAGCGAGACGAGCAGCGACGTCCCGATCAAGCGCCCCATGTACGGCGTCGAGCGCAGGAACCCTTCGCTGGGTGAGAGCGTGCTCCCGAGGTAGGTCTCGGCCACCACGAAGGTCGACGCCGCGGTTCCCACCGCCCCGAGCACGAGGGCAAGGCCGAGCGAGAGCATCCAGAGCGACGGCTGCTGCACGAGCCCGCCAGCCGACTCCACGAAGACGCCGAGCGCGAGCGGGAGGGTCTGCGTGATGACGGAGATGAGGAGGAGCGGGGCGAACAGCTGTCGATAGATCCCGAACGAGGTATCGAGCACCTCGCCGAGCGACAGCGGACGCAGCACGGGGACTCGCACGACACTCCTCCTCTCAGCCACCTGGGTCAGCCCACACACCACGACATCCCGTCCTGCACAATTCTCACGTGCGCGCGCCGTCTTTGGAAGCGGCCCCCCTCGCCATAAGTTGCAGTCGACGATCCTGAGGGCGCCGTGGCGCCCGGCGACTCCCTTTCTCGCGCGCGAGCTGCTGACATGGCTGCCACCGCCGACTTTCGACAGCACCTCGAAGTCGAGACGCCGGAACACGTCGTCATCGACTACGAGATCGCGGGGCTGGGCAGCCGCGGGTTGGCGGCGATCATCGACACGCTGATCGTCTTCGCCCTCATGACGGCCAATCTCCTCGTCGCCATGAAGCTGTACTCGACCTTCAAGGTGGTCGTCGGAGCGTGGATCCCGCTGGCGCAGTTCGTCGTGGTCTGGGGCTACTTCACCCTGTTCGAGGGCTTTCGCGACGGGCAGACCCCGGGGAAGAAGTGGATGGGGCTCCGCGTCATTCGCGACACGGGTCACCCGATCACCGTGCGCGAAGCAGGGGCGCGCAACCTGCTCCGCATCGTCGACCTCCTCCCGCCGCCGTACCTGCTGGGGATTCTCTTCATCGCCTTCCATCCCAAGGGGAAGCGCATCGGGGACTTGGTCGCGGGGACGGTGGTGGTGCGCGACCGCCCCGCCGACGCGCCGGTGGCGCTGATCGAGGGCGAAGGTGACGCCGTCGCGACGGGGGCTCCGCAGCTCTCCGACGAGGACTTCCGCATCCTTCGCGAGTTTGTCGGACGCGCGCCGCAGCTCCCACCTGTCGTGCGCACCCGCCTGGCCACGCAGCTGGCGGCGCGTATCGCCGACCGGTACCCGACCCGCGACCCCGACCACGTGGCCTTCGTCACCGCCGCATGGCGCGACGAATCGGCTCGACGGCGCGGGCGCTTTGCCGCGCGTATTCCCCAACGTGCCACAGCAGGTGGCGAGGCGCCGCGCGGCGCTTCGGCGGTGATGGAGCGTGTGGTCGCCCGCAAGGGGGCCCGCTGGGATGCGTTCGGCGCGATGGCCAGCCGCGCGACGTCACAAGGCCTCGACACGCTGAGCGCCGACGAACTCCCCGATTTCGCCGCCCGCTATCGCGAAGTGGCGGCCGATCTGGCGCGTGCCCGCACGTACGGCGCCGACGCCCGCGTGCGCCTGCGCCTGGAGCGACTCGTGGCCGCCGGCCACAACCTGCTCTATCGCGATGACCGCAAGACATGGCATCGCATGTGGCGCTTCGTCGCCGTCGAGTGCCCGGCCGCGGTGGTCTCGGCGTGGCGCATCGTGCTCATCGCCTTCCTCGCCTTCACCCTCCCCGCCCTCGGCGGCTATGCGGCGCTGCGCGAACGCCCCGCACTGGCCGAGGAGGTCCTTCCCGCGGTGATGCTCGAGCGCGCCGAGGAGGGGAAGCGCGAGGTGGCGGCCGGTCGCGGCTACGCACAGGCACAGGCCGAGTCGCGCGCCGGGATCGCGTCGTACATCATGACCAACAACATGCGCGTTGCCTTTGCCTGCTTCGCCGGCGGCGTCGTGCTTGGCGTCGGCTCGCTGGTCTCGCTGGCCTTCAACGGGTTGCTGCTCGGCGCCATCTCGGCGCACTTCCAGAACGTGGGACTGCTCGCCTACCTGTGGACCTTCGTCGCCGGGCACGGTGTGCTGGAGCTGTTCGCCATCTGGTGCGCCGGTGCTGCGGGCTTTCTGCTGGGACTGGCGATCGTGCGGCCGGGCCCGTACTCGCGTCGCGATGCGCTGGTGCTCAACGCGCGCATCGCCATGCGCCTGGTGGGGACGTCGATCGTCCTCCTGCTCGTGGCGGGGACGATCGAGGGGTTTCTCTCCACGAGCGGGGCGGCGACGTGGATCAAGGTCACGGTCAGCGTGGCGAGCGCCGTACTCCTGACGCTCTACCTGGCCAACGGCGCGCGCTTTCGCGACGAAGTCGCGGCCATCGCGTAGCGCTGGCGCTATCCCCACCCTCCCGAGCCGTCGGGCTCGAGCACGCGCGTGGTGCCGATGGCGGCGATGAAGTCGTCGTCGTGCGAGATGACGACCAGCGCACCGTCGTAGGCGCGGAGCGCACGCTCCACCGCCTCCATTGAATCGAGGTCGAGGTGGTTGGTGGGCTCGTCGAGGAGCAGGAGCTGCGGCGCGTGTTCGGAGGAGAGCGCGCAGGCCAGGGCGGCGCGGATCGCCTCGCCCCCGCTCAAGACCGCCGCCGGGCGCAACGCCGCGTCGCCGCGAAACAGGAACGAGGCCAGGAGCTGCCGCGCCTGCGCCGGGTCGAGCGTCGCATTGGCCAGCAGAACGTTGTCGAGCAGCGAGCGATCCGGGGCGGGCCAGCGCACGTGCTGATCGAGTGTGGCCACCGCCCCCGCGTCGACGCCGAGTCGTCGTTCCCCGAGTTGCGGCGCCAGCGTCCCCGCCAGGAGGGCAAGCAGCGTCGTCTTGCCGCACCCGTTGGGGCCGCGAATGGCGATGCGCTCCGGCCCAACGATGGACAGCGAGAGCGCGCGGATGATGGGTGACGGTGTCCCGGCGTAGCCGTAGGAGACGTCATCGAGGTCGAGGACGCGGCGACGGGCGTGCAATCCCGACGGCGGGAGGGCGAAGGTGAGCATGGCGCGTTCTTCCACCCGTTCGCGGGCCGCGGCCAGGCGGGCGCGCCCTTCCTCGCGCACACGATCCTGCTGCGCCCCCACCCGCCCCGACGTGGCCTGGCTCGTCTCGCGCATGAGGTTGAGGAGCAGCTTGGACTGGTTGGCCGTCTCGCGATCGCGCTTTCCACGCGCCTCACGCCTGGCCTGACGCTCGCGCACCTCGCGCTCGTGCCGCTCCACCCGCTTGAGCTCGGCGCGCGCCGAGTCCAGCTCGCGCATCGCCGCCTCCTCCTCGGCGGCGCGCGCCTGTCGGTAGAAATCGTAGTTGCCACCGTAGTTCAGGGCACCACGAGGCGACAGTTCGACGATGCGATCGACGCGACGCAGGAGGGCCCGATCGTGCGACACCACCAGCACTCCACGTTCCCACGCGGCGATCACGTCGAGCAGTGCGTTGCGGCTGGCGACGTCGAGGTGGTTGGTGGGCTCGTCGAGGATGAGGTAGTCGGGGTCGCGCAGGAGGAGCCCGGCGAGCGCGAGGCGCGTGAACTCGCCGCCGCTCAACCCGGTGGTCCCTCGGTCGAGCGAGAGGTAGTCAAGCCCGACGCGCCCTAACGCGAGGGCGGCGCGTTCGCGCAGGTCCCAGCGGTCCGCCACGAGCTCGACGTCGTGCGGTGTCCCCGTCCCCGCCAGGAGCCGGTCGAGCGCGGCCAGCGGCTCGTCGATACCGAGCAGCGTCGCGACGCGCCCCTCGTCGTGCCGCGCGGCGGCCTGTGCGAGGTAGGCGACGCGTCCCTGCCTGACGATCGCACCGCTGGTGGGCTCCAACTCGCCCGCCAGAACGCGCGCGAGCGTGCTCTTCCCCGTCCCGTTGCGCCCGACGAGCGCGACGCGTTCCTCGCCGAATCCCAGCGTGAGGTCGGAGAACAACTCGCGCCCGGTCGGGAGCGTGTAGGTGAGCGCGTCGGTGGCGATGCGGAGCTGTGGCACGCGTTGAATATGCGGGCTTCTGTGTGCTGGTGCAGGAAGGTCAAAAGCATGACACGGGGGTTCACGGGGGGTTCACGGAGGGCACGGGGGAGTTCCCTCAAACGCAGTTACCTCCGTGTCCCCCGTGTAGCCTCCGTGAACCTCCGTGTCGAGCTTTTGTTGTTTTCGGTCGCCGTTGCTGCGATCAAGCCCAGGAATGACAAGCGGCGCCTCTCGGCGCCGCTTGCACTCCCTGCAACGTGTAACAGCTACGGCATGATCCCCGCCGCCGCCTTGGGCGTTGCGTACGCCCAGGGCTGCGCCGGCAGCTTGCGCTGACGCGGATAGACTTCATCCAGGTTGTTCGCGTCGTAGAGACGTCCGTTCATCATCACCATGCTGATGGTGTTGGAGTTCCGGATGTTCTGCAGCGGATCCTTGTCGAGCACGAGGAAGTCGGCCAGCTTGCCGGCTTCGAGCGAGCCGATGTCGTCGGCCAGGCCGATCGCCTCGGCACCGACGATCGTCGCCGAGCGCAGCGCGTCGTGCGTCGGCAGCCCGCCGCTCTGCAGGAGCCAGAGCTCCCAGTGCATCCCCAGCCCTTGCAGCTGGCCGTGCGACCCGACGCCGATGCGACCACCCGCCGCGACCGTCTTGGCGACGTCCTCGGCGTGCTGCCACATCGCGTACTCTTCCTTCACCGCGAAGCCGGCAGGGCCAGGGGCATTGCCCGCGCCACGACGGCGGATCTTGGTGTCGACGTCGACCGGATGCGTGAAGTAGCGGAGCTTCTTGTCGCCGAGCAGGTCCTCGCTCTGGTAGAACCACCCTTCGCCGAACGGACCGCCGTACTCCACGATCAGCGTCGGCGAGTTGGTCACCTGCGTCGCCTTGTACCACTCGAACACGTCGTTGTACTTCGGCGTGATCGGCAGCGTGTGCTCGATGCCGGGGTAGCCGTCGATCGCGTGCGTCATGTTCAGCTTCTGGTCCAACCCGCCCTCGGTCGTCGGCATGATGCCGAGTTCCTTCGCGGCCATGATGAGCCACTGCCGCTGCTGGCGGTTGCCGCTCATGTACATCTTGAGCGTCTTGGTGTCGTAGTACTTGGCGTAGCGCGACATGATCTGCTTGGCATGCTCGTAGTCGCGCACCGGCTCGCCGGCAAACACGCCAGGGCCGGTGGTGTAGATGCGGGGGCCGATCATCTCGCCCGTCGACACACGGTCTCCGTACGACATGAAGTCGGTCGTCGCCGTCTGCGGGTCGCGCGTCGTCGTCGTCCCGTAGGCCAGCGTCGCCAGGTACTGCCAGGTCTGCGTGTTGTGCACCTGCGGGGTGAGCCACTGCGGGTGATAGTGGGTGTCCACCATCCCCGGCATGATCACCTTCCCCGCTACATCGATCTCCTTCGTCCCGGCGGGGATCTGCACGCTGCCACGCGCGCCGATCGCCACGATGCGGTTGTCGCGCACGAGGATGTCGGCGTTCTCGATGATCTCCTTCCCCTTCATCGTGATCGCCTTGGCCCCGCGGAGGACGACGACGCCGCGCGGCGTGTCGCGCGTGGCACCGACCGCGATGCGGATCTCGTCAGGCTTGTAGCCCGGCTTGGGAGCGTTCTTCTTGGACGTATCGGCCTTGGCGATCGAATCGGCCCGGGCGATCGAGTCCTTCTTGGTGGTGTCGGCGCGCAGGCGCGCCTTGATCCGCGCATCGGCCTTGAGCGAATCCTCGACGACCTTGGCGCGGTCGAGGTCGTACGTCCACAGCGCGTTGCCTAACGCCCACATCACCTTGCGGCCGTCGGCGCTCCACGCCGGGAACTCACCACCGATCTCGTTGAGCTTCCTGACCGGAACCGACGCCATGGCCGGGGCCGCAACCGACACCGACGGCGCCGCGCTCCCGATCGTCGGGATCGTGACGACGTAGAAATCCATCCCCACCATCGCCAGCGCCTGGTCGCCCTTGGGGGCCATGATCACCAACCCGGCCGGGGGCGGGCCCGGAGGGGCCGGTTCGAGGTCGTGATCGTCGCCCCACACCGAGGCGCGAATCCCCGTCGTCGGGCGCGAGGCCCGGCCGCCGATCCACTGGCGCGACTCCTTCGCCTCCAGCCCCGCGTCGAGCGTTGCCGGAATCCCCATCGCCGGCGGCATCGGGCCGGTGACCTTGAGGTGCGACTTCATGTCAGTCCCGTCCCAGCGGAACGACACGAGTCCGTCACGTCCGCTGTAGGCAAAGATGCGGTCGGGGTTGCTCGTGAAGTGCGCGTTCCCCATCCCACCCGTCGGCATGATCGCCGTCGCGGCACCACCGGTGGACGGCACCCAGACGAACTCCGCCGCCGCCGGGCCAAAGAAGGCCGCACCGGCTTCCTGCATCTCGCGCTGCGCCGCACGCGTGGCGACGATGCGATCACCGTTAGGCGACCAGGACAGGTCGGCGTACAACGCGCCGTTCACCAGCGTCGTCGTCGTCCACCCCTTCTTGGGATCGTTGGTCGCGCGCACGATCGAGCCGCCCTGCGCGTCGTGCCAGGTGGCCCACGCCAGCGACTTGCCGTCGGGCGACCAGACCGGGCCGTACTCGCCCAGCTCCGACTTGCTCACGCGCTGCGGCGTTCCACTCGGCAGGTCGACCACGTAGACCTTGGCGAGTGCCGAGAAGGCGAGCTTCTTCCCGTCGGGCGAGGGGGAGATGTCGCGAATCTGCTTGGCCGTCATCGCCGCGGCAGTGTCGACGCGCCACTTGAAGGCGACTTCGGGGCCCATCTCGAGCTTGACCTCGGCCTCGAACGGGATCTTGGTCGGCGCCGTCTTGTCGACCGGGACGCGCCAGATCTCGCCGCCGTACGACACGACGATCGCCTTGGAGTCCGGGGTGAACGAGTAGCCCGGGTACGCATCCATCGGAGCACGCGACTCGGTCTCGTCGCGCTGCACCGGGAAGGCGAGCCAGTCTTCCTGCTGCGTCTCCAGGTTGCGGATGCGCAGCCCCGTCTTGGTCTCGAAGCGCGTGGCGTAGACCAGGTACTTCCCGTCGGGCGACAGCGCCGGCCGGAAGGCCGAGCCGAAACGCGTCGACATCTGCGAGGTGCGCCCGGTCTCCTTGTCCCAGGTGTACAGCTGGTACTGGGGGCCTAACGCGTTGTACTGCCAGTCGCCGGCGCGGACCGCGAACCACATGTAGCGCGGATCCTTGCCGAAGGCGGCGCCGAGCATCTTGAGCTGCGGCGGCGCGGCCGGCGTGGTGGTGAGCGCGAGCCCGCTCCCGCCGTCGACGTTGAACGTCCACAGCTTGGCCGTCCCGAAGAGCGACCCCGACTTGGACGCCACGATGTACTTGCCATCGGGGGCCCACTCAGGGGAGACGTACTGGGAGTTGTTCCCCTGCGTGAGCTGCGTCGTGTCCTTCCCGTCGAGCGAGACGATCCAGAGGTTCTCGCCACCGCTCTTGTCGGAGACGAAGACCACCTTCTTGCCGTCGGGGGAGTAACGCGGCTGCGCGTCGTAGGCCATCCCGCTCGTCAGGCGCGTGGCCTTGCCGCCGGCGATGGGGAGGGTGTACAGGTCGCCTAACAGGTCGAAGACGATCTGCTGCCCATCGGGGGAGACGTCGAGGGAGAGCCAGGTCCCCTTCGTCGTGGTGAAGGTGTGCGTGCGCGCCGTCTTGAGCGGCAGCGTCACCGCCGCCGCACCACCTGGTGCGCCACCGGGGGGACCACCCTGCGCGAGCAGGGCGGCGGAAGGAGCCGCCGCGGCGAGCGCGGCGAGGGACAGGACCATGCGTGGGTTCATCGAGCTCTCGCGGGTGGGCGTCGCGCCGGTCGCCGGGCTGAGCCAGGCGTGCAGAACACACAAGCATACGGGCCCGGAGGCCGATTGTGCCAGCGACCGCCGTCTCGTCGTCCGCCCCAGCCCCCTGCCGGTCCGGTATGGACTCCCCGTGGCGCCTCGCGCGAGACCGGGGCCTCCCCTCCCCCTCCCCCGCTCCCCGTTATCCCCGGGTCGGTGCCGGTAGACTCCCCGGCGCTTATTCCATAGAATGAGCCCCGACCCGTTCCCCCAAGGCGCGTTCGATGGCTCCAGGCAGAAATCGGCTCGTCCGCATCGTCGTCGTCCTCGTGGTGGTCGCCGTCCTGGCGCGCCGCAACCGGGGGAGCCGAGAGGCCGAGCGTGTGGATTCGGCGCTCCCGACCGACACCGCGCGCTATGCCGCGCAGGTCCAGGAGGGGCTCGGCGCCTCGGTCGCGATCCTGCTCGACCAGTCGGGCTCGATGGAGGACCCACCGGCCAGCGGGGGAAAGCGTCCGAAGTACCTGCTGGCGCGCGAGGCGCTGACCAAGGTGCTGGCGCAGACCGACTCGTTCGTGGCGCGGCAGCCGGGCTTCACGGTCAACGTGGGACTCTACACCTTTGATAGCGATGTGCTGACGGTCCTGCCCATCGCCCCGTACGATCGCGCGGGGCTCGAGCGCGCGCTGGCGCAGCTGCCGGTTCCCGATGGCAACACCGCGATCGGCCGGGCGATGGAGCGTGCGACGGCGGACCTGTACCGCGCTGGAACCATTCGGAAGTATCTCCTCGTAGTAACCGACGGCGAGAACACCGCGGGCCGCGACCCGGGCGAGGTGGCGCGCGAGATCGCGCGACGCAGCGAGGGCGCCGTTCGTCTCTTCCTGGTGGCCTTTGACGTGGATGCCGAGAAGTTCGCTTTCGTCCCGGCGGTGCGCGGGACGGTGATCGAGGCGCGCGACGCGGTAGCGTTGCGCGCCGGACTCGACACGCTCTACCGCGGCCGCATCCTCGCCGAGGCGGTCGACGCCGGCGAGACGCTCCCCGCGAGCAGCGCCGACAGCAGCACTCGCCCGGGGGCCGCCCCGACGACTTCCCCCAAACGGTAACGCCCCATGATCATCGGCAAGTTCTTCACCGCCATCGGTGCCTTCTTCAACAAGATCGCCAACGCCCTGTGGGAGGCGGATCCACACGCCATCTTGCAGCTGGAGGTGGACCGGGCGACGGAGCAGATCCAGGTGGCGCGGCAGGGGCTCGAGCGCTACCGCGGGCTGGTGGAGCGCGTGAGCATGCAGGTGGCCGCCGAGAAGCAGAACGTGCAGCGGCTCGAGGGGCAGATCCGCGCCCACCTGCAGGCGGGCAACCGCGAAATGGCCGGGCAGCTGGCGGTGCAGCTGCAGCAGGTCAAGAACGACTTGGCCAACAACGAGCAGCAGCTCGTGTTGCACACGGAGGCCTACAACAACAACCTCCTCAAGCTGCAGCAGGGGCAGAAGGACATCGTCGCGCTGCGCCAGAAGGCGCAGAAGCTCAAGGCCGAGCTGGAGATGGCCAAGGCCGAGGCGGAGATTGCCCGCGTCGCCGAGGCGGTGTCGGAGTCGGCGCTCCCCAACTTCAGCACCAAGGTGGGGCAGGCGACCGAGTTGATGCAGGAGCAGATCGCCAAGCACCGCGGCGAGGCGCGCGTGGCGGCCGACATGTCGTCGCGCGGCGTGGAGGAGATCAAGGCACAGCAGGCGGCCGAGGCGGCGATGGGCGAGAACCTGCTGCGGCAGTTCGAAGTGGAGATGGGGTTGGTGAACGCCGAGTCGGCGCCGCAAGCCGCGCCGCAGAAGACGCTGGGCCCCTCGCAGACACAGTAGATTGCAGCTGCCGCGTCGCGCCCCGGCCGTGGGATCGCCGGTGGCGCGCGCGAGTGGCGCACCGCATCCCCTCGATAGCACTCCGTCCGTTCAGAGGATTTCTCGATGACCAACAACAGTGGCGGCCCGAAGCCGGCGTTTTACCTCGTCATGTTCGCCCTCATCGCCGGCCTGATCGGCTATGGGGTGATGCGCTTCAAGGACAAGGCGGGACTCGGCGACCAGGTCACGATCAACCCGGGCGACCTGGGCAAGGGGGTCGAGGCGCCTGACGACGCGTCGCTCACGACGTACAAGGAATACGACAAGCTCAAGTTCCAGGAAGCCGGCCGGATGCCCGAGGTGAAGGGCGTCTCCAACTACGAGCCGCTGGTCGACAACACGATCGTCTTCTCGCTCAACGTGTGGGCCGGGTGGGCGCCGATCATCCTCGCCAACAACGGCTTCGAGCCGGGGAAGGTGTGGACGGGGCCGAACGGGAAGACGTTCAAGGTCAAGCTCACGCTCATCGACGACCCCGTCGCCATGCGTGACGCCTACGCCGCCGGCAAGGTGCACGTCGGCTGGGCCACGGTCGACATGCTCCCGCTCTTCCTCGAGCAGCTCAAGCGCGATTCGCGCACGATGCCGCGCGTGTACCAGCAGATCGACTACTCGTTCGGCGGTGACGGCATCGTCTGCCGCGAGGCGATCAAGACGGTGCGCGACATCAAGGGAAAGACGATCGTGCTCGCGCAGAACTCGCCGTCGCACTACTTCGCCCTCAACACGATCATCTCCGGCGGGCTGCAGCCGGGTGACGTGGAGTGGAAGTTCACCGCCGACGCCTTCCAGGCGGCCGCGGCCTTCAATGCCGACAAGCGCATCGCCTGCGCCGTGTCGTGGTCGCCCGACATCTACAACCTGGCCAAGGCGGCCGGCAACAAGATGCTGGTCAACACGCAGACGGCCAACAAGCTGATTGCCGACACCTGGTTCCTGCGCGCCGACGTCGCCAAGGATCACCCGTACGTGGCCGAAGGGCTGATGCGCGGGATCTTCGACGCGATGATCCAGCTGGGGACCGAGAGCGGGAAGGCCGAGGCGGCCAAGCTCATGGCCAAGGGCTACTCGCTCCCCGAGGCCGACGCGCTGGCGATGCTGGCCGACGCGCACAACACGAATGTTGCCGAAAACCGCGACTTCTTCCTCAACGCCAACAACCCGGCCAACTTCCAGCGCACCTTCGAGACGGCGTACTTCCTCTATCGCAAGGTAGGGGCGCTGTCGGGCGACGCGGTGGCGTGGGACGACCTCTTCGACGGCACCCCGCTGCTCAAGCTGGCGAAGGACCCCAAGTACGCCGGACAGAAGAACGAGTACGCCATCCAGTTTGTCCCGACGACGGCGATGTCGGTGCAGGCCGAGAGCGACGAGATCCTCACCAAGGCGGTGGTGATCCAGTTCTTCCCCAACTCCGACTCGCTGTTCAAGAAGGTGTCGAAGAGCGTGAACGGGAAGACGGCGGATGAGTTGTACGATCCCAACGTGAACAACGTCGTCGAGGAAGTGGGGCGCCTGGCCGGGCAGTATGGCGCGGCCCGCATCGTCATCGAGGGGCACACCGACGGCTCCATGCGTAGCTCGGGGGTGGTGACGGCCGCCGATGTGCAGGAGCTGTCGCTGCGCCGTGCCAACGCGGTGAAGGAGGCGATCGTGCGCAAGTTCAGCACGCTCGACCCCAACCAGTTTGCCACCGCCGGGATCGGGTGGGATCGACCCGCCGATGCCGCCGACCCCAACAACCACGCCCGCAACCGGCGCGTGGAGGTCAAGGTGTACCCGCTGGAGCAGAAGTAGGCGATGGGGCCTTCCCCGCTCTTCGCCCTTCGCGCGGTCCCCTCGCTGCCGGTACGTCAGGCGGCGGGGGGATTCGCGATCCTGATCGTCTTCTTCATCTGGTTCGTCCTCACCAGCGGCGCCACCCCCGAGGCGCGCGTCATCTCGCCCTCGGTCTTCCCCAGCCCGGGTGAGGTGCTGCGCGGCTTTCCCTCGTTGGTGAGCGAGCGCAACCTCATCGGCGGCATCGCCGCCTCGCTCAACCGCGTCTTCCTCGGCTTCGGCCTCGCCCTCCTGGTGGCCATCCCGCTGGGGATCCTGGCCGGCTCGTTCCGCATCTTCGGCGCCGCCGCGCAGCCCATCTCGCTCTTCGGGCGCACGATCCCGGTCGCCGCACTCCTCCCGCTGTCGCTCCAGATGTTCGGCATCGGCGAGCTGCAGAAGATCATGTTCATCTTCCTCGCCACGGCGCCGTTCGTCTTCCATGACACGGCGCGCGCCATCGCCAGCGTCGAGGACCGCTACGTCGACACCGCCCGCACGTTAGGCGCCACGTCGTCGCACGTGATGACCAAGGTGCTCATCGCCCTCGCCCTCCCCGACATCTATTCGATCATCCGGACGATGTTCGGCATCGCCTTCGGCTACATCATGCTGGCCGAGGTGGTCGACGCGCGGGCCGGGCTCGGCTACATCATGCTGCAGAGCCAGCGACGCGGGATGCCCGAGCACCTCGTGGGGACGCTCTTCGTGATCTCGGCGCTGGCCTTCGGCATCGACGCGCTCTTCAAGTTCTTCCAGCGCGGCTTCTTCCCGTACCGCCAGGGCCATGACTAGCAGCCCCGCGACGCCGCCAGCTGCACCCACGCCGACCGCGACCCCGCCGGTGGTCGAGTTCAAGCAGGTCACCAAGACCTACGACACCGGCCACACCGCCATCAAGGACGTCACCTTCCGCGTCGACGACGTCCCGGGGCACATGGAGATCGTCGGGATCCTCGGCCCCTCGGGGTGCGGCAAGTCGACCGTGCTGCGCCTCATCGCCGGACTTTCCCCCCAGCACCCCGCCACCAGCGGCACGGTGGAGGTCATGGGACGCGCCGTCTCCGAGCCGGGGGCCGACCGCGGCTTCGTCTTCCAGGACTACACGTCGTTCGACAACCGCACGGTCGAGGAGAACATCGCCTTCGGCCTCGAGTGCCGCGGCATGGGGAGCGCCGAGCGGCTCGACATGGCCCGCGGCTGGATCGAGAAGGTCGGGCTCGACGTCAAGCGCGACGCCACCAAGTATCCGCACGAACTCTCCGGCGGGATGCGGCAGCGCGTGGCCCTCGCGCGCACCCTCATCCTCAAGCCGCGCGTCATCCTGATGGACGAGCCGTTCGGCGCGCTCGACCCCAAGACGCGCTACGCCATGCAGGACCAGCTCGTCGCCCTCTCCCGCGAGGTGCAAGCGACGGTCTTCCTCGTGACGCACTCCATCGAGGAGGCCGTCTACGTCGGCGACCGGATCTTCATCTTCTCCAACGCCCCCGGCACGATCCTCAAGGAAATGCACGTTCCCGCCCCGGTGCGCCCCGCGCGCGTGATGCAGCGGGAGCCGGAGTTCCTCGACATCGTCTTCGAGGTGCGCGACATCGTCGAAGGACTCGAGATGTCCAATCGCGCCGGTACGTGACCACTCTCTCCCACCATGGCTGAACCCACGCGCGGCGGATTCCTCAAGTACGTGGCCCGCGCCTTCGGGCAGCGCTGGAACATCGGGCTGCTCGGCATCGCCGCGGCCTTCGCCGCGCTGTCGCCGTTCCCCGACGCGCTCCTCCCCATCGTCGTCGGGCTGGAAGGGGCGTACCTGCTCGGCATGGTGAGCCGCCCGCGCTTCCGCGACTACGTGGACGCGCAGGACGCCGCCGTCGCACGCGAGGCCAACGCCGAGACGGCGGTGGACCTCTTCACGCAGCTGCGCAATCGCCTGAGCCTCGGCGACCGGCAACGCTTCGAGAAGGTCGTCACCCGCTGCGAGGACATGCGCCGGCTCGCGCGCACGGTGCGCGCCGGGCGTCCGGCCGACGATAGCGCGCGCGAGGCGGCGCTCAACAAGCTCCTCTTCTTCTACCTGCGCCTGCTCGTCGCCCGCCGCTCGCTGGAGCAGTTCCTCTCGCACAGCAACAAGTACGAGCTGCAGCAGCAACGCGACGAGCTGGGGGCGCGCCTCGCCGAGGCCGAGAAGGCGGCGACGCAGCCCGGAGGCGACGCGCGCGTCGTCTCGTCGCTCCGCGACACCGTCCGCGACCTCGACACGCGCATCACGAACCTGGACAAGGGCGAGAAGGACGCCGAGTTCGTGGAGCTCGAGCTCACGCGCATCGAGGGCAAGGTGCACGCCCTGGCCGAGAGCGCGATCACCAGCCAGGACCCCGGCGACCTGAGCGCGCAAGTCACCGCCTTCACCGAGACGTTGCAGCTGTCGCAGGACGTGGCCTCGCAGATGATCTCCCTCGAGGACCTCGAACTCGCCTCCGCCGAGGCGCCCCCCATCCTGGGGAGCGCGCGCGTCGCCACCGAGCGCCAGCGCTGACCACGCGATGACCCAACCAGCCGATACGACCGCCAGCACCAGCGGCGCCACCCCGGGCGACGCGAGCCGCACCGCCGCCGTCACCCCTGCCATCCCCGAGTGGTACCCGGGCTGGGCCAGGCAGCTGGCGGGGGCCTACTTCGCCGGGAGCGCCTCGGTCTTCGTGCTGCACGGCAACACGTTCGACGACGTGCGGCTCGACGGCGGCGACGCTCCCGCCTACGGCCCCGCGGCGACCTTCCTCGCCGAGCAGCTGTTCGGGAGCTGGGACATCGTCCTGCACTACGACGTCGGTCGCGGCATTCGCCCGTTTGCCGGTCGCGACCCGCAGCGGCTGCGCGAGATGTCGCCGCGCACCGCCGAAATCTTCGGGACCAACCTCGACAAGTCGCGCGTGGTGGAGCCGCAGGCCGTCTTTGCGGCGCTCGATCGTTTCCTCATCCAGCAGCTGCACTCCCCAGCCGACGCTCGGCGCAAGGTCGCCCTCGTCATCGACCACGCCTCGTTTGCCTTCCCCTCGGCCGAACCCGGCTCGCTCTCGCTCAGCGCCTCGTCGGCGGCGGTGACAGCGCTCAACTGGGCGGCGGCGGCCAGCGTGCGGCGCATCGACTTCGCCTGCGTCCTCATCGAGGAGCGGCGCGCCAACCTGCAGGGGCGCATCTCGCAGAACCCGCACGTCGTCACCCTCGACGTCCCGCTCCCCTCGCTCGACGATCGCACGCGCTACATCTCGGCGCTCGTCGGCGATCGCACCCGGGTCTTCGAGGATGGACTGAGCGCCGCTGACTACGCACGGGAAACCGCGGGGCTCGCGCTCAACGACCTGGCGCCGCCGCTGCGTGCCGCGCTCGATGGCCAGGCGCGGCTCGACCAGGCCGCCTTCAAGAAGCTCAAGAAGACGCTGATCGAACGGCAGTGCCACGGGTTGCTGGAGTTCGTGGAGCCCAAGTTCACCCTGGATGACGTGGTGGGGCTCGACGCCGCCAAGCGCACGCTGCGCGAGGACGCCAAGCTGCTGCGTGCTGGTCGCCGCGCACTCGCCCCGATGGGCTACCTCATCTGCGGACCGGTGGGAACGGGGAAGACCTTCCTCGTGATGGCCGCCGCCGGCGAGATGGGGATGCCGTGCGTGACGCTCAAGAACTTCCGCTCCAAGTACGTGGGCGAGACCGAGGCCAACCTCGAGCACGTGTTGTCGGTGCTGCGCGCCATGGGGCCGGTGATGGTCATCATCGACGAGGCCGACGCGATGCTCGGCGATCGCGAGTCGGAGGGGGACGGCGGCGTCTCGAGCCGCGTCTTCGGGATGATCGCGCACCAGATGGGGAACACCGCCTATCGCGGGCAGATCGTCTGGGTCCTCATGACCGCGCGCCCCGACCTGCTCCCGATCGACCTCAAGCGCCAGGGGCGCGCCGAGGTGCACATCCCGCTCTTCTATCCCGACAGCGCCGACGAGTTGCGGCTGATGCTCAAGGTGATGGCGAAGAAGATCGGCGTGCCGCTGGAGGACGATGCGACGTCGGCGGAGCTGGCGATTCCGCATGTTGGGCAGCTCTCGGGTGCCGACATCGAGGGGGTCATCACGCGCGCCGCTCGTCAGGCGGGGATCGCTGGCGACACGGCGATCTCGCGGCAGCGGCTGGAGGCGGCGCTCGCCGACTTCATCCCGTCGGCGCAGTCGCTGGAGAAGCGGTTGCAGGTGGCGGCGGCGATTTTGGAGTGCACCGACACCGCCTTCCTCCCCGCGGCGTTGCGCGGCGCCGACCGGGCCGCGCTGCAGTCGGAGATGGCGAGCATCAAGGCGAGCCTGCGCTTCTCGTAGCCGGGGCGCGCGGCGCACACGCGCGAGGATCCGCGCGCCACGGGAGTGGCGCGTGCCGGGCCCGGACTAGAACCGGTAGGTCAGCGCTAACATCGTCTGCATGTTGCGCTGGAAGCCGCCGGTCTCGCGGTAGGTCGACGCCATGAGGTAGAGGGAGCGTCCGATGCCGACGTCGGCGTCGGCCCCCCACCAGGTCGTGCTGCTGTTGGAGAGTTCGGTGTTGGCGCGCGTGTCGGTGCGCCGCCCGCCGTTCACCTCGACGCGCAGCGATCCGATGGGGCGCATCTCGATCGACGCCGCGCTCAGGTCGCCCGAGGAGAAGACGCCGGTGTAGCGCGTGGTGCGGAGCTGCGCCCCCAGCTGCAACGGCGAGATGCGCGTGACGTGCACCGATCCCGTGTACGAGTCGGCGGTCCCCGCCGTCCCCCCGCGGCTCGTGCGCATGTCGGCATTGAGGCGCAGGTGGCCCAGCACGTAGAGCGAGGCGCCTCCCCACGTCCCCTGCCGGAACGTATCGTCGAAGGCGATCTCGGGGTTCAGGAAGTCGCGATACAGGCGCACCGAGCGCCGGTTGTCGTAGCCACCGAACAGCGTGAAGGCGTCGTTGGGGGAGATGCGCACCATGGCGAAGGTCGACGTCGGCGTTGCCCCTGCCGACTCGACGTCCGACTTCCACCCGCGGTTGACGTCGATCTCCTGCGCGGTGTACAGCGAGAAGTAGCGGTTGTTGAACGTCCCCTGCAGGTAGCCGAACTCGCGGTCGATCTTCCCGCCGGAGTACGAGCCGATCCCGCCTGCGGTCATCGCCCACGTCCCGGTCGCTGCCGTCGCGTTGGAGACGTTGGGGGCGTTGTGCCATTGCACGTAGGCCCCGTGCTCGCGCACGTCGCCGGAATAGCCGAACGAGCGCGGGTCGGGCTGGCTCCCCGAGAATCCCCCAACGCTGAAATGCCGGCGATCGTGGTCGATCGAGAGGCCATCGAAGAGCCCGACCGGCGAGAGGGCGCCCGAGAACTGCCGCCCGAGCGCCATGCGCGTCCCGGAATTCACCGGGTTCCACAGGAGCGCCGTCTGGTAGGCGCGCGTGGAGTTGCTCAGCGACGTCCCTGAGGTACGGGAGTAGTTCTGCCGATACGCGCGCACGTCGACCATGAGGCCGAAGGGCGTGCCGTTGATGTGATGGCCGTCCAGCCGGATGTCGAACGCCGGCTGCGTGAGCGTGGAAGAGACCCCGCCTCCATCCTGCTGCATCACGAGGTAGCGCACGCCGAAGCGACCACGGATGGGGCGTGAGGCGGGGCGTGACGCCGTGCGGGCGCGGGCGCTGTCGGTCGTGGGCATCGCCCGCTCGACCTGGGCCATCACGGCGCGCACGGGGGTGAAGCGCGCCGAGTCGCCCACCTCGATCGGGAGCGTCGACGTCGTCACCGAACACGACGACCGCGTCGACGACACGTAGGCCACCAGCAGTTCGGCGATGACCCGGTTGCCGCGGAAGACCTCGAGGCGGCTCCCTTCCTTGAGCCCGGCGCGCGTGCCGGCGTCGAGGTAGACCGAGGGGCCGCTGATGTATGTGACGTTGGCCCACCCGGCGCGCTCCTGCGCGGCGGAGGGATTCGGCGTGCTCGCGGCGACGGTGCGCGGCGGAGCGCTGGCGGTGGCGCGCGGCACTGCGCTGGCGGCGGGGCGCGCGGGCGCACTCGTGTTCGTGCTGCTGGCGGTCGCGGGCGCGGCGCGTGGCGGCGTCACTGCAGCCGTCGAAGCCTTCGGCGCCGCGGTCGGCGGCGTAGTCGGCGCAGCGTTAGGCGCCGCGGCCGGCGGCGTTGTCGGCGCCGCGACCGGTGCCGCGGCCAGCGCAGCGTTAGGCGTCGACGATGCCGAGCGAGCCGGCACGGCCACGGGGGCCGCACCCTGGTCGACCTTGGCGGCCGTGACAGGCGCTGCCGCCAATGCCGGCGGCGATGTCGGCCTGGCCGGGCGCGCCGATCCCTTGAGGTTCACCGCGGCCAGGCGCCGAGCGGGCGCCACCGAGCGCGCCATGGGTCGCACCGCGAGCCTTCGCACCACCGGCGCGATCCACTCGGCGCGCGACGACAGCGCCAGCGCGCGCCGCGGCTCCGGCTTGCGCGCGAACACCGTGGGTGCGGGAGGGGGCGGTGGCGCCTTGCTCCCCGCCTGCGCGAGGGCAGGCACCGGCGCGAGCGCGACGCCGAGCGCCAGCACCCCGCCGCGCCATCCACGTCCGCAGGCGCGCCAGCGCTCAAGCATCAATTCCCCCGCGGGTGGCAGGAGTAGCACTTCGCACTGTTGTACTGGTAGCCGTTCTCGCCCCTGTGGTCGGCGTCGACCTTGGTCTTGTTGCTGTGTTCGTGGCACAGGATGCACTCGAACTGCTTGTAGTTCGACGGCTGCTGGTGGCAATCAGCGCAGGTGTTCCATTCACCGCGGTGATTCCCGCTGTAGATCGGGAAGTACGGCCCGTCGTGGTTGAACGTCGCCCCCAGCCACGTGTTGTAGCCGGTGTGGCACGTCTGGCAGGTGGTGGGGAAGCCCGCGGTGGAGTGCTTGGGGTTGGTGGTGTTGTTGTAGTCAGTCTGGTGACACGACACGCAGGTCGTGGGCTTGTTGTTGTAGACCCGGTCCGCGTGGCAGTCGATGCAGCGCGCCGTGAGGTGCTTGCCGCTCAGCGGGAACGACGTCTGCGTGGTGTGATTGTACGGCGCGCCAGGCCACTGCGTGGTGGTGTGGCAGGTGGCGCACAGGGTGGTGAAGCCCGCCGCCGCGTGATGCGGGTTCGTGCTGTTGTTGTACACCGCCTGGTGGCACGACGCACACGCCGTCGGCTTCCCCTTGTACACGCCGTCGGAGTGGCAGTCGAGGCAGGTCGCCGTCAGGTGCGCGCCGGTGAGCGGGAAGAGCGTGTTGTTATGGTTGAAGACCGCGCCCAGCCAGCTGTTGGCGTTGGTGTGACACGTCTGACAGGTCGTCCCGAACCCTGAGGTCGAGTGCTTCGGGTTGGTCGTGTTGTTGTAGTCGGTCTGGTGACACGACACGCACGTCGTCGGCTTGTTGTTGTAGACCTTGTCGCTGTGGCAGTCGATGCACTTGGCCGCCAGGTGCTTGCCGGCCAGCGGGAACGACGTCGCGCTGTGGTTGTACGGCGCGCCAGGCCACTGCGTGGTGGTGTGGCACGACGCGCACAGCGTGTTGAAGCCGGCGGCCGCGTGGTGCGGGTTGGTCGCGGTGTTGTACTCCGACTGGTGACACGAGGCGCACGCCGTCGGCTTCCCCTTGTACACGCCGTCGGAGTGGCAATCGAGACAGGTGGCCGTCAGGTGCGACCCGGTGAGCGGGAAGAGCGTGTTGTTGTGGTTGAAGACGGCGCCCAGCCAGCTGTTGGCGTTGGTGTGGCACGTCTGACACGTCGTCCCGAACCCTGAGGTCGAGTGCTTCGGGTTGGTCGTGTTGTTGTAGTCCGTCTGGTGGCACGACACGCACGTCGTTGGCTTGTTGTTGTAGACCTTGTCCGCGTGGCAGTCGATGCACTTGGCCGCCAGGTGCTTGCCCGCCAGCGGGAACGACGTCGCGCTGTGATTGTACGGCGCCCCGGGCCACTGCGTCGTGGTATGGCACGAGGCGCACAGCGTGTTGAAGCCGGCGGCCGCGTGGTGCGGGTTGGTCGCGGTGTTGTACTCCGACTGGTGACACGAGGCGCACGCCGTCGGCTTCCCCTTGTACACGCCATCGGAGTGGCAGTCGAGACAGGTGGCCGTCAGGTGCGACCCGGTGAGCGGGAAGAGGGTGTTGTTATGGTTGAAGACCGCGCCCAGCCAGGTGTTGGCGTTGGTGTGACACGTCTGGCACGTCGTCCCGAACCCTGAGGTCGAGTGCTTCGGGTTGGTCGTGTTGTTGTAGTCGGTCTGGTGGCACGAGACGCAGGTCGTGGGCTTGTTGTTGTAGACCTTGTCCGCGTGGCAGTCGATGCACTTGGCCGCCAGGTGCTTGCCGGCCAGCGGGAACGACGTCTGCGTGTTGTGATTGTACGGCGCGCCGGGCCACTGCACCGTGGTATGGCACGACGCGCACAGCGTGGTGAAGCCGGCGGCGGCGTGGTGCGGGTTGGTCGCCGCGTTGAAGTCCGTCTGGTGACACGACGCGCACGCGGTCGGCTTCCCCTTGAAGACGTTGTCGGCGTGACAGCCTGCGCACGTGGTGGCCAGGTGCGCCCCCGTGAGCGGGAAGAGCGTCTTGCTGTGATCGAAGGCGCCCCCCTTCCACGACACGTTGTTGTGACACGTCTGGCACGTCGTCGGGAGCCCCGCGCTCTTGTGCGGCGGGGTCAGGGCGCCGTTGTAGTCGGCCAGGTGGCACGAGACGCACGTGGTCGGCTTCCCGTTGTAGACCCCGTCGGCGTGGCAATCATTGCAGCTGGCCGTCAGGTGGCCGCCGTTGATCGGGAAGCTGGTGGTGTTGTGGTCGAACTTGCCGCCGGTCCAGGTGGCCGTTGTGTGACAGCTCGCGCAGACGGTGGTGAAACCGGACGCCGCATGCGGCGGGTTCTTCGAGCCGCCGTAGTCGGGCTGGTGGCACCCGACGCAGGTGGTCGGCGTCCCCTTGAAGACGCCATTGCGATGGCAATCGGCGCAGATCGCGGTCTTGTGCGCCCCGGTCAGGGCAAACGCGGTCGCATTGTGGTCGAACGCCGCACCGAGCCACGTCGACGTCGTGTGGCACGTCTCGCACGTTCCGGGAAAGCCCGACGACGCGTGCGGCGGATTCTTCGACTGCGTGAAGTCCGACTGGTGGCACGACAGGCACGTCGTCGGCTTCCCCTTGTACA
The DNA here is from genome assembly GCA_016719105.1 of Gemmatimonadota bacterium. Classification (NCBI taxonomy): domain Bacteria; kingdom Pseudomonadati; phylum Gemmatimonadota; species Gemmatimonadota bacterium. The sequence continues at coordinate 30,014 of JADKAQ010000004.1, read as the reverse complement.
CGCCGTCCGAGTGGCAGTTGTTGCAGGTGGCGACGATATGCTTGCCCGTGAGCGGGAAGCGCGTGGTGCTGTGGTTGAACACGCCGCCGGTCCACTTGATGGTCGAGTGGCACGTCTCGCAGGTGCTCGGGAAGCCCGAGGCGGCATGCGGCGGCGTCGTCGTTGCGCTGAAGTCGGTCTGGTGGCACGACACGCACTGCTTCGAGCGACCCTTGAAAACGCCATCCGAGTGGCAATCACTGCACACGCGGTTGGAATGCCCGTTGGTCAGCTGGAAGCCGGTCGTCGTGTGGTCGAAGGCCGCCCCCGCCCACTGCTGCGTCCCGTGGCAGTTGGAGCACGTCTTCGAGAAGCCGGTCTTGAGGTGCGGCGGGTTGGTCGTCGCGTCGTACTTCGCCTGGTGACACGAAGCGCAGGCCATCGACTTGCCGACGTAGACCTTGTCGTTGTGGCAATCGAGGCAGGTGGCCGCCTTGTGTCCCCCGGTGAGGGCGAAGCGCGTCTTGTTGTGGTCGAACGGCGCCCCCAGCCACGCCACCGCGTTCTTGTGGCACGACTCGCAGAGCGTGGTGAAGCCGGCCGCCGCGTGCGGCGGGGCACTCGTGGCGTCGTAGGCCGGACGATGGCACGACACGCACGCCTGCGACTTCCCCTTGTAGACAAAGTCGGCGTGGCACGACTGGCACACGGCCGTCGCGTGCTTCCCCGCCAGCGCGAAGCGCGTGGTGTTGTGGTCGAACTTCGCCCCCTTCCAGCCCGCCATCGTATGGCACGTCAGGCAGGACTCACTGAAGCCTGCGGCCGGATGCTTGGGGGTCGTCGTCTCCTGGAAGTCGGACTGGTGGCAGCTGATGCAGCTGGTCGGCTTCCCCTTGAACACCTTGTCGGCGTGGCACTCGGCGCACGTGGTCGCCTTGTGCGCCCCCAGCAGCGGGAACTGTGTCAGGTCGTGATCGAACTTGGCCCCCTTCCACTCGGCCGTCGTGTGGCAGTCGGCGCAGAGCGTGGGGAAGCCACTGGAGTGCGGCGGGTTGAGCGCGCGCTGATAGTCCTTCGTGTGGCACGACACGCACGCCATCGGCTTGTCGTGGTACACCTTGTCGGCGTGACACGAGGCGCAAGTGCGCCCCGCATGCCCGAGCGTCAGCGGGAAGCGCGTCTTGGAGTGGTCGAAGGTCGCGTTGTCCCACGAGATGAGCGTGTGGCAGGACGAGCAGTTCTGGGAGAACGCCGCCGCCTGGTGGTCGGGCGACTTGACGGCCCGCATCGTGGCGGCATGGCATCCGATGCACGTCGCCGGACGATTGACGAATTGCAGCTGCCCGTTCCGGGCCGGCGTGTGGCAGGACTCGCACGACACGGTCGCGTGCCCCCCGCGCAGCGGGAAGCGCCCCGTCTGGTGCACCTGCGCCATCTGCGCGCGGTCGTTGAACGTCCGCGCGGTGTGGCACCGCGCGCATTGTGTCCCGAACTCGCCCTTGTGCACGTCCTGGTGGCACGAGGCGCACGTGGCCGGGGCCTCCGAGAAGTCGAGCGACACGTGGCACGACTTGCAGGTCGCCTTGGTGTGTGCCCCTTCGAGCGGGAACGTCTTGGGCGCGTGTTCGAAGCCCGGCGCGATCACCGCGGGCTTCCACCCCTCGGCCTTGTGGCAGGCACTGCACGTCCCCTGCACCGAGAGTCCATGCGGGTTGTCCGTGCGCTGTGCGTGCAGCGCCACCGGCAAGAGCCCCAGGACCAGGCCGAGGAGGAAGGTCAGTCGGCGCATCAGCGGTTCCGTGCCTGTCGTTCACGTGGACGCGTGGTGTGACAGCTCTCGCACGCCGATGACAGCGGGCGATAGGTCACGCGCGTTGTTCCTGCCGGGGCGCCGACGACCGGCTCCCGCTTGTGGCACCCTTCGCACGCCACCGTCGCGTGCGCCCCCTTGAGCGAGAACGCCGACTTCTCGTGGTCGAACCGCGGGGCCGGGACGAATCCCTCCACGCCGTGGCACGAGGCACAGTCGTCGCCCCCCTTGCGGCTGGCGAACTGCGTCCCGTGCGGTGTCTCGTGACAGGTGGCGCAGACGCGGTTCGTCGTGGTGAACGGGAGCGACGCCCCGGCGGCGCGCATCGCCGCAGAGTTGGCCGCGGCGACCAGCGTCGACGTCGCCCCCTTGCCCGGCTTCGGCGTCATCTCGGCGTGGCAGGCCAGGCAGGGGACGGCGCGGTGCGCCCCCTCGAGCGCGAGCGCGTACGTCGCATGCGTCGACACGTCCACGCGCGACGGCCGGAAGCTGTCGGCGCCATGGCAGCTGCGGCACGTGCCGTCGCCGGCGGCGCCCCCCGCCTTGCTGTATCGCCCGCCGTGCGGATCCACGTGGCACGAGACGCACGACGGATCGACACCGGCCAGCTTGACCTTCCCCTTCCCTAACGAGGCCAGCGTCGCCGCGGGCCATGCCGGGAGCCCCGGGCGCGTCGCCCCATGGCACGCCGCACAGGTGATGGTGGCGTGCTTTCCCTCCAGCGCCAGGCGCAGCGTGGCGTGCGCCTCGCGGCTGTAGGTACTCGGCGCAAAGCCGGCCACCGCGTGGCACGTCTCGCAGGTGGAGGACGGGACACTCGCGACGTTGGCCACGCCGTGCACGTCCTCGTGACAGTCCGCGCACTTGGCCGACGCCATGCGCAGGCGCACGACCTTGGGGCTGCGCGCCAGCGAGGTGGTCGCCGCGGCGGGGGCCGAAGCCGTTGTCGGTGACACCGTGCGCGCCGTGTGGCAGGCGGCGCACTTCACGACTTGGTGCTTCCCCTCGAGCGCGTACGACGTCTGGCGATGCTGCGCCACCGTGTAGGTCGCCGGTGCAAAGCCCTCGACCTTGTGGCAGGAGGCGCAGTCCGTCGCCTTGCCGCCTAACGTCCCCTCGCCGTTGTGCGAGTCGGCGTGACAGGAGGCGCAGGTGGCGTAGGGGACGTTCTTCCGCGACATGTCCTTGCCGTGGCAATCGGCGCACGGGACGGCCGCGTGGTCGCCCTTGAGCGGGTAGCGCGTGAGCGCGTGGTTGAACTCGCGCTTGTCGATGACGTCGAACCCCTTGGTGGAGTGACACTCGCTGCACTTGGTCGAGAGGCGCCCCTTGTGCGGGTCCTCATGGCAGCTCGAGCACTCCTTGTACGGCACCGGCTTGAAGAGCGGGATGCGCTCCCCCTTCTCGTTCGCCTTCGTCTTGAGGCGCGGCGTCAGGTGGCACTTGTTGCACGCCACGTCGACGTGCTCACCGTCGAGCTGGTAGTCGGCCTTGTCGTGGTCGAACTTGGGCGCCTTGTCCCACGCCTTGGTGTCGTGGCACGACTCGCATGTGGCAGCCAGTTCACCGTCGTGCACGTCGTCGGTCTTATGGCAGGAGATGCAGTTCTGCTCCAGCCCCACCCACCCCGCGTTCGACTTGCGCGTCGAGAGCGTCGCCGCCTGCCCCACGCGGTACTTGGTGGCGTGGCACGTCTCGCACTTGGTCTCCAGGTGCGCGCCATCGAGCGCCCACCCCGCCTTGCGGTGGTCGAACTTGTTCGGCGCCCCTTCGACCCACTCCACCATCTTGAAGTCGGCGCCCGCGTGGTCGGGGTGGCACGACGCGCATTCCTTCTTCCCCACGCGCGCCTCGCGCGCGTGAAGCCCGCGCTTCTGCTGCACGAGCCACCCGATCTCCTTGTGGCACTGCAGGCAGAGCTGCGTCATCGGCGAGTTGGAGCCCTTGAGCCCATGGCACTTGGCGCAGTTGGCTGCCCCCTCGAGCGTGGCGTGCGGCTTGGCCAGCGCCCCCGGGGAGATCTGCGCCGCCAGCCTCGACGGGAACACGGCAAGAATGCTCACGGTCATTGTGCAGACCGTGAGCAGTGCGCCGTACCGAAGGCGTCGTGCGAGGGGCGAGCCATCCGGCATCCGCTCGGGCTCAGTAGAACCAGGTCGCGCCGACCGCCACGACGACCACGACGTGAACGACCACCGCCACCAGCGCCGTGAGCGCAAACGGCTTGTGCGCGATGTGCCAGTACCGGAAGACGCGATGCGTGGCGTCCAGCATGCGCAGCTGCTGGGAGAGCGCGATCTCGCGATCGGCCAGCGTGAGCGATCGCTTCAGCGCCGCCGCCGGGATGAAGCGCCCGCCGTCCAGCTGCTGGAAGCGGCGCTTCAGCTCGCGCATGCGGCGCCAGCGATTCAGGTCGTTCGTCATCAGGTCGCGCAGCACCTGCCACACGCCGGCCTTCTCGTTGGTGGGCGACGACACGTCCAGCGTCTCCTCCACCTTGCGGGGGTCGATCCCCGTCATGTCGGCGATCTCGTCGACCAGGCGATTGCGCTCGGCCACCGCGTCGTCGCGCGAGAGTTCGGCCCCCGACCTGGCGCGCGGGATCCGGGTGTAGAGGTAGCGTCCCACCACCCCGGAAGCGCAGACGATCAGCATCGCGCCGAAGCCGATCCCGATCACCCCGTCCGAGCGCCAGGCGGCATGAATCGTCAGCAGCAACGGCAACCCCAGCGCCGTGGTGACGTGCACGTCGAGCCACTTGCCGATCGTCCCCGTGAACGCGAGCGACCGGTACTTCTTGCGAAACGGATACAGCCAGAGAAAGGCGAAGATCAGGAACGCGACGATCCCCGCCGTCTGCCCCACCGTCCCCGACGGGCGCAGGAGCTTGTGCAGCGGGTCACGAACGCGCGCGGCCTGTGAACTGAAGTAGTAGGGAGCACCGACCAGGTTGATCGCCAGCAATGTGACGACGATCACCATCGTGGCGATGTTCGACCCCGCCTTGGTCTTGGTGGCCGGTGCGGCCGGCGCGGGGGGCGCCTTTCGCGGCCCCGCAGGGAGCTCGCGGAGCGGGTGCGGTGTCGGGTGACTCGGCGCGGGGAGGGGAACAACGCGCGCCAGGTTGTCCTGGTTCATTCGCAAACGGGCGGAGGGCACGGACTCCAGATGACGGTCGGCGTTCGATGGGTGACCGATCCACGGAGGGCCAATCGATCAATCACAGGCTACGGGCCAGTGTCGCCAGAATCGGCAGCTTTCTCTGTGCGCTGCGTCGCAAAACGTGTTGCATCTGGCGGTTTGTGAATGGGTTACGCAGGAGAATGACGGACATGCCTGACGAGTCGTCACGCCCTTTCATCTGGGGTTCACGCGAGGTTCATGAACGACGCCAAAGTGCGACGCACCACACAAACAAAGCGCGCCGCCCATCGCGTGGCGGCGCGCCTCTTCGTCTGCTCGTCCCCAGTGCTCGTCCCCCTCGCTCGAGAGGGTCGGCTTCCCCTCCTCCGCCCTATGGCACCACCGCCGGCCTCGGCTCGATGCGCACCACCCAGAGCCCGTTGAAGAAGTCGTTCACGTAGGCCAGCCCGTCCTTCGGGTTCACGACCACTCCCCACGTCTGCGCCTTGTTCTTCGTGTTCCCCTGCATGTCCCCCGTGTACAGGCTCGTGATCTCGCGCCCCTGCGCGCGCAGGTCGCCGCGCAGTTCGCCCGAGATGTCGAAGGCGCGGAAGCCGGCGTCGTACGCCCCCATGTACAGCGTGTCGCCGGCCACCCAGACGTTGTGCACGCCGCCGTACTCCGGCGTGTAGTAGGCCACCGACTTCGGGTGCTCGATGTCGCTCACGTCGATCACCTGCATCGTCCCGTACATGCGGTCGGCCGACGCGTCCTTGGCCCCCTTCACCGGGTTGGCGCGATAGACCTCGTCGGCGATGAAGACGTAGTTCTTGTGACGCCACGCGGTGTGCGTCCCGCGCCCGTGCCCTGCCCCGCTCTCGATCTCCACATCCTTGTACAGCGCGTTGAGGTCGTACTTGTAGTGCGAGACAAACTGCGGACTGCTCGGGCTCCCCCCCTTGATCCCGTTGCCGACGTCGAGGATCACCAGCCCGTCGTTCCACCAGCTGCCGTACAACAACCCGTCGCGCACCTCGAGGTCGTGGATGTAGCGCCCGTTGTCGGCGCGCGGCGTCTTCCACTGGGCCACTTCCTTCGGCTTGGCCGGATCGTTGATGTCGATCACGTGCATCGCCCCGGTCCCGTCGTTCGTGAGGTACACGAAGGTCCCGTACTTCGGCTGCGTGTTCACGTAGGCCGAGTGCACCCCCGCCGTGACCCCCTGCGTGAATTCGCCGACGACCTTGGGATGCAGCGGATCGTCCAGCGTGCAGATGACGATCCCGTTCTTGCGATCCGCCGCCCCTTCGCGCGTGGCCACGAGGACCTTCCCGTCCTCGCTCGTCATGATGTCGTTGACCAGGCGCGTGTTCATCACCACCGAGTCGACGATCGTCGGCTTTGCCGGGTTGGAGATGTCGATGGTCCAGAAGCGGTCGCCGCCGCCGTGCGCCCCGAGGTACGCGACCTTGCCGTTCGGGTGCAGCCAGACCTCGGCCGTCGAGAACTCGGTGCGCGGCAGTCGCCCCACCACGCTCACCGGACGTCGCACGTTGCGGTCCTCGACCGTGATCACCGATTCCGCCGTGCGCCCGGCGACGTTCGCCATCACCACGAATCGCCCCGGCTTGTAGGCCACGAAGCCGCCGTCCTGCTCGACCACCCCCTCGCCGCCGGCCACGCTCCACACCGGCGACAGCCCGGCGATCGCCCGACCGCTCGCCGTCCGGGCCGTCGCCGAGAGGCGCACCACGTCGCCCGTGCGCACCTGTGTCCGCGCCGGCGACACGTCGAGCGTCGCGATCGTATTCGGGACCACGGTGACCGCCTGGGTACTCGTCGCCCCCCCCGCCGTCACGGTGATCGTCGCCCGCCCAGCCGCCACGGCGCTGAGCACCCCGTCGGCGCTCACCCGCGCGACGGCGGGGGTGGAGCTCTTCCAGGTGAAGTTGTCGCGCTTGGTCCGTTCGTCGCCCGCCCTCGAGTACGACTGCGCGCTGAGCAGGACCCGCTGCCCCACCACCAGCGTCGCGACAGCCGGGGCCGTGGTCACCTTCGCCGCCGGCCCGGGGACAAGACGCACCTCGAAGCGCTCGATGAACGGGCGGTCGCCGGCCACGAGCGCGACCACGCTCACCGGCTGCACCCCCGTCGTGGCGGCGATCAGGACCCCCGCCGAGTCGATCTCCCCCCCTTCGCCCCCGACGCCGTTGAAGCGGATGCGCACCCCCGCCACCGGATTCCCGCTCGCATCCACCGCCTGCGCCGAGAAGCGCACGGTATCGCCGGCGGCGACTTCGCGGATATTGGGGGTGATCAACAGTCTGGCCACCTTTCCCTGCCCCTCGGCGCGTGCCGGGAGGAGGAGCGCGGCGAGCCCCGCGATCGCGAGCGTCACCGCGCGCAGCGTCTGCTTCATGAGGATCCTGGTTGGGGAGAAGGCGATGTCGCCCCCAACTTCACCTGCGATGGATGCAGGGGTCAATCGTCACCCTGTATTCGCCCGAACACCGCGCCCACGCGACCATGTCCCTCCCCCTCATTCGCTCGCTCTTCGCGCACATGGCCTGGGCCGACGCCCAGCTCCTCCAGGCGCTGCGCGCCGCGCCGGGCGACGACCCGCTGTCGATCGAACGCTACGCCCACGTGCTGGCGGCCGAGCACATCTGGATCACGCGAATCGAGGGGCGCGACCCCCGCGTCGGCGTGTGGCCCGAGCTCTCGCTGGAGGAGTGCGCCGTCCTCTCGGACGAAAACGCGCGCGACTACCAGCGCTTCATCGACCTTGAGACCGACGCGACGCTGCAGCGCGCCGTGACCTACACCAACAGCTCCGGGGCGACCTTCACCGGGCGCGTGCTCGACATCCTCCTGCACGTGGCCATGCATGGCGCCTATCATCGCGGCCAGGTGGCGTTGACCATGCGTCGCAGCGGCGGAGCCCCCGTCAGCACCGACTACATCCTCTGGTCCCGAGGGCGCCCGGCCTGACCTTTCGCCCTCCCTCACGAGCGATTCATCTTTGCCGCGCTAGCTTGGTAGAGAACTCGTGACCGGAGTGTTGCTTGGCGAGTACCGTATCACCTGCCCTCCCCTTTGCCGATGCGACGGCGGGCCTTCGCACGCGCCTGGGGCGCTTCGCCCTCGCCGCGATGCTCGTCGTCGTGCTGATGGTCGTGGCAGTCGTCACGCGCCTGGCGCTGCTGGCGTATGCGTGGCGCGAGCTTGACGCCTCGCTGTACGAGGTGCTCAAGGCGCTGCTCGTGGGTGAGGTCTTCGACGTGCTCGCCTCGCTCTGGGTCGTCGCCCCGCTCGTGGTGGTCCTCGCGCTCCTCCCCGACCGCTGGTTCTCCTCGCGCGTCGTGCGCGGGTGGATGCGAGGGTGGCTCTTCTTTCTCTTCGCGCTCTCGGCCTTCGTGATCGCCGCCGAGGTGATCTTCTTCGACGAGTTCAACGGCCGCTTCAACTTCGTCGCCGTCGACTACCTGATCTTTCCCACGGAGGTCGTCACCAACCTGTGGGAGAGCTATCCGCTCCCCGCCATCCTGCTCGGCGTCGCCGCGGTGGGGGCGCTGGGGGTCTGGCTCACGCGCCGTCGCATCGCCCGCGCGCTCGAGGCGGCGACCCCGGCCCGCTCGCGCCTCGCCGTGGTCGGCGCCCACGCCGCCACGTTAGGCGCCCTGACCTTCGGTGTCGCGCCGGAGATGGGGAAGGTCAGCGACGATCGTGCGCTCAACGAGATCGCCCTGAACGGCTACTACACGTTCTGGATGGCCTTCATGGGGCAGGACGCGCCGTACGAGGGGTTGTATGCCACGCGCCCGGTGGCCGAGGAATCGGCCCGCATCCGGTCGTTGGTGGTGGGCGACTCGGTGGCGCTGGGGGGCGCCGCGTGGAGCCCCGATCGCCCGACCGAGCGTCGCGTCGTCTCGGCGGTCCCCGAGTCGCGCCGCAACGTCGTCGTCGTCCTCGAGGAGAGCCTGGGGTCGATCTTCCTGGCGTCGTTGCACCCGCGCGGCGACACCGTGCTCACCCCGCGCTTCGACTCGCTGATCGCCGAAGGCACCGTGCTGGCCAACGCGTATTCCACCGGCAACCGCACCATCCGCGCGCTCGAGGCGACCACATCGTCGCTCCCGCCCCTCCCCGGCATCTCCATCGTCAGGCGCCCGGCGTCGCAGGGGCTGTTCACGCTGCCGTCGGTGCTCAAGGAGCGGGGCTACAACACGTCCTTCATCTATGGCGGGCGGGCGATGTTCGACGGCATGGGCTCGTACATGCGGAACAACGGCATGGAGCTCATCGTGGAGCAGAAGGACTATCCCAAGGATGCGTTCACGAATGCGTGGGGGGCCGCCGACGAGTACATCTTCGACAAGGCCCTGGCCGTGTACGACTCGCTCCACGCCGCCCAGCGACCCTTCTACTCGTTGGTGCTGTCGGTCTCCAACCACAAGCCGTACTCGTTTCCCGCTGGGCGCATCGCCGCCGACCCCAACGCTCGCAAGCGCACCAACGCCGTCATGTACGCCGACTGGGCGCTCGGGCGCTTCATGCGCATGGCCGCGACGCACCCGTGGTTCGACAGCACCCTTTTCGTGCTGATGGGCGACCACGGCGCGCGCGTGTACGGCGCCTCGGAGATCCCGCTCCCCAGCTACGAGGTCCCCATCCTGTTCTACGCGCCGCGCTTCATCCCCGCCGGACAGCGCATCAATACGTTGGCCTCGACCATGGACCTCCCGGCGACCATCATGGCGCGCCTGGGGATGACGTACGAGAGCAAGTGGTTCGGCCAGGACGTGTTCAGTGTGCCGCCGGAGCGCGGGCGTGCGCTCATGACGCACAACTCCAACATCGCCCTCATGCAGGGAGACCGCATCGCGGTGCTCGGGCTCAAGGGGGCCACGGAGCTGTACGAGTACGACCGGCCGGCCAAGCGGTTGCGTCGCGTGGCATCGCCCGACTCGGCGGGGCGCGAGTTGGTGGAGGATGCGATCGCCTACTTTCACACCGCCGATCGACTGTACCGGAGCGGGGCGTACGGGACGTACGGGGCGGCGGCGAAGCGGTAGTCGAGCGGCGGTGCGGAGCGTGACGTAGCGCAACGCGCGCGCGTCGGAAGGGCACTATCTGGTGTGGTCGAGTTTGCCGCACCGTGCGTGGGACCGTTTCATCGTGGGTTCACACGTACGTCACAATCTGCCCGTCGTCATGACCACGCTCATCTTCGTCGCCCTCGCCCTCATCACGGTCGTGGCGATTGCCAGACAGTTGAAGTCGCGACAAGCGCACGAGCGTGAGTCGGCGCAGGTGCTCGAGGAGAACACCCGGGCCGGGGTGAACGAGCCCCCGACGCTGCACCCGGTGATCGACGAGCACCTGTGCATCGGGTGCGGGGCCTGCGTGGAGGCGTGTCCCGAGCAGCCGCTGCACTCGCCGCTTGGGCTGGTGAACGGGAAGGCGGTGCTGGTCGATGCCGCCAGCTGCATCGGCCATGGGGCATGCAAGGCGGCCTGTCCCATGGACGCGATCGACCTCGTCTTCGGGACCGAGAAGCGAGGCGTGGACATTCCGCACGTGAGCCCGAGCTTCGAGACCAATGTCCCGGGGATGTTCATCGCCGGCGAGTTGGGGGGGATGGGGCTCGTCGCCAACGCGATCGACCAGGGGAAGGCGGCGATCGGCTCGATCCGCAAGCTGTCCGGGATTGGGAGCGGCGACCGTCTCGACGTGGTGATCGTCGGTGCCGGCCCGTCGGGGTTTGCCGCGTCACTGGCATCGATGGAAGCCAAGCTGCGCTTTCGCACCATCGAGCAAGGGACGTTAGGCGGGACCGTCTTCCAGTTTCCCCGCGGCAAGATCGTGATGACGCGCCCCGTCGAGCTCCCACTGGTGGGCAAGGTGCGCATCGCCGAGACCAGCAAGGAAAAGCTGCTGGAGTTCTGGCAGCAGGTGGAGCGTGACACCAAGGTGCCGATCCAGTACCACGAGCGGCTGGAGATGGTGACCCCGGACGGGGACGGCTTCGTGGTGAAGACCAGCGTCGGGGAGTATCGGACGCGCGCCGTGCTGCTGTGCCTGGGGCGCACGGGGACACCGCGCAAGCTGGGGGTGAAGGGGGAGGACCATCCCAAGGTCGTGTATCGGTTGATCGATCCCGAGGAGTACGCGGGAAAGCACGTGCTCGTGGTGGGGGGTGGCGACAGCGCGCTCGAGGCGGCGCATTCCATTGCCGAGGTGCCGGGGACGCGTGTGACGCTGTCGTATCGCGACAAGGCGTTCACGCGGGCCAAGGAGAAGAACCGGCGCAAGGTCGAGGAGTTGCAGGGGGCGGGGCGGCTCCACGTGATGTACGGCTCGAAGGTGAAGGCGGTGTACGCGCCGCACGTCGAGCTCGAGTACGAGGGGGAGGTGGTGAGCTTGCCTAACCAGGCGGTAATCGTGTGTGCTGGGGGGATCTTGCCGACGCCGTTCCTGAAGGAACTCGGGATCGCGGTGGAGACGAAGTACGGGACGCGTTGAGGGATCGACTGCAGGCAAATCAGGAGACGCGTTCGATCGGCAGGGGGACGTTGTCGTGTGGCGAGCGGACTCGTTCGGCCGGCAAGGGGACGTTGTCGCATGGCGAGCGGACTCGTTCGACCGACAAGGGGACGCTGTCGAGTGGCGAGCGGACTCGTTCGGCCGGCAAGGGGACGTTGTCGAGTGGCGAGAGGCCCCGTTCGACCGACAAGGGGACGCCGTGAAGTGGCGAGCAGACGCGTTCATCCGGCAAGGGGACGTTGTCGAGTGGCGAGCGGACTCGGTCATCCGGCAAGGGGACGTGGTCGAGTGGCGAGAGGACTCGTTCGGCCGGCAAGGGGACGTGGTCGAGTGGCGAGAGGACACGTTCCGCCGCCAAGGAGACAATGTCAGGTGGCGAGTGGACTCGTTCGTCCGGCAAGCGGACGTTGTGGAGTGGCGAGCGGACTCGTTCATCGGGCAAGGGGACGTCGTCGAGTGGCGAGATCACTCGTTCATTCGACCAGGACGCTGTGCGCGTTGGCGAGGGCGCACGTTCAGTTGGCGAGCAGGCTGTGCGGAGTTGCGAGCTGACAGGTTTGATCGGCGAGCGGACGTGCTCAGCCGGCGAGGACGCTGCGCGAGATGGCGAGGGGACTGTGCCGCGCTGACAGGTGACTCGTTCGTGCCGCAAGGCGATTCGTTCGACTGGCAAGATGACGCGTTCGATCGACGAGATGCCTGCGCGAAGTGGCGAGCGCGCTGTGCCGAGTGGCGAGGCGACGATGTCCCGCACGGCGCTCGAAATGCACGATCGGCAATCGAATGATGCGGTAGTGACGCACGCAGTGCGCTGGATTGAGGGGACGACTTCGTTCCGCCTTCAGCCATCGCACTCATGTCACGACTTCTCGACGACCTGTGCGCCGCCGTGCGCGTCCGCAACTATAGCAATCGCACCCGGAAGGCCTACGTCGGCTGGGTGAAACGGTTCGTGCGCTTTAGCGGCCTCCGTCACCCGCGGGAACTCGGGAAGGGTGACATCGAGCGCTTCATTGGGTACCTCGCGACCGAGCGCGACGTCGCCGCATCAACCCAGAACCAGGCACTCTCCGCGATCCTCTTCCTGTACCGACACGTGTTGGGGATCGAAATCGAGTCCGACGTTGCCGTGGTGCGGGCCAAGCGTGGCAAGCGCATCCCTACCGTTCTCGCCCCCAACGAGGTCACGGAAATCCTCCGGCAATTGGATGGCGATCTGCGACTCATCGTAATGCTGCTGTATGGAAGCGGACTTCGACTCAACGAGGCGCTGACGCTCCGCATCAAGGACGTCGACGTGCAGCGCCGCATTCTGACGCTTCGCGACGCCAAGGGGGGGAAAGACCGCCGTACCGTCCTGCCTGAGCAAACGATCGCCCCAATGTCCGACCGACTGATGCGAGCACGCCAACTGCACCTCACCGACGTGTCGCGAGGCGGTGGCTACAATGCGCTCCCCCATGCCTTTGGCCTGAAAGTGCCGAGCGCGCGGCGCGACTGGCGATGGGCGTGGGTCTTTCCCGCCACGCGGCAGTACCGCGACGGCGACACGGGCGAGCTGATGCGCTATCACCTGTACGAAACGACCGTCTCGCGCGCCATCACTCAAGCCGCCAGCCTCGCCGGCATCAACAAGCGAGTGACGGCACACACCTTCCGTCACTCCTTTGCTACGCAACTCCTGCGCGCCGGATACGACATCCGCACCGTGCAATCGCTGCTGGGACATCGTGACGTATCCACCACCATGCTCTATCTGCACGTGTTGGAGAGCGGTACCGGGGTGCGAAGCCCGCTCGATAGTCTCGACACTACGCCGCCTGCGGTTCCTTTGACAACGGTCGACGTCGTCCAGCCGCCGCGGGCGCCATCCTCCGCCGCTGGCGACCCCGCCTCCGACTCTCCCACTCCCTTTGTGAGGCCATCGATCCCCTCCCGCCTCCGACGCCAGTGACGCTCTCGTGCCGAGTCGGGTTATCCCCTGCTCTACGCACGGATAACGCGATATCCCCGCTACGACGAGCGCAGGGTAAGACCTGACGTGTTGCGGACTTGCAGCATTCTGGCCGGACCGGGAGTCCGGCGTTATCCTGCAATAGGTCGCCGATCATGCCCGTGGTGAGTACGAGGTGCGGGACATCGGTAGACTGATCAATGCACGTTACCCCGCGGGGCCCGCCCGCCGGGGACGGGCCCGGTCCGCGCGCCGGCCGCACGGGCCCCGCCGGCGGGGCGGAGCCCCGCGGCGGCGAGGGGGCGGGCCGCCGCCCGCGCGGGGGGGCGGGGCGGGGCCGGTTCGCGTGGCCCCGGCGGTCGGCCCGGGGGGGCCCGGGGCGGCCGGGGGGCCCCGGCGGGCGGCCCCGGCGAGCCCGTGTGGCGCTGCCGCCCCCCGCCGCTGCCGCCGGGCGTGGCGCGCCGCCCGTCGCGCCCTTCTCGAACTCACCGGTTGGGCCTCGCACGCTTGGCCCGTCGCGGCCGTCGGCCCACACGGGGCTCTCCGGATGTCCGTGTCGGAACCCGCGTGCCTCGCCAAGCGCTGTGCGCAGGCCCGCGCGCCAGGACCCGTGCGCAGGCGCTGGCACGATGCAACCGCACCCACCGGTCCGGCCCCGCGCTGTAACGACAGTTGCAGCGACGGGCGAGCTGTGAGGCTCCCTGCGCTCGCTCGGTTGCCTTCGCGCGCAGCTGAACCACACGTTATACGGCAGATCCGACCTAGGGACTCTTGTGCGTGCGCACCATTCATCGGCAGCCGACCGATTCCTTCGGTTCGCGTACCGATTCGGCCGTCGGAGAGAAGTGAGCGGATTTGATGTCCGCGCCCTGCTCCCCTTCGCCGCGAGCGCACGGTCATCTTCGAGAAGGTCGCCGCGGCGGTGGCACTTCTCGCAGAGCATGACGAGCGCCGCCTCGGTACCTGCGCCGCGACTTGCCTCGCGTGTGGGTGTTCGGGCACCAGCCGCGATTGCGCAGTGCCGCTACGAGCTTCGCATGTGCGTACTCGACTTCGACTACGTCACCTCGGACGCCACAACGCCTGCTCACTTGGCGCTTACGCTAGTGCACGAGGGCGCGCACGCGCGCCTCGCGCGCGCCGGCTTTCGATACCATGAGGCGGCACGCGGCCGAATCGAACGCGTCTGCGTACGCCAGGAGGCGGCGTTCGCGCGTCGCATACCCGGTGCGGATCGGCTGGTTGATGAGGCCGAAGAGCGCTTGGAGAATCCCGATGAGCTGTTCTCGAATCGTGCCCGCCGCGAGCGCGAGCTGGCGGCGTTGCATGAGCTGGGCCATCTTGGTCGTCTGGGCTATCGATTGGCCGCCTTGTTTCGGCGCCGTGCCGTATAACACTCGGTTGCACCAGACAGCCGAGCAGATGTATGCTCGCTGCGCTCGCACGATCGAATTCGGCTGCAGGTGAACCAAACGTTATGCGAACCGACTGACGCCATTTGACATGCGTCACGTGATGCGTTACACTTGACGCGTGATCAAGTCGTTCGCCGACAAACGCACGCAGGACCTGTTTGCCACGGGCGCGGCCAAGCGCTTTCCGCCCGACGTGGCGCGGCGCGCAAGCTGGAGCATGTGACCTGGCGACGTCCTCGACGACCTGAAAGTGCCCCCCGGCAATCGCCTGCATGCGCTGCGCGGCGATCGGCAGGGCCAGCATGCGATTGCCGTGAACGATCAGTGGCGCATTTGTTTCCGCTTTGTCGACGGCGATGCCTACGACGTCGAAGTGTGCGACTATCACTAGGCTGGAGTGCTTCGCATGAGTATCCCGCATCCCCGTACCATGAAGCGGCGGCCCACCCACCCCGGGGAGATGCTCCGCGAGGACTTCATGCCCGACTACGCGCTCACCGTCGCCGGGCTGGCGGAGGCGTTGGGCGTGTCCTGGCAGTCCGTCAACGAACTGCTCCGCGAGCGGCGCGCCCTCCGTCCTGAGATGGCGCTCCGGCTCTCCCCCGGCTCTTCGGCAACAGCGCAGAGTTCTGGCTCAACGCCCAGCGCAATGTCGATCTCTGGGAGGCCGGACAAGCGGATCAAGGACGACGTCGCCCGCATCAAGCCCCTGCGCGTCGCATAACAGAGGGTTGCACCAGTCAGCCGAGTTATGGTACGCTCGCTCCGCTCGCGCGATAGCCTTCGGCTGCAGGTGAACCCAAACGTTATACCGCCAAAGTTAGGAGACATTGAGGGTGCCGACCTCCGCCGCCGCATTCCTAGTCGTAGTTCTGGCCATCGTGCCAGGCGCGTGCGGCGTCTACGCGTTTACCCAAACGGTTTCCTCCGACTGGCGGCAGAAGGAGTGGCAAGCCGCCGTGCAGCATGTCGCCTTCTCCGCGCTTGGCCTTCTCCTCTACGCAGTCGTCGCGGCATGGCTCGACTTCCTCCCGGCGGCCCATGTCATTCCTAGCACCTACCTCTCACTCAAGGCATCACAGCTTCTCTTGGTGCTGATTCCGTTTGCGGGGCATCTCATGGGCTCCGCGCTCATTGGCTTCTCTGCCGCGAAGGTTCATGCCCTCGTGTCGCAGGCCGCCGGTGCGAGCAAGCACCCGTCCGCCTGGTCCGAGTTCGTTTCCTCATGCGTGCGAGAGCGATGGATCGTGGTGACGCTTACTACCGGCGATGTCTGGGCCGGCATCCTCGCATTTGCGGACACTGGCGTCCAGGACTCCGAGCGCGACCTCATTCTACGCGAGCCTGCGCTGCGCGACGGCGCGACCGGGGAATACGTCGCGAGCAACTACTCCGCTATGCACATTCCGGCGCGACTGGTGCAAAGTGTGGGAGCAGTGGCCAGCGTAGGTGATGAGAGGGTTGGTCCAGCAGTCGGTCATCCACTCTTTGCGAGGGAGGCTCCGAATGTCGAAGGAGGGCTTTAGAATTCAGACAACGCCGCCCGCGGATCATCCCGGCCGCATCGACGAGGGCGCTCGCACGACAGTAACGCCACCGGCGCCAAAGACGGCCCCGCAGGGCCCGCCACCACCGCCGCCGAGCAATCCAGCTCCTAAGAAATAGCGCGCGGTACAACTATCGTTGCAGCAGACGAGGGCGTTGATGATACGTGCGGCCTCCGGCCGCACTTTGTATGCTGCCCTCGCTGCTGAACTGGACGTTATGCCGCCGAACAATCACGCGATGTGACCCGTGCGACGAAGAAGGGCGCCGAGCTAGCGCTTCTGACGCGCTTCCGCGATGTGTGCACCCGTTTTCCTGACGGCGATGTTGAGCCCTCGGAGGCGCCTGACTTCATCGTGCGCGGCAAAGAACGCAGGGTCGGCATCGAGGTGACGGAGCTGTTCGTCGCATCCGGCGCGTCCACCTCGCCGCCACAAGCGCTTGAGTCGGCGCGTGCCAGCGTGCTCGCGAACGCGCAGGATCTCATGCTCCAGGGCGGCGATCCACCGCTCGCGGTGTCCGTTCACTTCAGCCAGCATTGGCAACCAAGCGGCCGCGATCTCGCTTCGCTTGCTCAGCGACTAGTCAGTATTGTCCGCCACGAGTCGCCCATCGCGCCAGGCACTTCGGTGACGCTTGGTGACGGAGATGAACGACTCGCCGACGTATGGGACGCCGTAGTGGCCATGACGGTACATTACCCCGAACGCGCCGCACAACACTTCTGGATGGCGCCGGGGTTTGCGTGGATTGCACCAATTGAGCGAGCCAAGTTGGCCGAGGTGGTCGCGACCAAGGAGCGCCTGCTCCCCCGCTATCTCACGAGGGTGGATCGCGCCTGGTTGTTGATCGCCTTTCGTTCTTCTCGGCTTTCGTCCGCAATGTCCTTCGATCCGTCTGTGCTTCAGCCGCCCTTCGCGAGCGCATTTGACAGGATCTACCTGTACGACGACTTCCGTCGTGACTCATGGCTGCTGTCGCCACCTCAATCCGACGCGGCATAACACACGCTGCAGCAGTCGGCCGAACGATTGTACGCGCGCGGCGCGCGCTCTATGTCCTTCGGCCGCAGCTGAGCTACGACGCCGATTGGCGCCGGAGCGGATGTCGCCAGCTGCAATCACGTCGGCGACGTTCGTTTCGAACATGTAGCGGGCGCGCGCCAGCGGCCAACCGCGCGGACGACCATGCTCGACCGGGATGTCGGCGCCCGCGAGGATGAAGCCCGACGCGTCGCACGCCAGCAGGTCGATGAACGGCTTGGTATGCGGCTGCACCCCGATGAAGATGAACAGCGCCGACGCCGCAATCGTGATTCGCTCCTCGGTCTTGACCGACTTCAACTCGACCGTGCGCACTTCAGTGTCGCCCTGCACGCACTCGATTTCGCCGTTGCCAACCACTTCGATATTCGGCGTGGAGTGGATGCGATCGACGAGGTACTGTGACATGGCGCGCTCCGAGGCCATCGGCGCGTGGTGAGTTCGGTGCCGTCAGAGAGGATCACGACGCGGTACGAGTCCTCGCGACGCAACCCCACCACCTCCTGGCCCGTGAGGATCTCGGCGCCGAATCGCCTGGCCTGGGTGGTGGCGCGATGCGCCAGATCGGCACCGGACACGCCCGCCGGAAAGCCGAGATAGTTCTCGATCATCGAACTCGTCCCCGCCTGTCCGCCCGCGGCCTCTCCTCCCACGATCACGGTGCGTAGTCCCTCGGACGCCGCGTAGACCGCGTTGGCGAGCCCCGCCGGCCCACCGCCGACGATCACCACATCGTAGAACGGGCGACTCGCCTGCGTCTGCATTCCTGACTTGGTGGCGAGTGCCATCTGCGTCGGTGCGACGAGATGCGTGCCGTCCGGGAAGAGCACCACCGGCAGCCGCGTGAGGTCGCCGGCGACGGACTCGGCCAGGGCGCGAGCCGTCGCGTCGGCGTCGAGGTCGACCCACTCGTACGGGACGCGGTTGCGCGAGAGAAACTCACGGACGAGGAACGACGGGGGCGACCACTGCGAGCCGAGGACGCGGATCCCCTCGAACGAGGGAATGACGCGGGCGCGCCATTCGGCCAGCAGATCGTCCAGCACCGGATAGAGCCGCTGCTCCGGCGGATCCCACGGCTTCACGAGATAGTAATCGAGCCCGACGTCGTTGATCCCCGAGATCGCGACATCGGTGTCGGCGTAGGCGGTCAGGAGGACGCGCCTGGCGTTCGGGTGCAGCGCTTTCACCTCGCGCAGCAGTTCGGTCCCCGATATCCCCGGCATTCGCTGATCGACGAGGAAGAGCGCGATCAGCGTGTTGCGCGCGGCCAGTTCGCGGGCGGCCTCCAGCGCTGCGCCCCCCGACGCGGCCTTCATCACCCGATAGTCATCGCGATACCGGCGCCGCAGGTCGCGCTCGATGGCGGCGAGGACGGATGGATCGTCGTCGACCGTAAGGATCACAGGCTTTGACACGAATTGCTCCGCGGCTCGAGGGGGAAGTCGGGCGCGGCGAGTATAGGTGGGAGCCGATGATCGTGCGAATGGTCGAGCTACTGCTGCGCCTCTTCGTACGTGCCGAGGTACCCGAGAATGGCGCGACGCAGCTCGTCCATGTATCGCGGGCGCTCGGTCGAAGCGGCGCGCCCAAGCTGCGAGACGATCCCGTCGCCGATCACCATCAGTACCTCGACGCGCCTCGAGCAGTCGGCGCGCGAGGCGGAAGGGTCACGCGCGGAGAGGAGGGCCATGAGCGCTTCTCCAACCGCGACATGCGCCGCCGCGTCCTTGATGGCGGGCCCTGACTCCATGCTGTTGAGCACGAAGTAGGCAGGGGTGCGCGCCATGAAGTCGGTCATCAGGGCGAGCATTCGATCGACGAACTCCGAAAACGGAAGGCGCGCCCACTCGGCGGCCTGCGCGTGGATCTCGGCCGCCATGGCGTGCCCCTCGGCGGCGTAGCGGACACGCAGGGCGTCGAAGATGGCGTCCTTGGTCGGGAAGAAGTGGTACATCGACCCGACCGACGATCCGGCGCGTCGCGCCAACTCCTGGACCGAGCAGGCGGTGGCGCCCACCTCGACGATCAGCGACTCGGCGGCGTCGAGGATCTCATCGACGCGGCGCCGGCCACGCTCCTGACGCGGGCGTCGCTGCGCGGCGCTCTCGCCCGTGTCTCGCGTTTCGTCGTTCATCGCCACCTCCGACCATGATGAGGGACCGCGCATTGGCTCGTTCCCTTCCGACTCCCCAGCACGCGCGCCCGTGCTTTCGACATGTGACGACTTCAAAACAGAACCGTCATTCTAGGATTGACATTTTAGAAAGCGCCCCTCTACGTTGCAAGTAGAAATTGTGTTCTACTTTCAGTTCACCAGACGCGTGTCAGCAAGTGCGCACTTACAATCGAAATCCCCGGGTGGCTCGGGCATCGGCCGAACCGCACCGGTTTGACGCTCTGAGAAGGCGAGATGAGCTCTCGGCCACGGCGTTACTCGCGCTGCTCGCCCTGCTCGCTCTAGGTCCGGTGGCGGTGAAGGCGCAGTCCAGTCCGCGTGTGGGCGTCGCGTTGAGTACCGACGGCACTCGTCAGGCAGTCGCAGCAGATGACAGCGTGGCGCTCACGCTCGAGCAAGCGCTTGCACGCGCACTTGGCGAGAGCCAGGAGGTCCGACTGGCGCGGGCGCAGGTCTCGCTCGCCGGCGCACAGGTGACGGCGGTGCGGGCGCAGGCGCTCCCGCAGGTTGATGCGTCGCTCTCCTACACCCGGACGTATCGCTCGCCGTTCAACACGGGGGCGGTGACGCTCCCCGACTCGATGCGATTCGAACCTGATTCGACCGGGAGCGTGAACGAGCGGCTCAAGTATCTGGAGGACAACGCCGCCAAGGCGGGGTTGGGCGGAATCGCCTCGCTCTTCAGCAGTCTCCCGTTCGGGCGTCCCAACACCTACGTGGGGAGCATCAAGGGGACGCAGGTGCTGTATTCCGGCGGACGCGTGGGCTCGGCGCTCAAGATCGCGTCGGCCTATCGCGACATGGCGAGCCTGGACTTCCGCGAGCAGGTGTCGGAAGTCGCGCTCCAGGTACGGCGCGCCTATGTGCGCGCAGCACTCTCCCAGCAGTTGGAGCAGATCGCGCAGGCCGCGCTCGATCAGGCGGAGCGCTTCCTGGCGCAGGAGCGATTGAGGCTCAAGGCAGGAAGCGCCTCCGAGCTGGAAGTGCTGCGAGCCGACGTGGCGACTGAGAACCTGCGCCCGCAACTGGTCGAGGCGCGCAACGCGGCCGAGGTGTCGCTGCTCGACCTCAAGCGGCTCGTCGACCTGCCGCTGACGCAGCCCATTCGTCTCACGACGGCGCTGGTGGCGCCGACGTTCGTCGATACCACCGCCGACCCCGATCCCACGCGGATGGCCGACGATCGCCCGCTGGTCACCGCCGCCGACCGACAGGTCTCGATCCGCGAACGGCAGGTGACGATCGCGCGCGGGAACTTCCTCCCGTCGGTCGCGCTCCAGATGAACTACGGGGGGCAGCTCTTTCCCGACCGTGTATTCGGCCTGTCGGGGACGCCGCTCCGGCGCGACGTCTCGGCGTCGGTCGCCGTGCAGCTGCCGCTCTTCACCGGCTTCCGGCGCATGGCGGAGCTGCATGAGGCGCAGATCGAGCTGGACAAATCGCGGCTGCAGCTCGGGCAGCTACGCGAAGGGGTGCAGGTGGAATACCAACGCGCACGCGGCGAGCGCGCCCGCGCACTCTCGAGCATTGCCGCGAGGACGCGCAACGTCGAGCAGGCACAGCGCGTCCACGACCTCACGGTGCTCCGCTACGAGCAGGGATTGGCGACGCAGCTCGAGGTGTCGGATGGGCGGCTCGCCCTCCTGCAGGCGCGCACCAACCTGGCCCAGGCGACGGCCGATTTCCTCCTCGCAGATGCGGGTGTCGACCGTGCCCTCGGGCGCGTTCCCGTGTCGGCCAGTTCCCGCGCGAGGTGACCGCGATGCCCATCCCCGAAGGCTCGTTGCACCTGACCGAACCCGCTGGCGCCTCGCACACCGCGCCGAGCTCTCTTTCTTCAGCCCTTCCTGACCAACGCCCGATGTCACGCCGCATGCACCGTTCGCCATCGCCGCCACCCGTCGGTCGCCTGCGCGCCTCCGCCGCCGGAATGACGCGGCGCCTCGCGCTTACCGGAACCCTCGTTGCACTGGCGGCCTGCGGCGGCGCGAATGCGAAGGACGCCGCCACGACCACCGCCAACGGCGGCACAGCAACTGGCGCCAACGCCAGGGGCAAGGCGCCGATCGTGTTGACGTCGCAGGACCTGATCGCCGCGACCCAGGCGGAGATCGGCGATGCCATCGTCCTCAGCGGTCCGTTGCAGCCGAAGGAGGTCGTGGCGCTGCGCGCCCGTGTCGGTGGAACGATCGCCGGGCTGAGCGTGGACCGCGGCTCGACAGTGCGACGCGGCCAGCGCCTGGCGACGATTCGCGCCGCCGGGATCGTGAGCCAGGCCGCCGGAGCGAGGGCGAACGTCGCCGCCGCCGAGGCCAATCACGCGCTGGCGCGGCAACGACTGGAGGCGGCGCGCACACTGTTCACGGCGGGCGCGATGTCGGCCATCGAGCGCCAGAGTGCGGAGGCGGGATACGAATCGGCGCTGGCGCAGGTGGCGGCGGCGAAGGCGCAGGAGACGAGCGCCGCCGAAGCGGCCGACTACACGAGCGTGGTATCACCGATCGATGGCGTGGTGAGCGCGCGCACGCGACGCGACGGCGAGAGCGTCGCACCTAACGACGAGATCCTCGTGGTGGTCAACGGGCGCACGCTCGACCTGGCGGGGCAGATCGGCGTGGACGACGCGGCGCGGGTCAAGGTGGGGCAGTCGGTGACCTTCAGTCTCGACGCCTTCCCCGGCGAGGACTTCCGTGGTCACGTGGCGCGCGTCGACCCGGTGGCCGATCCCGGCACTCGACAGGTGGGGGTGCACGTGGAGCTGGCCAACGCCAAGGGGCGCATCGTGGGCGGGCAGTACGCACGGGGGCGCATCGCACTCGGAAGCGTGACGGCGATCGTGGTGCCGATGACAGCCGTGCAAGGGGCGGCTCCCGATGGGAAAGGGGGGCATGTCTTCGTCGTGACCAATGGGCGCGTCACGCAACGCGCGGTCACGCTCGGCGCCCACGATGAAGCGACCGGCACCGTGGCGGTGACCACCGGACTGGCGACCGGTGACCAGGTGATCGTCACGCCTACGACCGACGTGGCCGATGGCATCGTGGTCAGCGTCGTCTCGGGCAAGGAATAGTGGTGATGTCCAACGAGCCGAAGCAGTCACAGGAGCCGAACGAGTCGCTCGACGCCGGCGCGTCCGACGCGACAAGCGCGTCGCACGCTACCCGCGGGTCGCACGGTGAGTCCGGCGGCGGGAGCGGGCTGAGCGCGCTCGCCATCCGGCGACCGGTCTTCACGACGATGATGATGCTGGCCCTCGTGGTGCTGGGGATCTTCAGCTATCGCGGATTGGCGATCGACCAGTTCCCCAACGTCGACCTCCCGATGGTGACGGTGCAGACCGTGTACCCGGGGGCGAGCGCCGAGACGGTCGAGCGTGAGGTGACGCGGCGCATGGAGGAGGCCTTCAATCCCGTGCAGGGGGTGAAGAGCCTCGTCTCGGTGTCGCTGGAAGGGATCTCGCAGGTCATCGTGGAGTTCGACCTCAATCGCAACGGCGACGTTGCGGCGCAGGACATCCGGACCAAGATCGAGACGATCAAGCGCGACCTGCCCGACGACATCGAGTCGCCGCTCGTGCAGAAGCTCGACCCGAATGCCCAGCCGATTCTCTCGCTGGCAATCGCCAGCAAGACGACGCCGCTGGTGGCGCTGACCACCCTGGCCGACGAGGACTTGCGGCGCAAGCTGGAGTCGGTGTCGGGGGTGGGTGAGGTGCGCATCTCGGGTGGGCTCAAGCGCGAGATCCGCGTCAACCTGTTGCCGGGCAAGCTGCAGGCGTTAGGCGTGACGGTCCCCGAGGTCATGGGGGCGCTGCAGCGGCAGAACCTGGAGATCCCCGCCGGGCGCGTGGATCAGGGACCCAACGAGCGCATCGTCCGGGTCACGGGACGCATCACCGACCCGGCGCAGTTCGACGAGGTGATCGTCGCCACGCGCGGCGGGAGTCCGGTGCGCCTCAAGGAGATCGCGCGGGTCGAGGTCGGGAACGAGGAGGAGCGATCGCTCGCCTTGTTAGGCGTGGAGCGCGCGGTGGCGCTCGATGTCATCAAGGTGTCGGGGGCGAACACGGTCGCAGTGGCCGACGGAGTGCAGCAGGCGCTGGCCGAACTGCGCGCCACGCTCCCCAAGGGAATCGAGCTGTCGGTGATCCGCGACAACTCGGTGCAGATCCGCAACTCGGTGTCGGACGTCATCCACGAGCTGCTCCTGGGCGCGGTGCTGACGATCATCATCGTGATGCTCTTCCTCAACGACTGGAAGGCGACGGCGATCACCTCGCTGGCGCTCCCGGTCTCGGTCATCTCCTCCTTCATCCTCATGAGCGCGCTCGGCTTCACGCTGAACATGCTCACCCTCATGGCGCTGTCGCTCTCCATCGGCATCCTGATCGACGACGCGATCGTCGTCGTGGAGAACATCGTGCGCCATCGCGAGATGGGGCGCGATCACTTCACGGCAGCGCGGACGGCGACCAAGGAGATCGCGCTGGCCGTGATGGCGACCACGCTCTCGATCGTGGCCGTCTTCGCCCCGGTCGCCTTCATGAAGGGGATCATCGGGCGCTTCTTCTACCAGTTCGGGCTCACGGTCTCGTGGGCGGTGCTGGTCTCGCTCTTCGTGTCGTTCACGCTCACGCCGATGTTGAGCGCCTGGTGGGGGGTCAATCCGCACCGTGGCGAAGGGGGGAACGTCGTCACGCGCGTGATCGGGTCGTTCAATGCCTGGTTCGACCGGCAGGCGGAGCGCTATCGCGGCGTGATCACCTGGGCGCTGCGCCACCGGAAGTCGACGCTGGCCATCGCGGCCGCGAGTCTCGTGGGTGCAATGGCGCTCGTCCCCTTCATCGGCGGCGGCTTCATGCCCGACACCGACAAGGGAGAATTCGTCGTGCAGGTCGAGGCGCCGGCCGGGCAGAGCCTTGCGTATACGCGTGGCAAGGTGGAGCAGGCGGTGGCGACGCTCAGGAGGCTCCCCGAAGTCGACTACATCTACACGACGGTCGGCGCGGGAGCGACGGGGACGGTGACCAGCGGCGAGATGTACGTGAAGTTGCACGCGGCGGCGAAGCGCAGCCGCTCGCAGCAGGAGGTGATGGTCGCCGCACGCGCCGCGCTCGCCCCGATCTATGGCATGCGCACCGGCGTGTACATCGCCAGCGACATCGGCGGGATCCGTCCGCCGATCGCCATCGAGATCCGCGGCCCCGAGACGACGGAGCTGGCGCGCATTGCAGGGCAGGTGATGACGGCGGTGAAGGAGGTTCCGGGAGTCGTCGACCTCAAATCCTCGTTAGGCGACCCGAAGCCCGAGTACCGCATTTCGCTCGACCGCGACGTCGCGAACCGGATCGGGATCGACGTTGGCCAGGCAGCAGCGACGATTCGCCCGCTGATGGCCGGCGAGACGGCGACGCGGTGGGAGGATCCCACGGGCGAGGAGCGCGACGTGGTCGTGCAGCTCGCCCCCGAGTTCCGCCGATCGCTCGAAGACGTGGGGCAGATCCCCGTTCCCACGGCGGCACGCGGAGCGACCGGGGTGTCGACCATCCCGCTGCGCGACGTGGCCACGATCACCCAGGGGACGGCGCCAGCGCAGATCGACCGCAAGGCACTCTCGCGCATCGTCACCATCTCGGGGAACCTCACGCTGGAGACGTCCGTTTCCGAGGCATCGACGGCGATCAACACGCGCGTGGCCGCGCTCAACCTCCCCGCGGGCTACTCGATCTCGCTCGGCGGCGACACCGAACAGCTGGCGGAGACGGGGGGCTACGTGCTCGACACGCTGGCGCTCGCGGTCATCCTGATCTTCCTCATCCTGGCGTCGCAGTTCGAGTCGTTCACGCAGCCGGTGGCGATCATGCTCTCGCTTCCGCTGTCGCTGGTTGGTGTCCTGCTGGCGCTCAAGCTCACCGGGACGACGCTGAACATGATGTCGATGATCGGCGTGATCATGCTGATGGGGCTCGTGGTCAAGAACGCAATCCTCCTGGTCGACAACGCCAACGAGCGGCGTGCGCTGGGGTCCAATCGTTTCGTGGCGTTGGTCGATGCCGGGGTGGTGCGATTGCGCCCGATCATGATGACCACGCTGGCGATGGTGGCGGGGATGATCCCCGTGGCGCTGGGGATGGGCGAGGGGGGCGGCTTCCGCTCGCCGATGGCGCGGGCGGTCATCGGCGGCCTCCTCACGTCGACGATGCTGACACTGATCGTCGTCCCGGTGGCCTATACGTACTTCGACGATCTCGGATCGTGGTTCAAGGGGAAGGTCGTCTCGCCCGATCGCGAACAGGAGATCACCGAGGAACAGCAGGCAGCGGGGCTTGCTCCGCAGCCGATCTGGGGAGACTGAGCGATGGCGAGCCATGAGATGACGGACGCGACGATGCTCGAGACACCCAAGCCCGAAGCGCGCGAGCGACTGCTGGCGGCTGCGGCCAGTGTCTTCGCCGCGTACGGGCCGGCCGGAGCGACGAGCCGGCGCATCGCCGAGGCAGCATCGGTGAACGAGGTCACGCTCTTCCGGCTGTTTGGAACGAAGGACGAGTTGATCGACGAAGCGGTGCACGCGTGCTCGATGCAAGAGCGCCCGGCCTCGCTCCCGCAGTTTCCCCTCGATCCGCCCAGCGAGCTGGCGGCCTGGTACGCGGCCGAGTGGCAGCGGTTGCGCCATCTGGCCGCGTTGCTGCGCCAGTGCTTTGCCGTGCAGCGCGCGCACGAGCAGATCCGCCGCGAGGCGACGGAGGTCGTTAGCCACAGTATCACGGTGCTCGACGCCTATGTGACGCGACTCGGCTACGAGGATCCGGCGCTCCCGCGCGACCGCGAGGCCGCGGTGCGCATGTTCGTGGGAGCGCTGCTGGCGAACACCGTGGCGGTCGAGGGTGACGAGACACCAGGGCATGACGCATCCGAACTCGCCGTCACCGCGCAGCGCTACGCGCGCACGTTCCTGCGCGCGTTAGGCTGGCTGGCGAGCGACACGCCACGCGGCATCGGGTGGGAATGGTCGCCGCCGCCAGACGAGGCGCTCGACTCGTAGCGCTCGGCGCGGTGGACATCGGAAGGGCGAGGTTGCACCATCGCCGACGCTGAGTCGTGGGACGACGCGGCGCTACTGCCCCGTCCCCCGCGCTGCTTCGCTCCCGTCCATCCACCACGGCCTGGGCCGCTCCCGCTTGCGCGGCCAGCGTTCGTCGAGCGTGTCCCCATCAGAAAGCCGCCCGTCCTTCATGACGTAGCGAATGGTGTTGGTATTGCGGATGTCGTCGAGTGGATTCGCGTCGAGCACCTGCAGGTCGGCCAGCTTGCACGGTTCGAGCGACCCCAGATCTCCCGCAACGCCGATGGCATCGGCACCGGTGAGCGAGCCGATCCGGATCACGTCGATCGGGGCGATTCCGCCCGACGCGAGCGACCACAACTCCCACTGGACGCCCAGCCATTGCAGCTGGCCGTGCCCGCCCAGTCCGACCTTTCCACCGGCGTCGATGATCTTCTTCGCCTGCTCGGCGAGGCGGGGATGGATGTACTGGTCGTCGCGAAACCATTGCGGGCGCCGCATCGACCGCTGGTCGATCTCCGAAGGCGGCATGAAGCGCCGCAGCTTGGCGTCAGCGTGAATGTCGGAGTGTTCGTACCAGTAGTTCTCCGTCCACGGCCCGCCATAGGCGACCAGCAGCGTAGGCGTGTAGGTGATCCCGCTCTGCGCCACCAGCTCGACCACATCCTTGAACAGCGGATACACCGGATAGTTGTGCTCGTGGCCGGGATAGCCGTCGAGGAGCTCGGTGATGTTCATTCAGCCCATCGCTCCCGAGCCAGGGGCCTGTGCTCACTGCTATGGTCGCTCTCGGTCCCAGCGGCCCCGCCACTGGCGCCACGGGGCGGGCGTCCATGGACCCCGTCGAGCACGCCCGGCGGCAAACGATGCTCGAGGCCGACGATTCCGCCGCGGTGCGCGCGGCCGTCCAGAGCGACTTCACGCCACTCTCGGCGTCGCAGGCGGACCCCGTGCCGCTGCTTGTCACTTGGATGCGCCGACACTGCCGTGCCACTTCCCGCCCCGCGTGATGCCTAACTAACGCTGGAGCAGACGCGGGCGCTATTGATTCGTGCGCCCTTCGGACGCACTCTATCTGATGCCCGCGCAGCTCAGCTGGACGTTAGGTGGTCAAGGAGAGGAGGTACTATGTTGACGTTGGTTCGCTTCAGCAGACCGGCACGATCCCTGTTTGTGCTTGGACACGCCGCTATTGCGCTGGCGTGCGCAGACAACACTGCGCCCATTAACGCAGTGGATGAGATCGCATTTGTTAGCTGGCGCGAAGGAGCCGCGATGCTCTATACGGCGCGCCTCGATGGCACGAGCCGCAGCGAGTGCTCACGCCGCCATTATCGGGGTCACTCGCTGACTACCAACTCTCAGCGGTGCGGTGGTCGCCCGACGGGACTCGCGTCGTAGTGAATCGCTCGCTGCGGCGTGATGCTGCCTACCCCAGCACTGACCTCGTCTTGGTCTCGCTGCCCGACGGACGCGAGACGGTCATCGTTGGCCCGAACGAGTCGACCGGATCCCCGAACGAGTTCACCGGCTCCGCGGCGTGGTCTCCTGACGGCGCTCATCTTGCCTTCTTCACGGGAGGCTTTTTCAATGTGGGCTACCTTCTCTTCGTGGGAGGGCCCGCCGGGGCGGGCGCCGTACCGCTTGGCACTCAGCGCTTCTATGCCGAGACTCCGACGTGGTCGCCAGATGGTCGGGAAATCGCCGGCGTTCGCTATCCAGATCGACGCCTCATTGTGATCGATGCAGCCACGGGTGCGCTTCGCCGGGTTGTCTCGACGGTGGAAGCCAGTGGCCCTGACTGGTCACCGGACGGAAGGCGGCTCGTCTTTGCCGGGCACTACCAAGTGAGCAGTGCGATCTTCGTGGTCAATCGCGATGGAACATCGGAGACCCGCATCACCACTCCTGACGCGGCCGTTCTGTTGGGAGCAGGCGATAATCTTCCGCGTTGGTCTCCGGACGGTCGGTCCATTCTCTTTCAGCAGAATCGGGGTGGGCTGCCGTCCGTGTCGTACCCTCGGGCGACGCTACGCACAGTGCGGCCGGACGGATCAGAGGGCCCGGACGTGCTTGGAGGCGATGCCACTGACGCAGCCTGGCGCCCGCGTCGCTAGCGCGCGAGGCCACCTAACACTGCATTGGAGCAGACGAGGGCGCTATTGATTCGTGCGGCCTGCGGCCGCACTCTAAGCTGGCCCTCGCAGCTCAACGCTAACGTTAGGCGCACCGACTGATGGCATCCGATAACTCCAAGTGGCTTCAGCATGCTCTCGCCGGCGCTCAAGGCAGCGGGATTCGGGAAGGCAGGAGCAACATGGCGGAGGACCAACGCGCCAGCGGTGGGCGTCTTCAATCTCAGGGGGTCCCAATGGGGGCCGTCGTTCGTCAATCTTGGCGTCTACCGCGCGCTGGTGACCGCGAGCGGCCGAGCGGAGCCTCCTGCCCATCCGCATCCGCCTCCGGCAGTGACTCATGGCCGAACCGGGAGCGCTAAGCTCCTGCTCGACTTCGAAACCGATGCAGCAGAATGTCGGGGCGCGGGAGCTGGAGACTCTTGTGATTGAGCACGCAGTGCCGTGGCTGGACATTGTCGACCATCTCCGGGCGCGCGTCAGTACTTCAGCGTCAGCGCCCAGCCGCAACTGGGTCACGAAGGAGGCCACAGCCCTGTTGGCTTCGTCAGGGGCGCCTAACATGCGGTTGGAGCTGACAACTGGCAGGATGTGCGGAAGGCGGCTACGCCGCCTCTGTTATACGCCAGTTGCAGCTCGACCCAGACGTTAGGCGTCCTCTCCTGCGCGCCAAGTACACTCGTGAAGTGCGCCTCCTCCTCATTTCTCACTTCCGCTTGCGGCCTGGGGCCAGGAGACGCCGACACCGCGCCGGCTCGGCCTCGATTCGCTTCACTTGGTGCGTCTCATCGCCACGCTGCCGCAAATGCGGGACACGCTCGCGGATCCCCCACTCGGGAGGGCCGTGGAAGCGTCTGCACGCGAGCTCCGCGTGCACCTCGCCCCACTCCACGCCACACGCGGTGTTTCCTTCATTCTCCGCCGACGCGCGAACGGCGGCTGGACGGCCACGCGCCTCCGCGTGGCCACCGATGCGTCCATCGCACGCAGTGTCCGCGCGGACTCCGCCGCCCTCGCCACCTTCTGGCGCGAGGAGGTCGCGCCCGTCCTTGCGGCGCTCCCCAGAGCCGCCTACGACGCATGGGCGGCTCGCTCGCCCCAGGACGATGATGTGCGCGCGCTGGTGCTGATCGAGGTCGTGGATGGCGGCGCCTACGCGCCGTGGAGCTTCCCTTCGCCCTCGCCTGCGACCGCGTGGCCACAGCCCATCGGCCGCCTCT